>CAZIAH010000055.1:0-27179 GCA_964537715.1 uncultured bacterium | reverse complement strand
GTTCCCCATCATGCTGGTTATCGATGCGTACTCCGGGAACCAATCTTAATGCTTCCTCAACGGCTATCGTTTTAGGCATGATAGAGAGGTCTTTATGAGTAACCAGTGAAATCGGACCCGGATTATTTTTTAATTCTATTGGTAATCGGTTGGCAGTAACAATTATTTCTTTTAATTTGTATACTTTTGTTGAATCAGGTATTTCATCCTGTCCAAACAACAAATTAAAAGTGCACATTATTAATGGAATGACATAGCTGCCTAATTTCATATTTTTCAAAATGATTAATTATTCCAATACCTACAAGATTTGGAAGATCTTCAACTATCCAGTTATTTTCAATGTTTGATAAATGGTGCCCAACAGTTTCCTGGCCACGGCGATAATTGCTTTCTTGCTTTCTTTTTAATTATCAATCTGTTTCTTCCAGGGACCGCTTGCGGGTTCGGGGAAAACGAGATATTTTCTACCCAAAAAATTAAAAATTAATCCAACACCTGTCGCTATTATTTTAGCATAACCAGCCGATAAGCCGATTTGAAACAAATTATTTGTTGTTACTAAATCTATGATGCCAATAATACAAACAATAAAGATAAACAGTATTATTTCAGTCAACGAATTCCATTTTGCTTTATGTTTGAATAGAATGAATATACATAACAGATAATTCACAGCAGCAGCAGAAAAGAAAGCTATAGGAGTCGCTATAAACAAATTATTAAAAATAGACATCAACGCTAAAAATAAAACAAGATTGAACAGTGCAGCAAAGCCGCCAATAAATATATAGATAAAAAATTGTATGGGGACCGGTGCTTTATGAGCATTATATTTTATAATACAATAAAGTGTCCGCAGTGCATCTTTTACGCCTATCTTTTTGCCTTCTTCATATGTACGTCCCTGATATGAAATACCTATTTCGTATATTCTCAGACGCATCTGTGATATTTTAGCAATAATTTCTGCCTCAAATCCGAATCTGTTTTCTTTGATATCAATTTTCTTGATTACATCACTTCTGAAAATCTTATAACAGGTCTCCATGTCACTTAGATTTAAATCCGTAAACATGTTTGATAAAAAGGTAAGAAACTTATTACCCAGGGAGTGCCAGAAATACAGCACCCGGTGTTCAGCAGAAGACAAAAACCTGGAACCCAAAACGACATCTGCTCTTCCCTGTTCCAATGGAATCAATAATTTTTTTAAATCATTAGGATCATATTCCAGATCAGCATCTTGAATGGCTACAAAATCACCCGTTACTTTTTTTAAACCCGTGCGAATTGCAGCCCCTTTTCCCATATTTTTATGATGTTGGATGACCTGAACTTTTTTGTGAGTATTTTCCAACTGCTGTGCAATATGTATACTATTATCAGTTGATTTATCATCCACTATTATGATTTCTAAAGACAATTGTTTCCCATCAATAGCGAGTACTCTATCAACACATTTTTTTAGAAATTCTTCTTCGTTGTAGCAAGGTATGATAATACTTAATTTTGTCATTTTTGATTCATTCCATGTTATCATTCAAACATATCAATGCAATGTGAATACGCTTTACTTTACAGCAATCGTATATAAGTTCATACCAAATTCAAACCTGCCTGATTTTATATTCTTCCTTTTAAATCCAGAATCCAGTAATAATTTTTTGAGTTTATTGGGGGTAAATAGATCTTTATGCTCATCTAATTCTTCCTTACTCACAATATTTATTTTTGATAGCAATTTTAAAAATTTGTCTGTCCATTTTGAAGGTGTCGTTAATATAAATACACCATCCTTTTTCAATACTCTGTATATATCGCAAAATATTTTCTTTCTATTTTCCGGGTTTATATGTTCAATGAATGCCAAAGATGTTACAACATCAAAGAAATTATTATCAAGAGAGAGTTTATTGTTATCATTCAAATCTTGATTAATTAAGTGGATATTATGAGGTAAATTTTTAATGGATATCTTATCCAATGCGTATTTATCTTTAAAGTCAATTTTTGAAAGAAAAAATGGATAAGCTCCACAGCCAATATCTAATATCTTGTTTTTATGAGTAGCATATTTTAAAATAAAATGTTTAGCCAAAGACGCTCTTTTTTTTGTTAGAAATCTTTCCAACAAACCGCTACCTCTGGTAAAATGATTATAAATAATGTACCTCTTTATTATAAGTAATTAAAAATTAATGAATAATTTGTTATATAATTTTATATTTGAATTTTTCGATCAAGAGAGGTTATGTGCTAACATATTTTATGACTATTATCTCCAAATTAATCTAAATATTTAATAAGTATATGAATTTTGCATTATAAATGCAATATTAATTATTTACAATTTTAGGCGATCGTTTTAACTTGTTGATTGAGTCATCGGACGGTACAATCCTGAACAAACCCCAATCATCAGTTACTCCTGCAAGTTTTATGAATAAACAGGGGTGGGTTTCGGCCCATTCCAGTTCGATTGAAGGTGGACGAAAGCACAATAGATGTGTCGCTCCTGTGTCTACAAGTGTGTTCATCCAGTTATCAAAATCAGGATTACTTTTTTCCTGGGAATCAGGATGGTGAGGAAGCACATTACCATTTTTCTCAGGCGAAACATATACCAAACGATTTTCTAAGCGTGCACCAAGAAAAGGGGCGAGGAATGCATAGTGGCTTATCTGTAACGGTCCATAGGTAAATGCAATACACAACGGCGGCTCTTCCGCATCCAATGCTTTCAATGCCGGGACCCAGTATCTGGGGAAATCATGCATTGTCGTACAGTTCGAATAGGCGTATAAGCGGATCCAATCCTTGAATTTAATACCAGCTATCGTAATCATTATATATACAATTGTGATCGATAGAATTCCGAGACGAGTTTTCACTGTCCGCCTTATTTTTGGAGCTTTCAATACCCAATACCCACAGACAATGAGAATAATTGCCACGCCGATAAAAAACAATTCGACATGAGATCGATTGAGTATATGGGAGCGAATATACTCGTAAACACCAGTGATCACACAGACCATCGAAATGGCTTCAAACAAAGCACGTCCCGTTTTGTTTTTGGCAATAACCGATAGACCCATGACAGAGGGTAGAACAATAATAGGCACAATAAAGCGTCCAATTGTTCCGGGCCAGACGAGTCGAATCACTGAAAAAGAGGGTGAAAAAAAGAGAAGGGCAGAGCTTAACATTAAGGCTACGCCCAACAGATGAATAGAGCTTCGATGCCATACACCACGTAATAAACCAGGAATGCCCAAAACACTGAGTAAAAGGCAAGGCCCGTAAATCGTTAGTGCATGGAGCAGTGCATTCAACTCGGAAGAGATCTTGTAGGGCCGAAGGTCCGGACGGTTTAAGAACCAAGCCAGGTTGGGAGGCGCTTTGCCCAGGGTAATCGGCCCTAGGCTCAAGGGCGTGCAACCCAGCGGGTAACCTGTGATTGTGTAATTGTAGAGAAACCATGTCGTCACCGGCAGCAGATATAGAAGAGCACAATAAAACCAGATTCGAATATGCCATTTACCTTTGGCTATAAGAATTACAAGAAAAGGTAGCGATATAAGAATTACAGTAGCAAGGATATTGACCTTGACCGACGATGCAATCCCTAAAGACGCAGCAGCGATGTATAGATTATAGCTTTCGTGTGAATGTAAAGAACGCAGAAAAAAATAAAATCCGCAAAGCAGCAGAGCATTACCACATGTGTCCACATAACCAGACCCGACTGATCTTGTGAATACTGGAGCGCAAATAATAGCCAGACTGATAAGGACAGCATGTCTACGTTCCAAGCCGCATTTACGTGCAAGACAGATGATGCTCAAACCCATGAGAAGCCAAAAACAAAAATCAGGCACTGCTGCCAGAAAGTCGGATCGGAAGAATAATTGAGCCCACGCAGTAAAAATCTCGCCACCTCCAAAGAACGATCGATAGTACTCCCAACCACCTGGAGCATTTAGAATTGACCAGGTTCCCTTCTGAACCCAGAGGCCGGCCTTCACCGCATGATAGGTGAGAGAATCCCATCCCATGAGAGGTAAACAGATACTGCGAATCGCCATGAGTGTACATAACAGCAAAAAACACCCGAGGATTGCCCACCAGCCCATATCCCGGCCTGTATCTGCTATTGCATTGCGAATCAGTATCAGGTCACTCTTCAGGCCGACAAACAGTTTGCCTGGCGGCCAAATCAACCTGTGAGAGATAATGATTACAACAATTGCGAAAACAACAGCGGCCCAGGCTGTAAAAATTTTCAGGGTCATTAAAATGGCAAAACCAATTGAAAGAATCCAGGCAAGCACGACAAAAGTGGCAGTTAAACGTACGGTTACCGAGGCGGTAGAAAACCAGCGTCTGCACAGTAAATAGGACATAGAACTCAAAACGAAAAAAAAGATAGAGGCTTCGGTAATTTGGATTAGGATTGTAAACATACTATGTATTCTCTTGTTTGCTTAAGATCACAAACAGTGTCTGTCTGAGGGAGTATACTTTATACCGTTTCATATTTTGTACTTATCATATTTGTTAAACTGGGAAACCCAACAGCTTAACACTCTGGACAAGGATGTCCAGAACGATCATTAATATAGAAATTTCACATAACGTTGCCATCATTTGCAGCCAGAGCTTCCACTGGCCGTTTAAGTATTTGATGATGTCCAATTTAAAGCCATTTACCAAAGGCGCCCGGCCCTGACTGTCAAATGCATGGCTTGGTGTACGCTTACTTTGATATCCAAACTCTTTTGAATTGATCGGATTCTTTTTCGTAATATAAGACCGATCTTGCCCCCTCAAACTGAAATAATTCAAAAGAATCATTGGTAACATTCAACTCTGATTTGCTTTCATCCGTGATGTCTCTATAATAGTATATCTTTTTTGGTTTTAGGGTTTTTACACCGGTAAATTTGATTTCACGATATTCAAGAGACGCAACTTTATACCATTTATACACTTCGTCATTGTCTGTACAAAGAAACACGAAGACGGCAAGTTCTTTATTATTATGATCAATTGCTAAAAAAGCACCATCTACCAGTTCATTACCGTTGAAATCACCAACAGCCATCTCGTAACGGTGCTTATCATCATCCCGATTCGGTGAATCAAGCTCTGCTTCATTAGGTCTTCGATAACCATCAGGCATGCTTGGACCACCAGCCAGCACAATGGAAGGGACAAAAAGGATGATTATAAAAATTATTTTTTTCATATTTTGCGTTAATGGTCACGCGGTCGTGTGGCACGTGCCTTCAGGTCGTGCCAAAAATACATCGTGTGACAGAGTTAAAAACATCTATTTCATAAGCATAGGAACATCATCGAGATCACAAACCAGTCTGGTATTTAAAGATCTCTGATACGCAGAGGACCATTTCCATGCTTCAGGTGTCTCCACAAATCCTGCTCTGACAGGATTGCCTTCGATATAGTTGATTGTATAGTGAATCGCTTTGGCACTCCAAAGGTTTCTGTCAAAACCACCGCCCGTTTGCCAGATTCGAAACACTTTTTTCCCCTTTGATTTTACACAAAAAGAATCAAATCGATCTGGTGCATGATCAAGTATCGTTTTACGATATCTTGATGAACTCTTGCCTTTGATATACTGAAGTATGATTGAAATATCATATGTCTCGTGAATAGGATATATCAATAAATGCACATGATTGGGCATCAGCACAAATGCCCATATTTTAAAATAAAACATCTCCTTTGCTAAAACAAGCCCTTCAATAAAATATTCACACAATATCGGATCATTCAAATAATCATACCTGTGATAACAACTAAAAGTCAGCTCATGTGCATGATAGGGAATATTATAGTGTTTGATTTTTTTCCTTTTCATTGATTTGATTTTATCCATTTTGTCTTTTACTGTAGCTTATGCAGTCACGGGCTAAAGCCACGTGCCACACGACTTCTATTAAGTTAATTTACGTTCTCCGACTTGGGGAAGCCGAGGGTGGTGTATTGGTATGGGTTGGGGTCGGTTTTTCCAGGACCGGTGCAGGGGTGGGTTCGCGGCCCCTGCCGTGAGCGTGAGTAAATGTTGTGTGTATACAAGTCATGGTTTAATTTAAATTGAGCTGCCATATGATACCGCCGCGAACATTGGGTGGAGGAAGGGAGAGCGCGACCATTCGCGGCGCGCCATATTTCATTTTTCGTTCTGGCGGTTTGTTCATTTTCAGTTGGGTCTCGGCTCCTTTTCCCTTTCCTGATTCCTGGGTGTTATGGGTTCAAGGGGATAGGGTTCCTGTTGCCTTTCTCCCTGTTTTTGGTTCAGGGGTGTAGGTGGTTTATTTTTTTGTTTTCCCTTTTCCCAAAAGGGGTCGGGAAATCTCTATATAGTAAATGCTCTTATCATGAATTCTCGGTGCGCCGCGAACGGCGTTGTGCTTAACCCGCAGCCCATAACAAAACTGCCGAATAGAACCACAACTGCCGAAAAATTAGCAAACCGTGCTTATCTTTCTTTGCAAGCACGGTTTGCAAGTAAATTAATTTATTATGAACACCTTGAACAAGTTAGTTGAAACAGAACGACTAACTTAAAAATTATAAAAAAGCCAAATGCGAAAATGCTGTCGGGTTGAAGCACTTGTTATACCACAATTTCGAATATATTGTCGTTACTATAATTTATATTAATATTTTTACCTAAGCTTGCTATTCCTATTCTTCCATTAAATGGTTGTTCGTCAACAAAATCTTTTTCACGCGATAAGCTCCCAAAATATTCTAAAGCTTCTCTAACTGAATAATGCTTTCTACCAACTGAGTCATCGATTAAACGAAAAACTAAAAACATTGAAAGAGGTAAACCATCTAGAATATCTTGATAATCAATAGAAAATGATTTTGTTTTAGCTTTAGAAGATTCTTCATATTTATTTTTAAAATCATAATCCTCAAAGCCTAAAATCATTGGGGAAGTAAGAGAATTCATATTCATATCATAGAATAAATAAGAGCATTCATTTTCCCCGTGGTTCTTTAAAGTTTCATATTGTCTCTTATCAATTTGCACACTACTATTAATTTTTTTTGCTTGCAAGACAATACTTTTAATGATTTTCGGATAATCAGGAAGGTCAATTATTAAAAGGAAAGCTAAATCAGCTCCATTTAATTTTTCTACTTTTCCACCCTTTGATAAATCATAGTAAAGAAAATCTATCGCTTTTGGTTCTGAATATATTTCTTTTGATAAAGTGGAAAATTTTTCCTTTACTAGAAAGATTGAACTATCAATTTCAGAAACAAGATTGCCAGTAAGTCGTTCCTCGTTGCTTCTTTGCGGTACATATCGACTTATAAATCTAATCTCAGCACGCAGTAAGGACTTAAAGAAAATATCAATCAATGGATTTTCACAAACAACTTCCTCAGTAATAAGTCTTACTACTTCACGAGAACTTCTTTCATAAAACTCCGGGAAGAATTTGTGATGGATATGAAAAAAAAGATATTTTAAAACACGATATGAATTGTTCCCTAACCAAGGAAAATATCCTTTCGATTCACGTAGCATCCAGTTAAAATCATTTTGAAATTCATTTTTCATATATCGCCTAATTTTTTTATTAATTAAAAATTGTAAAAAACAAAGTTTTGACTACAATTCCTTCAATTGAACAATCAACTTTATAAGAATCTGGTGTTAAGTTTTGAAAAGGAATATGCATATAAGTGTTGCTTTGTTCCGGAACATAAGTATTATTTTCATTGACTAATTTATTAGCAGAAATTGAATAAACTTTTATATTGACTAATTTACTTTTATATCCCATAATTATTACTTCTGGAACTTCAGATTTACTAAAAGAATCTCTTTTCTGCGGATTAGAACCACCTTTAGTTTCTGTAAAAGATGACATATAAAAATCATCCGATGGTAGTGTATTATTTCCCATATTTGCAGGATTATCTAAAATCCCAAAATGTTTTTCAAAAGTTTTTCCAGATTGGTTAAATGCTACATCCACAGTATATTGCCCCTTAAAATAATTAACTTGAGTTTTTGATAAAATAATCCATTGACAATAGTTCTCTTTTAAATAATCATTAGTTGAATAAACTATATTATTATTACTATCTAATATCTTTAAATTATAATATTCTCCTCCTTTGGTCAGGGGATAAAGATAAATTATGCCTTCACCTTGCTCAAAAGAATTTGAGCCCAAACCAATAGGTTTATAATTATCACCTTCAGTTATGAGATTTTTTGAAAAGAATACTTCACCATATTGTTCTCTTGCTGATGTAAATGGCCAGGATGTTGCACAACCTTCAAAAACTTGGCTTCCTAAAAATACTACTATTAAATAGTAAAAATATTTTTTCATTTTATCACCTATAGAGTATTTATTGTATTGAAACTGAACTTAATTTCTTGTTAGTGGTATAACATTTGCATAACCGGCAAAACCGCTAACCGTCTTCTTTCGATTTCGGACAAAGCCGCTACGCGGTTTTGTCCGTGTTCATGCGCTGGTTATGTATTCTTCACAACGTTTAGCGGGTTTACTTCATTTCAAATGTTGTGAGCGTCATAAACCCGCTTGTTGCATACTGTTGCCTGCTCACTCTGTCGAAAGTATGTCCATAGTATTGAAACATAAAGCGCTACAATACCTACAATACTTGCGGCGTGATAGAATTTTGCTATGATCTCAGAAACCAATACAATGCCAAGAATGAGAAATCCAACCTGCCATTGCTTTTTGGAATATAAGAGCATTGCCAAAGTGATGATGGAAACGGCAGGAAAAAGATTTATCAGATGATGCGTTTCGCTCATAGGGCTGATTAAGAGGATTGCCAACATATAAAGACTGAAGTGCAATGTCTGCTCTCGTTTAGTATCATTCGGTGAAGTTAGCTGAAGCCAAATGATGGGCACAACAGAGATGAGGCAAGCAATTGTCAGCGAGATTAGTTTTGAAATCGACGGAAGTAGGAAGTTGGCAATTGAAGTTATTGAAAAAGCAAAACCGTCTGATATTTCACTACGGGATCCAATATTATGGACAAGAAAGGATTGAATGTATTGAGAGTACCAGTCGAGTGTTTTCTCGCCAGCGATGGCATAGGGTAAACCAAGGATCAAGAAAGCAGAAAATAAAAGAGTAAGACCAGCCCAGAGGAACTCCCTTCGAGCAATTAAATAGGAAATGAGAATGAGAGGCGTAAGTTTGATAGCTATTGCTACCGACAAAAAAACCGAGGCAAGTGACTTTCGAGAGTCAACGTAATACTTTAAAAACAGGACACAAAACAACAGAACGATGAAGTTGACTTGTCCGTTAAGCAAGTTATTCTGAATAATATTCGCAAGGATTAAAAATGGTATAAAAAAAAGTGCCGTGAACTGTTTATACGACAACGAGTCAGCATACATCTTGAGCAACATAAATATTGAAAAGTATAGTGCTGAAACGTTTAATACGAACCACACTGCGTTTGATAACCAGTATGGGAATAACGTCAATGGGGAAAGAACAACACAAAGAAAAAGAGGATAGATGAAAGGGAATGGGCTCCCCGTCTGATAAGGGTTAGTGCCAGCTAAGAGTGCCTCGGAAGAAAGAAGATAGCTGGTGAAATCGTATCCGTTTCCCCTATATGCTTTCCCAAACATCTGAATAAAATAGATTAACCCAATAAACAGAGAGAGAGAAAGAAAAAGATAGAAACCTCGTCGGCTAAAAAAAAACTTTGCGATGCGGTCTTGAGATAAGTTCATTAGTCATCCTTTCTTAAAATGGGAGTGAGCAATTGTATTTAACATCTGCATGAAGGGTTTGAAACGTGCACAGATTTAATTGAAAAACAATTCAAAAAACTCGAAATTGTAAAAAAGACGTGTCTATTTCAAGTCGCCCTCGATGTAGTTGTTGTGTTTACTCTTCTCTTTAATAAATAGAAACAACAATATTAATATACCATAAATTTGCGGATTTGAAAGGAAAACGCTAAACCAATAAGGGCCTATTTTTTGAAATGAATTAAAACCACGGCTATTTATGAAACCAAATGATAAAAAAAGAAAAAACAATTGATAAATTCTATCTTTTTGAAAATTATACAGATTTAACAAATATGAAAAAACGAAAAAGGAAAGAACTAAATGATGAACTTGTAAGTAAGGTTGAATAAATAATAAAAGCAATATCAAGACACAAAAATTGAAGATATTGTATTTGGATTCATAAGAGGCTTTTTTATTAAAAAACTTGAAAAAAAACAAGATAAGAAATGACAAGCTGATAACACCTGTAATAATCTTCGACCAAAAAATTGAATTATGGAGTTGAGTAATATAGTCGTTTGGAATAAATAAATATTGAACCCATACTAAAATACTTTTATTATTTAAACTTGGCTTTGAACTGATATCTGGCAGCACTTCTGTAAAGAACATATAATCGATGCTTGGGAACATGAAACATAGAACAGTAAATGATAGAAAAAGAAAACTGCAAAAATATAAAAGGTATTTATATTCTTTTTTATAAATAAAATAAAGAATAAAAATTAGAGGGCTTAGTTTTATTAATGTAGCAAAACATAATAAAATACTGCTAATGAGCAATTGTTCTTTTTGAAAGTAGAAATAGAAACTGCCTAAGGTTAGAAACATAATCATATAATTAACTTGACCTAAAGTTAATGTTTCCAATGTTGGCATGGACATAAAATAGATACCTATTATTAGAAGTGTTACAAAATCCAGGCGAGGTTTTTTTCTTATTAATAAGAAGGTTAACACAATCACTGCGAAAAACATTAAGAAACAAAAAGTAGTCCATATTTGATAGGCAAGAGGATAAGATAAATTCGTTATTGGTGTAATTATAGCTGCAAGAAACGAGGGATAAATATACGCTGGTATTTCACTTTTGTTAATATTCCAAGTTTTCATTTCAATATCAGTCAATTTAATAGTTTTACTGCCATCTGAACTTCGATATGGGGTATCTCCATCGTTTAAAAGTTGGGAGCCTACATAATAGGAAGCAAAATCATTTACAACGGTTTGATTTTTAGGCAAAAAAGAAGGTATGAAAACCTTAGAAATAAAATGGTTAATTATTAATACATAAACTAAAAAAATTAGGACTATTTTAACGTATCGACTAATTTTTTTCATTATATAGAATCCCTTCCAAGAAAAAAGTACGAATGAGATTTAAACACATAACGGCGCGGTTCAGTGCGTGCAAAAGCCAACCGATATTTCAGCAAATGAAGTGCTTCCACCGAACACTGAAAACACAAAAAACGGTGCGCTTTTGCATCCACTGCAACCGCTTTGTTAGCTGAAAAATTGAATATAATTTATGTAACTAAAAATCAACATTAAAGCATAAACCATATCCAATACTTTTTTTATTATTTTGAAAAATTACTGGATTCAAAGAAATATCATATCGTTTGGCTTTTAAGTGGCCAAGTTGATTAGATGCAGACCACCATTTATATCCGCCCCAGATAGAAAGTACACAACCTGAACCAATACAAACCCATGAAAGAGTATTATTACTTTCATTATATTCTCCAGTATCCCAATCAATTGCATCCATCGGATTATATGTAAGCCAACCCACTACTTCTAGACCAAGCCCTAAAGTTACCATTAGTATACCTGTTTTCCTTGATCCTTCTAGACTAGATATTTCTTTGTCGAGCTGTAATATTTTATTAAAATCTCTTGGTTGATTATAAGTATTTTGTTGATTATATCTTGGCTGAGTGTTATAATTACTCCTATTGCTTTGATAATTATTTGAATTACCAGTATCAAATAAATCGTTACCAAATAGGTCATCCAAAGTATTATCTATTATAGAGCCTAAAAAATCGCCTACTTGAATATGATCTGAATTACGATTTTCTATCAATCTTATACCAGCATTTCCTTGTTTTATTTTTACTACCTCAACAACACCAACTTCAAGCTGACCTCTATTACTACTTCTTAATAATACATATTTTTGATTAGGCTGTAAATTTGAATTATAGCCGACTTTAATAGCACCTATATTATTTCTTGCTGCAAAAACGGTTAGATTAGATTGAGCAAATGATGAAATGCTAAACAATAAAATAATAGCAATATAAAGATAATGAAAATAATTCTTTTTCCCCTTGAGATTAAAATGGATTTTCATTTTTACCTCCATCAGTTAAATAAAATATTATTTTTTAGTATACAGCTAACATAAGTTTATATTCCACACCACATCAAATTTCCGATTCCTAATATAAGGAAAAAATACCTCAAATAAGGAACATTTTTCGGTTATTCCTTATATAAGGAAGTTGATTATTCCTAATATAAGGAATTACTTTCAATCAACAAATTTATTTTTCATCATCCACAATTCTACTATTTAGACCTAATGCATCTATTTCTTTATAAGGCAGCTCCCATAATTGTTTCTTAGGATTCCAAAGTCCACCAACCGATTTTATCATATTTCTAATGTACCTTTCTTCAGGTAATACTTTTAAATTCATTTTTTTATTCTTCGGTATTTGGTTTTTTCTTTTCGTAATTGGTTGTTTGTCAACAATGATTTCAACGGTTGTTATCTTTGTTTTGTTGTTTTGATCATATCTATATCTAACATA
The DNA here is from genome assembly GCA_964537715.1 of uncultured bacterium. Lineage (GTDB taxonomy): Bacteria > Zhuqueibacterota > QNDG01 > QNDG01 > DSAB01 > CAZTZL01. The sequence continues at coordinate 14,489 of CAZIAH010000055.1, read as the reverse complement.
AAGTAATTTATCTCCAAACTTTCCTTTCCATTTTTGAGCACCTGGCTGACCTGGTTTCAATGTTTTTCCTGTTTTTATCATTTGGTAATTCATTTATTTATAGTATACCTCATAAGTTGTCTGCTGGACTTTTAATTCCGAGTGCTCCTTGCTTTACAACGTGCGTATAAATCATGGTGGTTTCTAAATGCTTGTGGCCAAGTAATTCCTGGATTGTTCTTATGTCATAGCCATCTTCTAAAAGATGTGTAGCAAATGAATGCCTTAATGTGTGACATGTTCCTCTCTTCTGAATTCCAGCTTTTCTGACTGCATTTTTAATAACCTTTTGCAGTACTGAATCATACAAATGGTGTCTGCGTCTAATACCGGACCTTGGATCAGTAGAAATATAATGAGCTGGAAAAACATACTGCCATATCCATTCTTGTGCTGCATTCGGATACTTTCTCTCTAATGCATCGGGAAGGTATACACTCCCAAATCCTTCCCTTAGATCCTTATTATGAAGATTTTTCACTTTTTTTAGATATTGTTGAAGTGGAGCCTTTACTTTTTGAGATAAAGGCACTACTCTGTCTTCTCTGCCCTTGGTATCGCGGATAATTATCTGATTATAATTAAAATCGATATCCTTTACCCTGAGATTTAAGACTTCTTTCAATCGAAGACCTGCTCCATATAAAAGCATTGCCATGATCCAGTAAGTACCTGAGAGTTGTTTAAATAGTGCCCTTACTTCTTCTCGTGTTAATACGACTGGAATACGTTTATGCTTTTTTGCCCATATTAAATTAAGATCTCCAATATCCTTTTTCAGTACTTCTTTGTATAAAAAAACAATGGCGCATAAGGCTTGATTCTGGGTTGAGGAGGAAACTTTTCTTTGTACGGCCAGATACGTGAGGAACCGGCTGATCGCTTCTTCGTCCAAGTCTTTCGGATGTGTGATGTTGTGAAAATAAATGAAGTGTTTAATCCACCCGATGTAGGATTTCTCGGTGGCATAGCTGTAATGCCTTGTTCTCAGGGCATGCCGTACCTGATCGAGCAGTCTGGGCGGTTTGGTAATAATATTGTCATTTTTCCTGGAATCAATATGAAATGGAATTATTCTTGAAATCGTTTCCATGATTTCATTTCTGTTGATTTGAAATTTTATAAACGGCAGAATCTTGGATGCAGAATTATTACGAAAATATAAAAATTTTGAGTGATTATCAAGTAAAATTTTAAAATTATAAGAAAAAAAATATTTTGGATTTTTCAATCCAGAGCGATCCGGTTATTCTTCGCCGAGCGCTTCCAGGTCAGCAAGGTCTTTTTTTCTGCCGGAAGCTCGTTTATTCTTGATATTTAACTTTGTGAACGTTGAATAACTCGAGCAACTCTTTGAAGTCTTGCTGAACTTCCATGAAATTGGCTCCTTAAATAATCTACCGCAGCGACTCTTTCTTCATGTGATTTACTCAACCAATAATTTAGATCATCCAAAATGAAATCTTTATCATTTAGTTTTTTTACTTTGGCTACCTTTTTTATCATAGCAATTATCCTTTAATTTCCACAGGTCTGTATAATACGAGATTATTATAAAACAGGAATATCCAGGATGTGAAATTTTAAAAAAAGTATGAAAATTATCGATAAGTATCAAGTGAAATTTTGAAATTGTATGAATAGAAAAACGGGGGCTGTATCAAAAGTCCCAAAAAGCATTGAATGTCATGTCGAGCCCTTCGGCAAGCTCAGGATAAACTCCGTCGAGACATGCTGATTTTTAAAGAGTTAACATCCCTCGACTCCGCTCGGGATGACCCAATATAAGCTTTTGATTCAGCCCCATTTGGATGATCCATGATTTAAAAACTATAGCGGAAGGCGAGCCGCGGCTGGAAACGCTCCTGGGGTTTGTAATTTTGATTTTCTTCATCCCAGACAAAGCTCCAGATGTAATCCAGATAGAGCAGAAGATAGGGCTTGAGTTTGTATCCGATGCCTACGCGGGCCACAGAGCGGTAGTCGAGCGTGCGGATGTCCTTGAACGTGCCGATGCCGCGTTTGTCGTACGAGGCATCGATGTCCACGAGTGGAATGGACTGGGAAAGTCCCGCTCCGACATGAAGGATGCCGCTGTTGTTTACATTGTCCATCATCTCAAACGTACCCAGCGCTTGGACAATGTGGATCAGATCGACGTACAGACCTCCGTACCAGCCCTGGCGCTTCTTGTTCATCATGGGGAGAAGCGCTTCCTGTGTGACGCGGACATCTTCTGTGATCGGGAGGTATTTTTCGGGGATACTTTCCGCATCTCCGCCCAGGGATTCGTAAAAATCGGCCAGTTCGCTGATCGTGGTGTATCTCAAGATTTCGTAAAACCTGCCGTAGTAGCACCCGATGAACTCTTATCCGAGATAACGTCTTTCAAAATTAACCGAGACGTTGAGAAGGCCGAACAGGGCGCTGAAATCCGTACCAAGGCCGACGGCCTGACCGCTTCCGTAGCTGGCAATGTTCGCATGGTCCGCATAGAGAATCATTTTCAGCATATTGGATTTGATCAAAGGGAGTTCGACATCTACTCCCCAGACCGTGGTTTTTTCACCCGTGCTTTTCCGTGAATCGGGGTCCTGATCCGTAACCAGACTCGCTCCGATACCCAGATAACGAAGCACCGGAACGGGGCTGGAATAGAGCGGCCGGTAATAGGCTCTTCCGCCGATCAATTCGAGACGTCCCAGGTTACTGGTTAATGATTCGAATCCGTATTTTCCGAAGTCGATATCCAGTGTCAGGCCGATTTTCCGTTCGTCGTAGTTGACCTGATTGTTGTAATAGTTGAGAATGAATCCGTGGCCGAGGCGGGCCGCGTCCAGCGCACCGACACGCGTGTAAAATGTGTCTCCCTTGTGGCCGTACCGGATGTAGCGGATGATTCGCGCGTAGTCGTAGTTCGAATCCCAATCCTCGGTTCGAATTTTTCCGGTTTCGGTATTGTAGAGCAGATTGAGACCGAGTCCGAAACCCAACTTGCCGATGCTGATATCCGGCTGGAAACTGATGGTATAGTAGGCCTGATCGTCGATCCAGGTCATGCCGATTCCGCCATCCAATTCACTGCCCTGATCGGTCGTATAACCGGACCACTGACCTAAAACCGATCCGATTGTGATCAGGAAAAAAGAGAGGATTAAACAGATTCGTTTCATGGCTGTCTCCTTGGTTTTAAAATTCGAAATGATTCATTGAAAACTCCAGGTAACGAATAACACGGATCAATGAACATTGAACTTTGAACATGGAGCATCGTATTTAATATAAAAAATACAGGAATCATATACGAGTATAATATACGAAAAAAATAGGATGATGTTAATCGGTTATTTTGATCTTGTCTTAATCTGCTGATTCATGCGCTTGTTTCTGAAACTGGCGGAGCCGGAGGAGAACGGCTTTCGGATCGGCCATCCTGAAAATCTCCTGTTTCACCTTTGCACAATCGGGCATGTCTTTTAGATACCAGCCGATGTGTTTGCGCATTTCCCGGACACAGCGTTCCCGACCGATTGTTTTCAACGCCAGTTTATAATGTTCGATGCAGTGATCGATCCGTTTTGCAAACGAAGGATCCGGAATCTGAATTCCCGTTTTAAAATAATATTCAAACTGATTGAATATCCACGGACGTCCGTAAGCACCTCTTCCGATCATGACGAAATCGCAGCCGGTTTCTTCGATCATTCGCATGCCGTCTTCGGCGGAGAGGATGTCTCCATTGCCGATGACAGGGATGGAAACGGACTCCTTTACATTCCGGATGACGGTCCAGTCCGATTTGCCTTTGAATCCCATCTGCCGGGTGCGTCCATGCACTGTTACGGCGCAACAGCCTTCGGCTTCGACGATTTTGGCTGCTTCCACGGCAACGATATGATCACTGTCCCAGCCGCTCCGGATTTTTGCGGAGACTGGAAGAGAGGTGGCTTTTCTCGCCGCGCAAACGATTGCTTCCAATCCAGAAAGATTTTTTAAAAGGGCCGAGCCGGATCCGTTTTTCACCACCCGTTTGGAAGGGCAGCCGAAATTGAGATCGATCCAGTCGGGTCTCAGTGTTTCAGCAATGCGAACTGCTTGTGCCAGGATTTCGGGATCGTTTCCGAAAAGCTGGATGGCGATGGGGCGCTCTTTTTCCAAAAACTTCATGAGACGGAACGTTTTCTCACTGTTCCGGATCAGAGCGTTGGCGCTGATCAATTCGGTAAAAACACACGAAGCGCCCCACTTTTTACAGATCAGTCTGAAGGCGCTGTCCGCCACACCGGCCATTGGAGCCAGCATTGCTCTTCCTGCAAAATGTGTATTGCAAAGTTTCAAAGTAATTGAAGCTCCCCACCGCAAGCCCGCCCCTGGCGGGCAAGCAGCGGGGAATCTTCATCTGCAAGAAAAAGTTATTATATTCGCTCGCTTACTCCGAGGTAAGCCTCGGAGTAAGCGAGCGCTGATCAGATTCAATGTATTATTTAAAAACGGAGCGTGCAAGTTTTTTCTTAATGTATAAAGTTGCCGGTTTTTATGGTCGGTACTACTTTGATCAATCCGAAATAGAAATAGGACAGAAGATTTGTACGAAACTATTGCTTTTTTGATTAATTTTTTGTATAATGAATGTCCTGAAAATTGGCTAAACATTTAGAATAACAGAGGATGGTTATGGCACGGAAATGTGACATATGCGGAAAAGGTCCCGTTGTCGGAAATAAAATCAGCCACGCGCACAATCTGACCAGGCGTCGCTGGCTTCCCAATCTACAAACCGTACGGGTTAAAATAGATGGTACACCGAAAAAAATGAAAGTGTGTACGCGATGTATTCGTTCGGGAGCGGTTGAAAAGCAGGCGTGATATTCCCAATTGAATAGTTTTACTGAAAGACACCTTGCAGGGTGTCTTTTTTTTTGAATGTTTCTTTCAATATCTATGCAAAAATTTAGTCGTATGGATTTATCGAACTTTGGAAAGTTCTTGCTTTTTTCACTGTGATTTTTTATCTATTGAAGAACTCTGCTGTTCATCTTTCAATAATCATGGGAGGTTGAAATATGAGAAAGTATGCTATCTTGTTTTTCATTTGTCTGTTTTTCCTATGTTGTCTGTTTTCCTGCACCAGTTTAAAGGAAGCCAAGCTGAAAGAAAATCCCGATTTCGAGAAAAATGCGATTCGTTATGTGATTACCAGTCCTTTATCCCATCGTTCCTCTGTATTCAATCATTTTATTTTAGAAGATCCCCAATCGGGTTCGGTTTATGAAATTCGGCCCCAAGTCGGCTCCCCGTTAACAGACGTCAGTCTGCTCGGACGAAAAACGACCTCAAAAAAAGATCTCGTTCATACGAAAGAAATATCGACTTATTATTTTTCAGTGGCCAATCCGCTGGATCATAAAACCTACGATGTCACCGGAGAAATTACCTTTTATCGATCCAAGGAAGAAAAGGCAAGCTCAAGTTTTGAATCCGGGGAAAAGGTTTATCCCATTGAATTTTTGATTTCTGAAGATGGAAATGACACCGGAAAGTTTACTGTGAACAAGCCCGGATTTTCAAATGTGCTCGTTGAAACGTTATTTCATGGAAAGAATTTGAAACTCGAGTATCAATCCATTGCCAATAAAGACGGTTTCTCATTTGAAGACGAATCCGGTCTGATCGCTCTCATTGGATTGAAACCCAAGGGAGTGGTGGCTACCCGGAAGACAGGCGAGCTGTTCATCAAGCAGACCCTGATACCGGACCAGCAATCAGATATTGTTTCGCTCTATGTTATTGCGGAAACGGTTTTTAGCATATTGGACGAAACGGGCATATAGAATCGAATCTCATTTTTGTATGTTTAAAACCAAGAGGAGGGAAGCATGATGAAGAAATTATTCGTTTTATCAGAGCTTGTTTTAATGATTTTGTTTGGCTGTCAAGGGCAGAAAAAAACGGAAATCGTCCAGGAAGAGATCAAAGCGATCCCTTCTGTCTGCATTTGGGACAAGGGGGCAGTCCGTGCAGCTCCCTCAAAAGACGGCAAATGGTTGTCGTCACTTTCTCTTGGAGAAGAGGTAATCTGGTTGGGTATAACGGCTGTTGATTCGAGTGATCGAAACCGGGGATATTACAAAATCCAGCTTTCGGACAGTACTACAGGTTGGGCATCCCAATATGTGATCGCTACTGATGCAAAACCATCTGTGATTATTAAACAGGCGGGTATTTATCGACGTCCTGATATATTAACGGGAATAGAACAGACTTTTGAACCCATGGAGATGGTGGCCGTCGAACAAACAGAGAATGATTGGATTAAAGTGGTCGGAGCCGAGCGAAAGAAAAAAGGTTGGATTAAAAAAGAGGCTGTCTCCCGGGAGAATGTAGACGTTGCGGTGGGTGTGCTGGCAACGAGGGCACTGGAGGAGCAGAAGCCGGAATTGAAAAAGGAGAAAATAGAAGCGATTATCAATAATCCGGCATTTCAAAGTTCTGTGTTTATTCCTGAGCTAAAAAAAATGCTTCATTCTTCGATTGAATGAGGTATGCTAAATCCGGCTATCTCTGCTTGCATTTAAAATTGTAAAATTGTATATTAAAAGTTCGAATCATATACTAATTGAAGAGAATAGATTGGCAAAGATCATTACTATTGCAAATCAGAAAGGCGGGGTCGGAAAAACAACAACGGCGATCAATCTGTGTGCCTGCATTGCCGTTTCCGAGCGTCCGACGCTGCTCATAGATATTGATCCTCAGGCCAATGCAACTAGCGGTCTGGGGCTGGATCACGATAATATCGAGAAGAGCATCTATGAGGTTTTATTAAAAAATACGGATATCAATGAAGCGATCCAGCCGACCGAAATTTCTTATCTGGATATTCTGCCGTCGAGCATTCGTCTGGTCGGTGCGGAAATCGAACTGGTGAATCTGATTGGAAGGGAAAAAATTCTGCGGGAAGTTCTGCAGAACATCAAAAAAAAGTATCAGTATATTTTCATTGATTGTCCCCCTTCGCTGGGACTGCTCACCATCAACAGTTTGACCGCGGCCCAGTCCGTTCTCATCCCGATTCAATGCGAATATTACGCGCTTGAAGGTTTGAGTCAGCTGCTCAAAACGATCCGTCTTGTTCAGAAACATCTCAATTCGCATCTGGAAATCGAAGGGGTGGTGCTGACCATGTATGACAGCCGGTTGAATCTGTCCAATCAGGTTGCGGAAGATGTCAAAAAGTATTTCAGCGACAAGGTTTTTGAAACAAAGATTCATCGAAATGTCCGGCTGAGTGAAGCACCCAGTTTTGGGAAACCGGTGATTCTTTATGATGCCGTCTGTATCGGGTCGGACAATTACATCCGGCTTGCTGAGGAGGTTATCAACCATGAAGCATAAGCGGCTGGGAAGAGGCCTGGAAGCTTTGATTCCGCAGATCAGCGAAGAAGAGGAAATGTCCAATATTCATGAGGAATCACTCGCTGAAATCGATGTTTCTTTGATCCATTCCAATCCATTTCAGCCGCGTCTCGAATTCGACCGGGCTCATTTGGATGAGTTGAAGCAATCCATCATGGAAAACGGAGTGATCCAGCCCATTACTGTTCGGGCAGTTGAAAACGGATACGAATTGATTGCTGGCGAAAGGCGGTTCAGGGCGGTTCAGGAAATCGGGTTTGCCCGGATCCCCGCCTATGTCATGGATGTAAATTCGGAAGGTCAGATGCTGGAATTGGCCCTGGTCGAGAACATACAAAGAGAAGACCTGAATCCGATCGATCTCGCCAAAGCCTACCAGCGTCTTCAAAAAGAGTACGGAATGACACAGGAAGAGGTCGCCAAGAAAGTCGGGAAAGACCGGGCTACTGTTGCGAACGTGGTTCGATTGCTGAGGCTTCCTTTCAATATTCAGAAGAGCATTCAGAACGAGGAAATCTCGATGGGGCATGCACGGGCCCTTATGGGACTTCGCACTTCCGAGGAACAACTGGAAATGTGGAGAAAAATTATTAAGGGTGGATGGAATGTCCGGAAGGTCGAGGAATCAGTCAGGCAACGGCTGGAGTCGGAAGAAAAAGCCTTCGAACCGGTTCCCGAGGTAAAAAAGGACCCCCATCTGTCAGAAATGGAAGATCAATTGCGGCAAATATTTGGAACCCAGGTCCATGTGAAACCTTCCGGTCAGGGAGGGAAGATCGAAATTGTATATTATATGGCCGATGACCTGGAACGAATCATGGAGTTGATCGAACAAATTAAAGTATAAGATATAGGCAGGATATGGCAAAGCGCGGCAGAGAACGTTATTTTTCTTTTATTTTCATCCCGGATCGGGAACGGGATCCCAAAAGCATTACACTCAACTACACCCAGGGCTGGATTATCGTGGCTCTGCTTTTGGTTTTAAGTGTTCATATTATTTGGGGTGCCGTTGGTTATTTTCGTATTCATCGTCTAAAAAATATCAAACAGGTTTTGTTGACGGAAAATGTGGATTTGAAAGCGCAAAATCAGAAGATTGAGCGCATTGCCAGGGAGTTTCAGCAGATCCGGATAACGGACCAGAAGATACGAAAAGCATTCGGAGGCACGCTCGGACTTGAAGAGAATCAGGAACCCTTTCCGGAAAGTCAGCCGCCGGTGGTTCCACAGTCTGATTATGAGGAAACGAGTCCGGAAACCGGGGTTATTGAGGAAGAAGAACGGGATGTCTCCACAAAGAATCGGCTCAGCTTCTTATCTGAATCGACCGGGGATTTTTTCAATCCGGAATATTTGCCCACCTTTTTGCCCGTGGAAGGTTTTTTGACCACCCATTTTCAGAAGGGCGGATGGTATGTAGGCCGCAGCCATTATGGGATCGATATTGCAGCGAAGAAAGGAACCGTGATTCGAGCAGCCGGAGCAGGGGTCGTTCTTCTTTCTGACTGGACGCCTGATTTTGGTAATGTCATCGTGATCTCTCATGGTCAGGGGTTGTTTTCCTATTATGCGCATGCCATGCGTCTTCTCGTGACACAGGGAGCGCGGGTGAGAAAAGGCCAGTCTATTGCGCTTTTGGGGAGTTCTGGAATCAGTTCGGCCCCGCATTTGCACTTTGAGATATGGAGAAATGGCGAACCGTTGGATCCCGAGGAATTTGTTTATGCAATACACAGTAAAAAACTGGATAAAGGAACTTAGACGTGTTTTGCGGCTTCAACCGAGAGCTGAAGGGGCAAATGAGGAGGTAAATATAGTGAAAGAAAAAGCACTGACAGAGTTTGGCAGGAGAGGTGAACTGACGACGATTATCGGCAAGGGAACTGTTTTGGATGGAAATGTGAAGGTTCAAAACAGCATCCGTGTCGACGGGAGAGTCACCGGAAACATTCGTGCTACAGATACTGTCGTTGTTGGTAAAGATGGTGTGGTTGAAGGAAGTGTTCATTCCAAAGATCTTCTGTTGGCCGGAAGAATTAAAGGCAATATCGTTGTTTCCGGGAAGGTGGTTCTTGAATCCAAATCGTTTATTCAGGGAGATATCAAGGCTTCCCGTCTGGTTGTGGATGACGGCGCCCAGTTTGACGGGAAATGTTCTATGAAAGAAGGAGAGGGTCAAAAGAGCTATCAAAAATTGGATGAAAATAAAAAAGAGAATCCGGTGTTGAGTTAAAGTAGTTCCCCAGTGTGCCTTTAATGCGATTGACCGATTTTTCCTGCCGATTATGGTTTTACAGAATTTTGGTACTGGGGATTTATTATATCCAAATTTAAATTTAAGCAAGAGGTTTTTTAGTGTCCGTAAAAGAATTGCAAACGATCAAAAAAGCTGAAGCAAAGGCTGAAGCCACATTGCAAAAAGCGCGTCAGCAGGGCGAAGCAATGGTCGAAAAGGCAATCGCTCAAATGACCAGAGAAATCGAAGCATCGAAAGAAAAAGTCAAGAAAATCGTCACTGAAATGGTGGAATCGGCCAGGCATGAAGCACAGCCTCAAGTCCAGGCGATCTTAGACGATACGGAAGCGAAAAAACAGAAAATCGTTCAATCGAGCAAAAAGAATCAAGAGGAAGCAGTTGCGTTGATATTAAGGAGGATTTTGGGTTAATGGCTATTTCCTCCATGCAAAAAGTTGAGATTTTCAGCCACAAGACGGAAAAAGATCGGGCGCTTTCCCTGCTTCAGACGCTGGGTGTGGTGGAAGTTCGGGATTTCAGCCAAATGCATCCTGATAAAAAATACGAATCATTCAAGCCGGAAGAATCGCCGCAGCTCGAAACCATCGAAAAACGGTTGGCCGGAATCCGCTTTGCAATCAAATATCTGGCCCCGTTCATACCAAAGCAGGGTTTTCTCGAAAAGATTTCGGAACAGCGATTGAGGATGACGCCGCAGGAATTTCGGAAAATCACAGAGAAATTTGACTATCAATCTGTCGTCGACCTGTGCAATTCGATCTATCAGAAGGAAAATGAACTCAATCTGCAGCTCGACCGCTGTGAGAGAGAAAAAGAGAATCTCACGGACTGGATCGGTCTGGATTTTTCCCTCGATCAGATCGGAGAAACGAACAAGTCGGTGGTACGTACACTTTTCGTATCTCGTGGAAATTACGATGAATTGGTTGCCAGGCTTCGTGAAAAAACAGAGCGTTTTCACATCGAGCGGTTCTCGCAATCCGAATCTGGTGATGCGGTTCTGTTGATCCATCTCAAGGAAGAACAGGAGAAGATCGTCGGCATTCTAGGCAAGATCGAACACAGGGAAGTCACTTGGGAAGGATACACACAAATTCCAAGGGAGATCATCGCTTCTCTCGATAAGCAGATCGAAGAAATTGCAGTTCAAAAGAAAGCGCTCAACGATCAAACGGCGCAGCTGATCGATCATCGTCCTAAACTTATCGTGATCGAGGAACATCTGGCGAATCTGCTGGAACGTACTAAAACCGAATCCCGTTTCGCAGAAACGGAAAAAGCCGTCATGCTGCAGGGATGGACGAGAGAGGAAGATTTTCCGGCTCTCAAGGAGAAGATGGAAAAAACCTTTTCGACGATCCGTGTGGTGAAAGTACGGCCCGAAAAAGGAGAGAATCCGCCGGTCTATCTCGAGAACCGTCCGTTTGCCGAACCTTTCGAAATGATCACCGATCTTTACGGTTCCCCATCCTATTTCGAACTCGATCCGACACCCAGACTGGCACCGTTTTTCATTCTCTTTCTTGCCATGTGTCTCACCGATGCCGGGTATGGCTTGATTGTGGCGCTGCTTTCGTTTCTTACCTTGAAGAAAATTCCTCTGGGCCAGGGATCGAAACGGCTTTTTGCCATTCTTTTTTATACAGGACTGATGACGATTCCCGTCGGAGCAGTCACCGGCGGTTATTTCGGTCTCGACTTTTCCAACTTTTCCCCTCAACTTCAGGCCATACGAAGCAGATTGATGCTTTTCGATCCCCTGGAAGGAAAGGGGTCTATTATTTTTCTCGGTGTTTGTATGGGTCTGGGATTTATTCATGTTTGTTTTGGTTTGATTCTCGCATTCTATGATTCGGTCAGAAAAGGGAAAATTTTAGACGGCATTTACGATCAGATTTCCTGGCTTGCCCTGCTCTCCGGCCTGGTTCTTATCGGAATGGGGCGGCCGTCCATTCTCGGCACAGCGGCAGGATCAATCGGCAAATGGATGGCGATTTCAGCAGCCGGTGTCATCGTGCTGTTCGGGGGAAGGACGAGCAAGAATCCGGTTGCACGAATTTTTGCCGGCCTTTACAGTCTCTATGGCATTACGGGGTATTTTGGAGACATTCTTTCCTATTCCCGCCTCATGGCGATGGGCATGGCGACCGGTGTGATCGCTATGGTCATCAATACCATGATCGGGATGATCAAGGGGATCCCGGTGATCGGAATCGTACTGGCCGCCCTGTTTTTCGTCGGCGGGCATTTGTTCAATATACTGATTAACATGGTGAGCGGTTTTATTCACACCATGCGGCTTCAGTTCGTCGAGTTTTTTCAGAAATTTTTGGAAGGGGGAGGAAGCCCCTTCAAACCTTTGAAAGAGCAATATCAATATTCCCTGATCGTGGATCACAAGATCACGGAGGGGTAGGTTGTCATTTTTATAATTAAACAGGAGGAATACATGTCAGGATTGATTATTGCGCTTTTTGGAATCGGATTGGCAGTGATACTTGCGGGCATCGGGTCCGCAGTGGCTGTCGGTTCGGTTGGTCAGACTGCCAACGGCGTGATGAGCGAGGAGCCCGAACTTTTTGGAAAACTGTTGCTGCTTACCGCGCTTCCGGGAACGCAGGGCATCTACGGTTTTCTGGTCGGTTTTATCGCGATCATGAAACTCGGATTGCTCGGCGGAGGTATTCAGGAGCCGATGACCGTGGCCAAAGGATTCGAGTTTCTTTTGGGTTGTCTTCCCATTGCTTTGGCCGGTCTTTTTTCCGCGATCCACCAGGGCCGCGTCTGTGCCACCGGTGTGACCATGACGGCCAAACAGCCGAACGAAATGGGGAAGGCCCTCGTGCTGGGTGTGTTTGTGGAATTTTATGCGATTCTCGGCTTGCTCATTTCCATTTTGCTTATCAACAGCATTCAGATGTAGGTAGGCTACATGCCAGTAAAAGCGATTATAGAAAAAATTCGTTCGGACGCAGAAAAAGAGGCCGAAGAGATTCTCGAATCCTATCGGAAAAAGGTTACTGATATCGAAGTTCAGAAATCCCGGGAGATCGAAAAAATCCGGTCCGACGCCGAGGAAAAAGGGAAACATCAGGCGGAAGAATCGGTTCGAAGAATGCTTTCCAGTAGTCAAATGGAGTCGCGTCAGAACCTGCTCGATCTCAAGCAGAAACTGATCGATGAAGCGTTCCGTGAAGCTTACGACCGCATCAAGCAACTCAAGGTGCAGGAGTACGTCCAATTTTTGAGCACGTTACTCGAACAAGTTGCGGTGACCGGAGACGAAGAAGTCGTTGCCGCCAAATCGGACGCCAAGAAGATTTCTTCTTCCCTGATCGGATCGGTGAATCGGCGTCTGAAAAAATCCGGCAAACTTGGAAAGATCACACTGAGCAAAGAGATCATCGATAGCGACGGCGGATTTATTCTCCGTCGGGAGCGCAAGGAGATCAATGCGACACTGTCTGTTCTGTTTGGCAACGCGCGTGAGGAACTGGAATCCGAGGTCGCATCCATTCTTTTTGGAGGAGAGCAGTGAGTTATCGTCTTCGATTCGATATGCGTTACGGATTTGCCGTCGGACGTATCCGGGTTCTGGAAAAACGGTTTCTAACGAAACAGCTCTTGAACCGTCTCATTCTTTCTTCCAGTGCGGAGGAAGCCGGGCGGATTCTCTCGGAAGCCGGCTACGGACGAGATGTCGATAACGTGCGCTCCTGGAATCAGGTTGAAGCACTGATCCGGTTGGAATGGCGTTCCGTACTGGAATTGATCTGCCAGTTGAGCCGGGATCCAGTCTGGACAGATCTATTTCGAAAACGGATCGATTTTCACAATCTCAGGGTGATTCTCCGAGAAAGGGTGTCCGGTGAATCGCGAGAGGGTTTGCTGCGTGAAGGCGGATTGATCGAAACAGAAGCGATTCGAAATGCGGTTCAATCCGAAGCAGAAAAATCACTGCCGGTATTTCTCCAGAATACGGTCGATCATTTCCACGAATTGCCCGATGAAAAGAAAAACGGGCAGGAGATCGATACGTTCATCGATCAGGCCGAATTTCAGGAGTGGCAGGATGTGCTTGAAAGCTATCCCAATCCGTTTCTCAAATCATGGAGAGTGCTCGAATCGGATTTGATCAACCTGAGAACTTTTTTTCGTCTGAAGATAGTGAATGCAAAAGAATCGTTGCCGGAGGATGTGTGGCTTCTCGGGGGGCGGATAGATCCGTCTGTTTTGAATGCATTGTTCCACGAATCGTGGGAAGAGATGCTTCGGGTTCTGGGTAAAACTTCGTACGGAGAGCTGATCACCCGGACGATTCGACAGATCGAAGCGGATCAGCCGTTTTCCCAATGGGAGCGGATGTGTCAGGAAATCCGATTGCAATTGATTCAAATGGCGCGGAATTGCGGTTTCGGAATCGAAGTGTTGGTTGCCTATTTCATTTTCAAGGAGATCGAACTCTCTGCCGTTCGACGCATCGTGGTCGGACGTGCCAATGGTTTTTCGAAAGAAACAATCGAGGAAGGATTACCACTCCATGCATTCGTCTAAGATTTGTGCAATCGGTGATTATGATACCGTCTTGATATTTCGATCTTTGGGAGTTCGTGTCTATCCTGTGTCCGATGTTTCGGAAGCGGGCAAGTTTTTCAATCAATCGGTCAAGGAAGGATTTCACGTGATTTTTTTGACCGAGAAGCTCGCGCAGCAAATGGGAGATGTGCTGGAAAAGGTAAATTTGAATTGGACGCCGATGGTCGCAGTCATTCCC
>CAZIAH010000054.1:0-27482 GCA_964537715.1 uncultured bacterium | reverse complement strand
CGGATGCCGCCGTTCCGCCCAAATGCGCCCTCCTATGCCGGCGGCAACGATCAGCGGGGAATAGACCCACGCCTGCCACCAACCGAAATCCCATCCGCAAATCAATAGAACCAGTGGTATGAGGAGATACACTATGATCAAACGAATCCACTGTTTGGTGGACGTTGTTTGAACCGCCTTTTGATCATCTGTCTTCGCTACCATATCGTTTCTCCAATCCACGTAAGAATCAGTCTGTGTAAAGATACGGGTTACCACCGTACCCAGCATTAAGCACACTGGTCAGCACTGTAAAATACCTCGGCTCAGGAATTCTCCATTCAGAATCAGCACGCCATGGCCGTTCTGCGGTACATCGTTCACTTTCAGAAGATGTAGTCAGGGTCAAGGGGGTGGAGGTGCCCTATGACCTTTAATATTTTAAATGGAATATAAGCATTTCTAAAAAACATGATATTGATATAATTGATATTATTAAGAAGTCTGAAAATCGTTTGAAAATTCCTTTAAAAGTTCATCACGGAATTCACGAGCAAGATAATCAATATCATAAAGAATAGCACGTTGACTACGGCCTGTAGAATCGGAAATATTTTCTACAGTATATTTTCTTAATGCTTGGAAAGAAGCCTCAAGATGTATAAGTCGAATATATAATTTAGCAAATTCATTATCAGGAGATTCAAAAATGAATTTTTTATTTTTTAAAAAATCTAAATCATTTTCATTATTATTTTCCATAATAAGGGACTCCTTTATATTTATTATTTCCCCTTTCTTCCTTTACCCTTTATTTTTGTGGGTGGTCAATTTAGAATGAACTTTTATGGTCTATATATGTACCGCAGAACGTCGGTTTAACAGGCGCCGAGCAAACGATTCTTTAATCAAAGAAGTGATTTCATAAAACTTAATTGGTTAGAATTCTTGGCACGCGTAGGCGTCCTCGTTGAAACATGTGTTAGGTGCCTTACATGTAAAGTGCATTAAAAATTATAGCGATTTTTATTCTCTTTAACCTCATCGATCCATTGCTGTTTTACATCTATTTTAGGATCAGTACGATAATATATATATCCTGGATCACGGGCATTCGGATTTTGTATTTGATCCACAAGAACCATATTTTCAAACCAACTTGATTGTGTGTTATAAATATCATCGACTAAAATCTGCCTGTCAAAATCAATAGAATCTGGAGCCCAAATGATGAAGCTTCCATTGAAACTGAATACATCAGGCAAGTTGTATTTATTTTTATAGTAAAGAAGTGAACTTGCATGAGAATATCCACCCCCGTGAATCATGCAGGATTTTTGTTCATCAGGAGGAAGGCTATGGTAAAATTTACTGACTCGCTGAGCCAATTCCTCCCAACCGTGCATATCAGCAAAATCTTGTGGAAGTGAATACTCTTTGCCGTCTTCCCAGATTAACTGGCGAGTCATAGAAAAATGATCTTTCATGAATGTGCAATACCGTTTCATTTGTTCCATTTTTAAAACAGGAAGGCCATAAGGTAGAACCGGGATAGTCGCAACAAGCACTAAAATAATGATCAAAACCTTTAAATATGTAGATTTATTTTCCAGCCAGTACTCTATGGCAACACCTCCAACTGCAAATAGCATCGCGTAAGCGCCCATCGAATAATAGCTCTTTCCACTGAAAAATATTAAGAGTAAAATGGTGAACAGATACATCCAGGCGAGAACTCGATATGTTTTCAATCTTCCGGAAATGAATAAAAATAATAATCCCGAAATCCACATGATGGTAACAATATGATGAGACAATAATTGATCAACCAAAAAGCCTGCAATATTGACGTGAACCAATTGTGTCTCACTGAGTTCAGCCATATGGTGAACAATGGGTAATTTGTGAGAAAATTGCCAGATCAAGTTTGGCAGAAAGATGACAAAGGCGATTCCTGTCGCAATATATGGGTATTTGGTCTTAAACCATTTCCGGTGCGGAGTCAGTAAAATAGCCCCGAGGAATCCAAAATAAAAAAAAGCGATAGAGTATTTGGTTAAAAGGCCAATTCCTGCTACTAGACCGAGAATGATCCAGTTTTTTAAATTTTGGGACTTGATAATTTTGACTATAAAAAAGGCGGACAAAAACCAAAAGAACTGGTTAAAGCTTACAGGCTGAAATAACGTATTACTTCGAAGAAATTCAGGAGACAAAATAAAGGCAAGGCACGCCAGAGCCTGAGCCAATTTTTTACTGCCTAAATCTTCAACCATCATCCCTATGAGCCAAACGGTGATACAACCAATTATTGCAGGGAACAGTCGGGTAATAAATAATGAAGAGCCAATCAGATGTGCCATTTTTGCTATAACTGCAATGACCGGAGGGACTTCCATATATCCCCAAGAGAGATGATTACCCAACGTAAGATACAGATATTCATCACGATGAAAATTGTAATTGGTATTTGTGAGCAAATGAATCAGCAGTTTTGCCAGGCTTAATACTATGAGTATATTCCATTTATGCCACAGTTTTTTTATGAATGCCATATGGCTCCTTGTTATTTGATTTATAAGCACCTAACCTAATATTATACAGCCTATATGCTTTTATGAGAAGCATCTATATGTAGATAAATGCATCTATATATATAAACTATATGCATTCTATATGCTTTTAAGTGATGGCTCTGGACTTCTAAGTCCAGGGCCTAAAAACTGCGGGCTTCACAGCCTGTCAAGCATCCATTAAATTGTTTTGTTGGGCTTGGAAGCCCACCTGCTCTACACCCCGGACTGTGAAGGCCGGGGCGATCAAACAAAATGATTTTTCCCTCTTGCGGAATGATTTTTACGCCATGACGAACGATTTTACCACGGTGAAAAATGATTTTACCCCGATAAAATATGATTCCTACCAGTTAAAATATCATTCCTACCTGTTAAAATACGATTCCTACCACTTAAAATGTGATTCCTACCTGTTAAAATATGACTCCTACCACTTAAAATGCCATTCCTGCCTCTTAAAAAATGATTCCTGCTTGTTAAAATACCATTCCTCCAATTCAAAGTAAACACCCCGATGATCGCGCCGGGGTTCCTACCCCAGTGTGCAATTATATGCGAGGGTTGAGTTCTCGCTTTTTCCTGCGTCCAAAGGTGGAATCCCAGGACGATCTAAATTATTATTTATTTTTTAATGAGATAGAATAAATATGAAAACTATCATAAAATATGGCATTAAATATATATATTTCTTCAATCTCATTATATTTAATTCGATATTTAAAAACTTCAGGATTCTCACCATGAAAAAGTTCATCTTTCAGATAAATATTTGCGACGGACATTATTTTTTCAGATTTCTTATGTGGCACAGCATTATCGTTCTCTATTGCACTAATAAAATTTGGTGAAAATACTAATAATGGTAGTTTCCATTTATTATTGTAATTATAATAAAATACCGCTCTAGCGAGATGATCAATACAATTATCAAAGCGGTTTCGATCAATTTTGAGAGCCTGATTTGAACCTTTATTTAAAGTTCCTTTTTTTTCAAAGAAGTTTCCATAAGTATTCTGACTTCGAGTCACCGCATGAAGAATTTTTTGATTAAACTGATGCATTCCGATTTTACTCTTATCTGAGACCATTGTTATTACAGTTTTAAAAAATTCATCGTCTTTTGATTTTAAGGAATTATGTTTATCACAAGAAGGTACAGTGATAAGATTTCGTCTTAAATCTCGATCAAATTCCTTAAAATTTGGGAAGAAGCATACTGGTGGTGCATGTTCCCGAGAAGTTGCTGGGGAATCGCACATATAACATGTTGTATTTGATTTCATTTATTATATTTGTATAGCCTAATATTATCTGATCTATATGTTTTTATTAGAAACATCAATTACTGATCGCGCGGGGGTTCCTACACGGGTGCGTAATTATATTCGAGGGTTAAACCCTCGCTTTTTCCTGGGTCCAGGGATGAAACCCCAGGATGATCGGCAGAACACCATTAAATATACAAAAATAAACAAAAAAATGCTTGACAAAATAATGTAACTATGTTACATTGTATATATTAAAATCATAGGAGGTATTATTATGAGCCCTGTAATAAGAATTTCTGACGCCATATTTAAAAGATTACAAGAACATGCAACACCGCTGGTCGATACACCAGCTACAGTTATTGAAAAATTACTAGACTTTTATGATAGATCTGATAAAACAATACAAACCACAAAAACACCTATCACCCAAAATAAGGTTATAGAAATTGATCCAGATTATCCTGAAGATTTAACACATACTAAAATTATGAGCGCAACATTTGGGAAATACCAAGTAACCAAATGGAATAAGCTTGTTGATATTGCCCACATTGAAGCTATGAGTAAACTAAATTCTTTCGATGAATTAAAAAATATTTCGATTTCAAATATCATTAATTCCGAATCACACGACAAGGGATTCAGGTTTCTTGAAGAGATTGGCATTTCAATACAAGGTGAGAATGCCAATCAAACCTGGAAAAGTGCCCTACATCTTGCAAAACATTTAAGAATCCCAATTATAGTAAAATTAATATGGCGTTCCAATAAAAAATCTTCTCATCCTGGAAAAACTGGTATTCTTAAATGGGAACCTAATTATTAATAACATTATTTTCTCTCGTATCCAAACTCTGTTTGGATACGATTCAATATGGGTTTCTAAACAGAGTTTAGAAACCAGGGAAAAAACAAACTTAGAAGTCTACCAACAGACCCACCGAGCCGTTGCGGATTTCGGCCATGCGGCGTTCGACCTGGGTATAATTGTAATTCAAAGCATTGTTCAGGGCCAGCTGCAGTGTCAGCATTCTCCATTTTATTTCGGCTCTGAAATTGAGCAGTTTGAGCGGAACGCGTTCGTCCAGGGGATTGATCTGCACTTGTTCAATCCGGCTGGCGTAGCGGTATTCCGCCTGCAGGGATGCGGGACATAGACAGAGGATTCCGATTACACTGCCGAAGAATCTGGGACGGTAGGGCAGTGTGATATCGTGTTGGATGTCCATGGGATCGATCCACGAAAAATTCAGATTCAGTCCCAAACGACGATGCCACCACCACGACTCTCCTGAAAATTCCACTCCCCGGATGCGCGCCCGGATGTAGTTTTGAAATTGAATCGTACCTAAGAAATTGATTACGGGTTCGATCATGTCCCAATAGTCGGTCTGGAACAGGGTGACATCGACAAAGGCGTTGTTTGACAAACTCTGCCGGCAGCCGATATCGAAAGCCCATGAATGTTCGGCGCGCAAATCCGGATTGGGAATGGCATTGAATCCGGCATAATCGGCCTTGAGATTTTTCTCAAAAACAGTGGCCGCCCGAAAGCCGCTGCCGATACTGGAACGCAGCGTCGTGCGGGCGGAGGGACGGTAGTTTAGTCCGAATTTGGGGCTGAGACGTGTGTCCGAGGTTTCATCGATGAGTTCATTATGATCGAGACGGGCGCCGAGGGTCGCATTCAAATTGGAAAGAATAATCCATTCGTCCTGCAGATACGGAGCCAGGGTGTATCCCTTATGATATTCAAAATACTCGGAACCGGATTTTTCCCATCGGTATTCCGTACCGAAAGTCAAATGGTGCAGGGGATGGGGGAACCAGTCTCCCTGAATTTCCATGCCGGAACCTTCGCCGGGCTGGATCTTGCCCGGATCGTAAGCCGTGATCTGATTCTGGAAATCCGATTCGAGTTGGGAGAATCGAAAAGCCAGCGCGAATTTGGCCGACAGGGGCAGGTGGTATTTTAAATAGATTTGCTGGGTTTTCATGGCCAGCGCGTCCTCCCGGTTGAAAGGAGGAACCTTTAATGGGCTGTTCTGATTCAGCCACTGGAGATATTCGCCTTCCACATTGTCGAGCCAGGCTCCATACAGGGTTAATATGGAGCGGTTTTTAAATTGATAGTTCAACTTGCCGGAATAGTTCCACTGTTTCACATCCGAATTTTCCATGTAACCGGTCGATGTGAATCGCGAGACATTCAACTGGAATCCCAATCTTCCGAGCTGCCGGCTGTAGGAAATGTCCGCACGTTCGTAGTGCAGCCGTTTGTCCGTCCATTTCCATTCCTTGTAATAGGGATCGTCGTACATTCCTGTTAGTGTGCGGACCTGCAATCGTCCCTGCGGTGTGGGGGACTGGGTGATCACGTTCACCACGCCGCCCATGGCCGAGGAGCCGTACAGCGCAGATCCGGCACCCTTGACTACCTCGATTCGGTCAATATCCAAAAGCGGAAGCATGTCCCAGGTAATCGATTTCAAGTCCGCAGTGAGTACAGGAACACCATCGATCATAAAGAGGACGCGGCTTCCCACGTTGAGAAAACTGTACCCCGAAGATCCGCGAATGGAAATATTTTTTTCGACCATGTACACTCCCGGTACAGTCAGCATGGATTCATCCACGCGACGTACCTGAAGTTCGGTCATGTGCTGGCTGTTGATCACGTCCACATCCTGATTTGCGCTTCCCAGAGCCTGCGGGTGTTTCCCGGCAGTTACGACAATGGGATTGACATCGATGGGTGTTTCAACCAGTCGAACCTGGATGGTGGTTTCCTGACCCGGCAAAGATTGAACCTTTTCAATTGATACGGTATGGTACCCGATTCGAGAGACGCTCAGTGTGTACGTTCCCGGCGGCACCCCTTGAATGGTAAAACGGCCTTCGTTGTCCGTGCTGCTGCCTAACAGTGTATTTTTGATCATCACATTGACGCCGAAAAGCGGATGGCTGTTCCCTGCATCCACGACCAATCCCGAAATGGAGCCGGTGTGGTTTGCGCGGAGGGTGTTGCATGCGGCGCAAAGGGCGATGAGCAGGATGATCACATTTTTATTTGGAATCCCGCCAGAGGCGGGCGAGTGTTTTATTGTCTGCCTTTTAGGGCGATCATCCGTTGTTTCTTTGATACATCGATGCTTGCGGCGGAGCAGTTCATTCGATTTCACATTATCTCCCTTACATTTTGGATCAGAGATCCGCCTATGGCGGAAAAATCCACAGTGATATTGATATCGCTGACACTGGAGTTCGACTCTACGACAACGGTTCCCGGTATTTCTGGATTTTCCGGGTCGGGATAGAATCCGATGTCATGGATTTGATTGAGATCGAAGGAAGTGTCGATCCAGAGCACGGCAATGTATTTCAGCGTATCCGAAGAGTTGACCCGGAGCATGTAATCGTATTGTTCTGTGAATGTTTTGACTCCATAATCCAGCGCGGCGTTTTTATAAAAATAGTCGAAAGGATCGTTTTTCTTGGGAATATCAAAAAACGCACCCACACCCGTGATGCCGGTGTCCTCCGGCCATTTCCCCTGGAATGTGATTCTGCCCTTAATGGCAGCGTCCCGGTTCACGCGGTCGAGATTGGCGGCGATGTTGATGGTGTCCAATACATCGTATTCGTTCCGAATGGTGACCGGTCGCGGAAGTCCGGTGAGCACGTTTCCGATAAAGGTGACTCCGTACACGCCGACCACATCGGAGATGTTCCAGGACTGGTTGTCTCCCTTCCAGATGGCTGCCACGACGCCGTAGGTTCCTTCGGGAAGATAGATTTCCCATTCTGGATTTCGATTGGTGATTTCATTGCCGCTCTTGAATTGCAGCATGTCGCTGAAAAGCAGTTCATTGATATTTCTGGGTGGAAAAGTTAGAGCTGCAGCGACACGAATTTCATCCGTGTGCTGGGGAAGGTCTCCGGTGAGATTGACCCGGCCGCCGATTTTGCTGTGAAGCGGACCGAGGCCATGATCGATCTGACAGGTGATGAAAATGATAACCGTAATCAACAGAATCGATAAAAAAATCCACCAAACAATTTTTCTTTTTGTTCTAATTTTCATATTAAACTCTCAGTTTTGTGGTTCCATCCATTCGCGGTAAAATTGCTGCATGATGAAAAACGCTTTTTTCTTTTCTCCCCGATTCGAGATGAGGCCCTTTCGGTTCCATCCGTCCTGGATGCCGGGAAGCGGACGTCTCGGCGACCGGAAATCCATGAGAATCCACGGGCAGGTACCAGAGAGGAAAGGAATCCGCTTCAACATGTCGGTTTGCTGTCTGTATAGATTCTCCTGATACTCTTCTGTCCATCGGGTCAACTCGTCTCCGTGATCACCAAAGAGTGCTCCTCCGCCGAATTCACTGATGATATGGGGTTTGTCATAAACGGTTTTCCATACCATTCTACCGCATTTCTCGGGCAGGCCGTCGTACCAACCGATGTATTCGTTGATTCCCAGTACGTCCAGATACTCGCCCAGTGGATCTTTAACCATCATGGTAGTATCGTTCAGGTACTGCTGATCCATGGCGGCGGTGATCAAACGGGTCGAATCCAGCATCCGCGCCTGTGCGGCGAGTTTCCGGAGGAATTCGGTTCTTTCTTGTCCCACGGGCGTTTCATTGGCGATGGACCAGAGAATCACGGAGGCCCGGTTTTTGTCCCGGGTGATCATCTCTGTCAGTTGATTCTTTGCGTTTTCGAAAGTCGGTTCGTTGTCGAAAAGAATCGTCCAGTAGACCGGAATCTCGGACCAGACCAGAAGTCCCATTTCATCGGCCAACCGGATCATATCTTCGTTGTGGGGATAGTGGGCCAGCCGGACGAAATTGCAATTAAGCTCTTTTGCCCAGTTGAGAAGGATCTGTCCGTCTTCCCGGCTGAACGCCCGTCCGCCGCGAATCGGTGCCTCTTCGTGGATGCAGATCCCTCGCAGGAATACGGGTTTACCATTCAACAAAATGTCCTGTCCGCGGGTTTCGATGGTGCGAAATCCGATGCGATCCTGAATGCGATCCGTTTCTGTTTGAAGAATGACATCGTAGCATTTCGGATGCTCCGGCGACCAGAGTTCGGGGGCCGCTTCGAATTGAAACCGACACCTTCCCTGATCATTGGTTCGAAATGATGTTTCAATCTTGAGTTCGGGAATCGATATCGTTCCTTTTTGAATTCGTTTTTTCCCGTCCAGTTGAACCCATCCCTCAATCGTATTTGAGGAACCTTTCCGCAACTGGATGAAATAATCTTGAATAAATGTCTCCGGGACTTCGATCAGCAGGACGCGTCTCGTGATGCCGCCGTAATTCCACCAGTCCGTGTTCACTGTGGGAACGCCCACTCTCAGACGGGTGTTGTTTATCTTGGCAACAACGAAGTTGTTGCCACTCCTGACTTTTTCCGTGATTTCGAAATTAAACGGCGTAAATCCACCGATGTGTTCTCCGATTTTTTGACCGTTTAAATAGACGATGGCATGGTAATTCGCAGCACCGAAATAGAGGAAAAGACGCGTCCCGGGTTCTTTCGAGGCCATAAAATCTTTTTTGTACCAGAGCGTTCCTTCGTAGTAATATAGATCTTTTCTCTGTGTGTTCCAGTCGCCGGGTACATCGAGAAGATTGGCGTCGGTAAAGCTGTATTCGATCCGGTCGCTTTTCGTTTTCGGTTTGGCGTTCTCAAAATATCCATGTTTCACTGTCTGCTTCAAATGGTAATCGTAGAAACCGGTTTCGTACGGGTCTACGATGATTTGCCATTTCCCATTCAAACTGATAGCGGAACGATTGTCTACATTGATGATCAGGGGTGAAGCGATCGATTGGGCGGTGAACATGAGTACGAGTGGAATGGATAGTAACAATCTCAAAACCATCGCATACTCCATCTTTTATTTGAGGTGGGTGCCTCGAAGAAAATACGTAATTGATCATACAATGTCAAGATCGAAGATGCGGGAGAGATTTCGAGATTGACTTGATATGAATTATAAAGGGTCTTATGCTCGTTATTATCAATCTTATTATTTAAGCAATACCATTGAACCTGATTTATAGATCTTACTATCAAGTATTAAATGATAAATATAAATTCCAGAAGATTGTGAAATTCCGCTATCATTTTCTCCATTCCATTTTACTAAAGGAAAGTTACTATCTATTAATTCGATATTTTTAATTAGTTGACCATTAATGTTATAGATTTTAATAACTGCTTCTGAAAATTGAATGGAATTAGGAATTTCAACAAGGAAATAAGTTTCGGAGTTAAATGGATTTGGGAAATTTTTTAAAGCGAGTTGGTTTTTGTTATTATGAAATGATTCTTCAACTCCAACATAATCTTTCAATAGGTGTATATTTTCGTTTAATACCGTATCAGGTTCTATGTTTATTGATATCGGATTTATTCCAATTACAAGGTAACCGCCTGGAGGTTGTTCAAGATTATAAAGATAGGTTATTTCTCTATTTCTTGATAAGACTCTTGTTGAGTAAAAACCATTTTTATCAATATTTAACTTGAAGTCCATTTCAAAAATGCCATCTGTTACTGAATTATTATTTTTATCAAAGATAAATCCATTTAAGGTTCCACAAGTACCCAATGTGTCATTTGGGAATCCAATTGTTGGACTGTTATCTTTAGAAAATTGGGATTCAACTCGACAAATTGACTGACCAGACTTCAATTGATTAAAACATGAACCTGGATAGTTACCAAAAATAATAGAATCAATTAAAGTTTCACCAATATTTAAATATGAATAAACCTTTATATAATCACCATTTTTATCAATAGATAACGAATTGTTTAAACTATCAGCATTTATTACTAGTAATGTTGTTCCTTCTTTTAAAACATTTTGCCTGATTTTTGCAATGCCAGCAGATGATTCAACTTTAATGCTATCGTAAACACTAGAACTGTAATATTCGTCAAAATAGCCAAAACTTATTTCAAGATACCATTCACTATGTTCATCAAAAAGAAATTCAGAAATTTTTGCTTGTGGTATAATAATAGGATTTCCCAAGATGTTATTACTCAAAATAATTATGAAATAAATTAATAATTTTTTTCTCATTGATTTCTTCCTTCAAATAGAATACACCAATCGTAGCCTACTCGACGAATAACGTTTTTAGAACTATCATTATTCAAACAAGTAAGCTGGTATAGATGTAGGTGACAATAATGTAAAGAAGCAGAAATGATTGTTTGAATAAATTTGATATGTGTTCTGGTGCACCACATATCTCTTCCCCCAAAGCAGATTATATAACAATGTCATAAATTTAGATAATTTTACTACCTATTGATGATTCTATTTGAAAATACAACAACGGTTAATTATTATCAAGTTTTATCTGTAAATGTATTTTTAAAATCATTTCGTCTGTACCACTTCAAATCGAATTTTGTCGTAAACGAAATTATCTTCGCCGGCTTTTCTGATGCAGAACCACCAGTAAACGATAATTTGACAGTTTTCAGTGTAGCCGGAAATATCTTCATACATGATTTTGGTTGATTCCGAAGCGGGGATTTGATTTTGATCGTTTGTATCGCAGGCCGGAACCCAATCGATCAACATGGCTGTTTTCGACTCAACTACGAAAAAACGAATGGGGTATAGATTATGATTCGTGATTGTGATGGAATGATCCGATGCTCGAATGGTGATTCCATCTGTCGAGTAACCAGTACTGTTTTTTTGACAGTGGATCGTAAAGAGCAGAACGAACCCTATAAAATTCAGAAGAAAACTTGTCTGTTGTTTTATCATCCTATTTCAAGCAGGATTAATCACCCATTCTTGGATGCACGATTTTACCGATGAACAGAATCGTACCGGCTTCTTTTTCATGAATCACGCAGAGGAACGGTCGATCCACTTGCATGGTATGCCCACCGACAGAGGTGAACCCGACTCCAACGATGGTTACAGCTGCGGCTTCGGTGCCTTCTTCATCCACTTCCACAAATGTTTTATGTTTCACCTGTGTGATAAAGAGATCACGGTCAGGATTAATTCCGGAAAAATCAGCCTCATCTGAAAAGGCGATACCCATACCCAAGGCGATGAGCACGTCATTGAGTTTCAGTTCGTATTCAATTTTGAATTTGGGCATCTGAAGCGTCAATTGTGTTTCAGAAAATTGACCCATCCATTGCGCCCATTTCTCGGGCGTGACTTCGGCGATCAGAGAATCGAGGGATTTGCCATTGTGAGGTAAAATGATGGCCATGCTGAATTTTTCATTGCCGTAAGGAAGATCGACGGCCTCAAATGTTTCGTTGTTTAAATATTGGAAATTATTTTCCTGCTGCATCATCTTACACGAGACAAATGTGTCATCCGGCAAACGAAACTGATCATCAAAAGTTAATTCGGGATCGAACTGATACGTCCAGGTTCCTTTGAAATAGATGGCATTGATGAGAAACAGGACTTCCCATGGATCAATATGGTTTATGATTTTCTTAATCTTCTCGTGTGTTTTTTCCTTGACCCACCCGTTGATGGTTTCCACAGCTTGAGGCGAATTGAAATCGAGTGCATTGACTTCGGCATCGAAATAGGTTTGATTCACATCGATAAATGAGGGGAGCACTTCGAATTCCTGGCGAATCCAGATAGAATTGGCAATTTCAAAAATCACTTCGGGATCCAGCTGTGTGAGAATGCTCATGAGATTTTTATAGGCTGTGTTGATGTCGTCACTGGACAGATCTCCGTATTCAAGTGTCTGACGCATGGTCTGTTCTGTGGTGGCAGCCGCGCCGTTATACGTCATGCCGAGTGCCATCGAGATACTGAACGGGGAAATGAAGATGTTCGTATCCGG
The DNA here is from genome assembly GCA_964537715.1 of uncultured bacterium. Classification (GTDB taxonomy): domain Bacteria; phylum Zhuqueibacterota; class QNDG01; order QNDG01; family DSAB01; genus CAZTZL01. The sequence continues at coordinate 14,780 of CAZIAH010000054.1, read as the reverse complement.
TTCGACTTCGACCATTTTTTGAAAGAGTTTCAATCCGAATTTGTTGGAAGATTCGGTCTGGGCTTTCTCAAGATCCGTGAATTCAGGAATCTCTGATTTAGGAATCGAGGTCGATGAAAAATCTTTTTCGCAATGTAAAGATAAAATCATTGGCAATAGTACAAACAAAATAATGATGCGTTTCATTGTCGATGCCTCCTTATTTGAGCAGGATCATTTTTTTCATTTCACTGAGATGGTTCCCAACTTGTAACCGGTAAAAATAGATACCGCTTGAAAGAGCTGTGGTTTGAAAAGAGACAGTATGTTTTCCTTTCTTTTGGTATACATTGACCAGAGTGACTATCTCATTGCCCAACATGTTATATACTTTCAGACTTACACGATCATCTTTTGAGATCGAATATGAGATTGTCGTTGATGAATTGAATGGATTGGGGTAATTTTGATAAAGGATGTACTCATCAGGATAGTTCTTTTCAAAATTCTCCACTGAGCCCTCAGTGGATTTAGAATATTTAAAAATTTTACCTTTATATGTTACAGCCCACGCATTTCTATTGTCCAAAAAGAAAATATCCGTTATAAAGTCTGATATAAATCCAATGCTGTCAGATTCAAACTGACAAATCCAGGATTGACCACTATCAGAAGTATAATAGATCTTTTCAAGTATGCTTCCGGAAGGATAGATATATTCAACCATAAGGGCCCAACCTTCAAACATATTTAAAAATTCAATATGATCGATATTAATGCCTTGCAATGATGACTGCCGAATCCAGGTCTCGCCACCATCAGTTGTCATATAAATTGATATGCTATCTTTTATTATAGGACTTAGAAAATACCAATTGTCTGTCACCCATCCAATATCACCATTCAAAAAATATGGATCGTTAAACCATGGTGTAGGCATATAAAATTCTTCCCAAACATTTCCACCATCAGTTGATTTATATAATACTCCCATCCACATTTGCTTAGCAAAACAAATGGGATGATTCGAGAAATTTAAATAATTGAATCCAAAAAAATCAAAATTATACTTATTATACCAGGTTGCCCCTGAATCTTCTGAGCAAAAGATTTCGCCATAATTTGAAATAAAATAGAGATTGTTATCAGCATCAGAACTTAAACTATTATAAACGGTTCCACTATCGCTGACTACTTGAATCGGTGTCCATGTATTGCCTTTATTATTTGTATAGATTAATGTTCTATTTAGTCCGGAAACAAATCCTGTCTTATCATCCAGAAAATAAATTGAGCTAAGTTTGTTTTCGGTTCCACTATTCTGAGGGTGCCATGTCTTTCCGCCATCTTCTGTGGCATATATTTCCCCATGGGATCCGATGACCCAACCTTGTGTCGAATCAGTAAAAACTATTTGAGTCATGCTGTTGGGGACTTCTGAAATAATATTCCACTCATTGTTTTGCTGATGACTCAAAATACACCTGTTATTATGGCCAAAGCTGTTAATCGATACCAAAATAAACGGAATAATCTTGAATAAAAGATTTTTCGTGTTCATAATGGATATTCTAGTATTCTATATATACCGTATATTTCAGCAGTCGCAAGCAGGTGATAGTATCCCGCCAGAGTGCTGCACGTTAATACTCTTCTATACTTATTTATTTCTGTAGAATTAACTTCTTTGTTTCTGAAAAATCATCAGCTACTAATTTGCAAATATATATTCCACTTGGCCCTTTCGCTTGCCATATCACCTTATGTTCACCGGCAGTAAGGCGTTTATTCACGAGAGTTTCTATTTTCTGCCCTGCAAGGTTATAGATTTTTAGTGTAACATGGCGCGATTTATCTATTTTATATTTTATGGTTGTCGCAGAATTAAATGGATTTGGATAATTTTGAATCAATTGAAACTCCACTGGCTGTGATATCCTGTTGTTAACAGCTACACTTCCTTCAGCGGAAAGTTTAACAAGCCACATTTCAGACTCAAATTCCGCAATTCCATAGCTGCCAGTGAATACAAAACTATCATCCAAGTTCTGATGGATGCAATGAACACGATCATTGTAGAGATCTCCAAAAACCTTGCCCCTTTTAAATTCACCATCTTTGTTTACCGTAAATATCCAGGTATCTATTTGATCGGGATTCTTAAAACCGTATTTGTCTACTATTTTTTCTGCAGTCTGTGCCGCAATTATATACCCTCCACTTGTCAATTGTTTTATTGAACACCCTTTGTTCCAGGCGCCATTTTTATATTTTTTAGTCCAAAGCGTATCGCCTAAAGCGTTTGTTCTTACAATATATACAAAAGATTCCAGGCTGGGATAATTTTGAGCACCACTGACAATTATAAATCCATTATCGGTTGTTTGTCGCGTTTCGTATGGAAAACAACCATAATCCATAAGAGTATACTTTTTTGACCATTCTATATTTCCGCTTAAATCGGTTTTAATCAATGTTAAGCTCTCATGAACATCTCCTTCGTACCAAGTTGCTCCGGTGACAACATATCCGTGATCAGTAGTTTGAAGTATGCATGTACCAACACCAAGATCCAGTTCTCCAAAAGTTTTTGTCCATTGAACTTTGCCGATTGAATCGGTCTTAACCAGCCATATTTTCCTTTTTGGATCATTTTGAATTGTTTCAGAAGCATAAGCACCTGTAAATGCGTAACCGCTATCATTTGTTTGAATGCCAAACCAGCCATATTGATATCCTTCGTCACCATAGCTTTTATTCCAAACAATATTGCCCGATTCATCAAATTTAACAAGTCTTCCGTTCGTTCCTCCACCACATACAATATAACCACCGTCAAAAGTCAATTGAACATTGCAATTCCAATGATGTATATAAACCCAGAATTCCTTATTCCAGAGAATGTTCCCCTCGTTATCAGTGCGGATTAGAAAGTGCTTACCTTCATCTGTCTGATTATCACGATATGTCCCGGTTAGTACAAATCCTCCATCCAAAGTCTCAATAATGGATTCACCTGTCCCATCTTTGAACTGATTGTATTTTTTCTCCCAAAGTGTGTTTATTTGGGCGAATAGAGAATTGAAAATTATCAATATCATCAATATTGTTAAGCATAGTATTTGTTGCATGTTAAGCTTCCATATTTCTTACTATTAATTATGAGTATGATTCTTTTAGTTTTAATGAAAATTATCAGTGGAAGTTTTAACACAAACATAACTTGTTGTTTTTCTCCATTGAGCCATTTGTATCTCAATTTAAATCGTATTATTTATAAATTCATAGACGATTTTTTGATACTATTTTTGTAATATTAATTTTTTTGTTGTCACTTGTTCATCAATTTTAATCTGATAAAAATACAATCCAGTAGGTAACCCTTTTGCCGTCCAGATGATTTTGTATACTCCTGTTGGTTGGTAGCCATTGGCCAGTGGTTCAATTTGCTGCCCTGCAAGGTTGTATATGCATAAATTCACAAAACCAGATCTATACAGATGATATCGAATCATTGTCGAATGATTGAAGGGATTGGGATAGTTCTGGCAAAGCACAAAATCAACGGGTTTGATTGGATGATGATCCAATCCTGAAGCAGGTTGAACGGCGCACCACAGGGTATCCTCAACATAGATATAAAATGCATTATGACAGACTGCTTCTGTTATGGCCCAAGATAAACTACAATGATAGGTTTCGCCTGCAATTTGAGGCGTGCCGGAAATCGTTGTGATAAATGTGAATGAGTCATCGCCTACGGGCAGTGTGATTTGAAGTGTTCCTGTTTCATTGGATACGGGGAGCATAATCTTGTCCCCTGTTCGAATCGTATCAATCACGTCGGACAACACCAAACCGTTAATTTCGGTGAATTCCACTTGAAACGTCAGTCCGGTCACATAGGGGATGAGTGTTTCTTCGAGGACAAATTCCAGAGAGCCATACGTACAAGGCGTACTGTATGCAAAAGGTTCGTTGATCGTGTCGTTAACGGCCACGCCGACGGTGTATTCATCAGCGTGCAGTTTTGTATTGAAAAGCCACATTGAGATTAAAAGCGTATTGATCCATACCAGACAGGATTTGGGAAATTTTTTTGCGTTTGTGTTATCCTGAAATGTCACGCTACTTTGTCCGCCTCAATCCATAAAAAAATTGTAAAACATCGGATGATGTAACTTACTTTTGTATGATCAATTTCCTCGCTTGATTTGAGAAACCGGTTTGCAGACGATAGATATAGATCCCGCTGGACAGGTCGGCAGAATGAAACGTGATTTGATGATGACCGGCGGGCAGGATCGTATTGAGCAAAATACCAACAGTTCTTCCGCGGATATCGTAAACTGTGAGCTGAACGCGACTTTCTCTCTCCAAATCGAATCGGATCGATGTGGATGCATTAAAGGGATTGGGATAGTTCTGGGAAAGATGGAAATCATGAATAATGGTTTCTCTATCGTTCACATCCGTTGGTGTGCTGTAAAGTGTATAATCGTGCAGCGAATTTGTCCACCATCCGTTGGCCTGTTCGATCACGAGACCAACATTCGGAGCAAAAATGTAGGTATGTTCCTCATCGATAAACTGGGGGATGTCGAAAAAGAATTCGATGCAGTCGGAAAATGATTTTAACGGTGTTGCCACGTTGATATTCCTGTAAACATGCACCTGATAGGCGTATTCCTCTTCTCCAAAATCCGCATCCGGTGGTGCGTAGGTGTAGACGGCTCCGCTGTCCTGTGTAAAATCGAACCAAAGATGGATTTCGCCATCGATATAACGCAGTATATTGTAATTGCTGTCATAACAAATGGTATCCGATACATTTGCTCCGGAACCTCGCTCCCAGAGGAAATAGTTTTGGCTATTGATTTGTATCGAATCCGAAATCGTGAGGATATCCCAGGGATTGGTGATCGTGTCCGGGGCTTCGTAGTACCAGATATTTCCCACCTGAATGGGGAAGTAGAGGGTTTCGGAATCGGCTATTTTTGCATGTCCCATATGATGCATAAATAAAACCGTCATAAGAAATAATAAAAATTGTTTTTTCATCTTTTCTAATCCTCTGTTTCAGTGGAATCTCTTTGTTTATCTGATGAGAAACATTTTCTTTGTGAATGTTCGATTGTCAGCCGTCAATTTCATCAAATACAACCCGGAGGCCATGTCCTGTCCCGACTCGTCTTTGCCGTTCCAAACCGCCGTGTGGTTTCCCGCGGACATTTTTCTGTTTATCAGTATTGAGATTCGCTGACCGAGCAAATTGACTACTTCGAGTTTGACATCGACCGGTTTGGGCAGATCGAATTGAATTGTCGTCACAGGATTGAATGGATTCGGATAGTTCTGGCAAAGATCGATTTGAGCCGGAATTGTGGATTCATGTCCCGAATGGATGGATGAGAATTCATGATAATAGAGATTGGCCGGAGGATCTATGTAATATTCTGGGGTGCTCTCTAAGGGATCCATGTAACTGTTTTTCCATTCGGGCATTTCAGGCGGCGTGTCACCGGCAAGCAATTCTCGCCAATCTTCGTCTGTAAGGCGTTCGGCAACCGGCTTTGTGAATTCATAGTAAGAGAACATCGCTCCGCGTGTGAGGCGAATGTGTCCTCCTTCATTGACAATGACCCAGATTTCAAGAGGATAACCAACGCCCTCTTCCAAACATCTTGCTGGATAATTGGAATCAGTATGTACATCGGCGACCACAGCCATGTCGTCGCCTTCCTTGTCGAAAGACATCGACTTGATGATGTCTTCCATGAATCCTCCGAAGCAAAAGATGTTTTCGTAATCTGCTGTTGTTAAGGCAGTATTCTGCAGTTCTTTGATTGCAATATCCCGTAAAAAAAGTAGAAGGGTTTTGAAGAGATCCAGCTTTTCGATTTCTTCGGGAAGAAGTAATGTCAATTCCTGAAGGCCTTCGTTTGTATATCGGACGAGACTGGCAAGCCGTGCATAGAGATGGGGATTGGGTTCCACGTAACTTTTGGGAGGATCTGGCGCGATTCCGCACGGCGTCATGCTTTGCTTGGCGTAAAGGATCGTGTCGTGCCGGAGCTCGGCCCACGATGCCAGTGCCGCCATCAGCTCTTTGTCAGCCCATGCCAATGTCTGCATGAAAAAGGGATATCCGACACCTTTTGTGTAAAGCAGGGGCATGAGACAGTAGAACCAGTTCCAGTAGAGATTCTGGGCCCACTCTTCCGGGGCTTTATTGGAGAATTCAAAATTGAAATCGGCGATTTTTTCAGGATAGTTTAAATAGGATGTCTCCTGGTAAACGGAATCCAGCAAAGTATAGGCCCTGTCGGACCCCAGAATGGCCATGATATCCAATCCTTTTGGCATCGTACGCTGATGTTCCGGAGTGCCAACATAGGGATAGATGAGGTGTGCAAACATGTAGGAATCCGGGATGAAGCGCTGTCCCATGAAGCGGAATCCTTTGTATTGTACATAATATCCATAAATCCAGTTCGGGATGAGGGGTTCGGGCAGTTTTTGTGCTTCTGTCATGAATGCTTCGAGGAGGGCTGTATTTGCCAGGCTGTCGGGGTCAAGATCAAGAAAGTCAGGCCCGTAAATTTCATCTGCGATGGTTTTATACTGAATCGGGTTGGGATCGTCAGTCTTTCCAACCAGAAAAACCGTTGGATTATAGATCGTGTTCCAGAGATCAAATAGGGTCTCATTTTGCGTTTCTAGGTTGTATATCATTTGAGTCAATACAAGTGCCTGCAGTGTGTGTCTGTACGCTAAGTCTCCGAATAGCTCAGGTTCCATCGTAAAAATAGTCCAGCCGTACCACATCATGGTCTTGAAGTAGGCTTTGAGTGAATCGTTCCGCGTGTAGTGGCCGCGTACCTTAAACTGGCTGTAATCTAGCTTTGAAAAATTCCCGAAGATCGGAGAGAAATCGAATCCTTTCTGTGTTTCAATCAAAATCAATTCGGAATCCACCAGTGCAGTCACTGTTTCCGGTACAACTACTTCAGAATCTTCCATCAATTTTTTGCCGACATACAAATAAGCCAGATTTCTTCTCAATGCTTCTTGTGCTACTGGATTCTCGGCGAATCCAAAATCAGATGAGGTTTTGGAGATCAGTATCTCTGTCATGGTTTTCAGGGATTCCATTAATGTGCGCATTTCGATTCTGGCTAGGAGGTTGTCGAAAAAGACATGGTAGATGTGTAGCACTGCATCCGTGGTGACGAAAATCGGGATTCCATCCCACGTGCAGTCGTTGTAAATATCAAATAGTTGTTTATATCCACTGTAGCGAACAAGAAAGTGATTCTCCCGAAGGAGAGTCGAATCAATCGCACCGAGGTTTCGAAGAATTGCGAAATTTTCTACGTTGTTGAAATCGGATGCTACCGTAAACAAGGGTACAGAAGGTGTGAATACAGCAGGATAAGGATGATAGGTACCGAAATCCGTCTGAACATCTTCAGTGATGTCTGCCATCATTTGGGATTGTGCATTTTTCCACAGGTGGAAAACACACAACACAATAATCATCCAAAATAAAGTATTATATTTTCGCATCTTGGAACCTCCATCCGATTATCTTGACATAATCATTTTTTTTACCTGCACAAAATTTGATGCTTCCAGTTTATACAAATAAATACCGCTGGCAACTCTCCAGCCAAGGGCATCTTTGCCGTCCCATATGATCGTGTGCGTTCCTGCCGTTTTAAATCCGTCGAATAACGTTCTTATTGTTTGTCCGAGGATGTTGCAGATTACCAGCTTTACATGAGTACGCTCGGTTAAATGAAAACAGATCGTTGTTTCAGGATTAAAAGGATTGGGATAACACTGCTTCAATCCAAATTTTTCGGGCTTAAAAGTTTTGTCCTCTTCACAAACATCGGTAAGATTCTGGGCATCGTACGGATAAGGATATGGATTGAGAAAGCTTTGCGACAGGTCGATAAAACTGTCCGTCCATACCGGTGGTTTCTTCGGATTATCGCTCTTAAGCATTCCCTGCCAAGCTTCATCGGTTAATCGATCGGAAATGGTTTGTGAGAATTCATAGTATGAAAATACAGCACCACGGGTTACCTTGAGAGTGTCCTCTACAGGGACAATAATGTAGATATCAAACGGGTAGCCCACGCCCACTTCCAGAACGAGGTTGTTCAATGCATCCGTGTGCACATCAGCGATGACCGGCATCTGTTCATCCGTTTCGTTTTCCAGATCGCCGGCCTCCTCTGGTGGAAAAGTAACGATATTCTCCAAGATTTGACCGCATTTGTGCACAAGGACGTACTCTTCCGGTGAAGGCGGTGTGTTGGTCAATTCCTTTTCCGAAATGTTTTTCAGACTGAGTAGAAAGCACTCCAGATCAACCAGCCGCTGATGAAAGCTATCGAGCGACAGTCCTCTGTTTTCGAACCCTGTGATCATGAAGTGCGCCAGGGCAGCCAGTCGTGCGTAGAGATGCGGATTCGGTTCCACATAGCCTTTCAGGATTGGGGGTACTGGAGGTAGGCATTCCCATGAGGAACTTTGTTTGGCATAGAGAATGGTATCGTGACGCAGTTCAGCCCAGGAGCCCAGGGAAGTGGCCAGTTCCTTGTCTAACCAAGCCGGGATTTGCATGAACAGAGGATAACCGCTGTCTTTAACAAAAAGGAGCGGCATCAGGGAATAGAGCCAGTTCCAGTACAGATTCTGGGCCCAGTCACCTGCCGGTTTTGCGGCAAATTCAACTTTCATCGAATCCATCCAGGTGACATAGTTGGGATTCAAGTCTTCCTCATAAACTTGATCAAGAATTTCCTGGGCACGTGGCGAACCGAGAACTGCCATGACGTCCAAGCCACGCGGCATCAGTCGTCCGGGTACAGTAGGGGCAGTCAATCGGTCAAACATGTAGGAGTCGGGAATGAAGCGCTGTCCCATGAATCGGAATCCCTTCGGTGTGCTGCCCGGCAGTGGTGAGGTGATGAGAGGTTCTGGGAGTTCCGAAGCCTGTGCAATAAACTCACTGAGTAGCGATGGATCGGCCAGCTCATCTACAGACAAGTAAGCAAAATCTTCACCGTAGACTTGCTCGGCAAGAGTGGTGTACTGGTAAATGTTTAGATTATCGGACTTGCCGACGAAGAAGACGGTCGGATCGTATATTCGACTCCAAACGGTCATAGCCGGTTCGCCATACACGTCAGATGCATTGAGTGCTTGGACAATCATGAGCGCCATCAATGTCTGTTCGGTTGTAGCCTGGGGAAGTTTATCAGGCAGCATGGTAAAGGTCATCCGACCCAGCCACATCATGGACATAAAATAACATTTCAGCAGAGAACTGCGCGTATAGTGACCACGAGGAACGTATTGGCTGTAATCTTCAAGATAACCAAAAATAGGAGATTCTTCATAACCCTGGTGTGATTCAATGAGTGCCAGTTCTTCCCGCACCAAATTCCGAGCGGCAGACGGTGTTACAGAAGTATCATCAAGAAGCGTATCAGCTACAGAAAAGTAGGCCAGGACCTTCCGGACTGCTTCTTTGACATCGGGATTCTGGGCCTCTTCGTACTTGGTCTGTGCGACCAAAACCATTGTTTTGTTCAGATGATCAAGATCGTCCGCGAATTGACGCACTTCGAGCATGCGGAGAATATAATCATACAGTATATGATAGGTGTGAAGCACCGCATCAGTGGTGACGAAAACAGGAATGTTGTAATCGTAGCAATAATTATAATTGTGATGAATCTGGTAGAAGGGGCTTGGTTTGACCACAAATCCGTTTTCTCTCAAGATGTCCAGATCAGCTTCACTAAATTCGAATTGGTCGAAATTCACCACATTGCTGAAATCCGGAGCGACTGTGTACTGAGCCACCTGTGGCGTTACGTCGACAAGGTATGGATGATACGTCCCGAAGTCTGTTTCTACATCTTCGGTAATTTCAGCAATCATCTGGACATGTCCGATCGCTGATACGAAAAAAACAATCGCACAAATCAGAGTTGAAATTCGTTTATTCATTAACATCCCTCTTCCATTCTTTTTTGAATAAATATCACCAGTTGTACGAAAAACCCAGGGCCCAGTTGGTCGTGTCGAGCACCTCGCCGGAAGACCGGAAAAAGATACGAATACCGTTGGGATGTTCGTACATCAGGCCGAAATAGTGATCAATCGCCCTGTTGAATTCCTTGGCCGGCTGTGAATGGTACTCTTCGTAACGGTCGATTTCTACGTCTTCTACAATGAGGCCTTCATTTTCCCACTTCCGTGTGATTCTCTCCGGATAGAGCAGTTTACCATCCGTTTTTTCATCTGTCAGCGTCATGATCACATCTGTGCCGAAGAGGAGCGAAAATCCCTTCACCACTTTTGCTTTGATTCCGATTGGCAGGAATACCGACCAGAGTTTGCTCTCGGAATTGAAAGCGTATACTTTATCGTGGGTATAAATGGATTCATCCGTTTCGGGTGCGTAGATCGTGTATTTGTTCCAGTTGTGGGACCAGTAATCCGAAATCTCTTCAAATTCCAGGCGGGATGTTTCATATTGAATCTGAATGCCTCCGAATGCAGTCCAACTGTCCCCGGGAATCCAGATTAATGAAGCCAACCATCTCCACTGGCTGGTTTGTTCTTTGCCAGTGCCGTCAAAATTGCCTTCATGGCCGCCGTGATAGGTACGTTTACGGAAATGGTATGATCCGTAAGTATAATAATCATACGTGTACTCACCGGAGGTCGTATCCCAAGATGCCGTCTTGGCTGAAATGTCCGTACTCGCCCAGGTTCCGGAAAAAAAGGATCGAAAGATGAAGTTGGTATTCAATTCACGTTCGAATGTCAGAGTAAAGCGGGGCTTTGTGGCATCGCCTTCATACGCATTGTTCGATGTGAGCTCATAATGGTCCATGTCATAGTATTTGGTGTCGGTGTCTCTTTCGGACCAGGAATCCGATGTGTCCTGAGAGGCTGTTTCTTCGGAAGACGATCCACTCATCCAGCCTCCGTAGAGTCCGATTCGGGTCTTTTCATTGATGTGATAGAGGAGCCCGAGCCCTGTTTCGATGTGATGTCCTTTGATGTCCAAGGCTTCGTCATTCAAATCCCCGAATGAGTTGTGGGGATAAATCCCCCATTTGGAATCGTAGAGATCACCATCCCGGTTGTACTGATAATGTCCCAGACGAAGCGCCAGATCGAGTTTTTCGGAAGGGGAATATCCGAGAATCGCTTCGTTCTGAATCCCAAAGATGGTTTGCTGATTGTTGTCGATTTCGAGGCGCTGCAATTCATATTCGTTTGTAAAATATTTGCTGTCTGCCGCACCTTCCCATCGCTCTTCTTCCCAGTTGAGGGTCGAACGGAATGGACCGTAATCAAACAAAACCCGGTTAAACAAACCCAATGTCCATTTGGGATGAAGCGGGATCAGAACAGCTAAATTATAATGCGGGTCCACGTTCATCGTATTGATGCTTGTCTCGGAGTACCAGCGCGGGGCCACGGTATACTCTTCAGTGTAATAAGAAGGAACCACGGGCAGGAGATCGACCTGACTCGTACCCCGGCCGAGATTCAAATCAAAATAGACGGATTTTTCTTTTTGCCCGCAAATGAGGGAAGGATTCCAAAGCAAATCTGCATACGGGTCTTGAACCATGCCTGCATATTGCGGTGAGAAGATCAATGTCTGTAATGTCTGAAACTGCATCGACCGCATGAAGTAGGGCACAGCCGGTTTTCGTGTCGCAGGAGAGGGAACGTCGGCAAAGATCGAAATTGAACATCCCCAAAGAGCAGCTGCTATCATCAAAGCTTTTCGATTTTTCATGTGGGTATCTCCTCACAGTTGGTTATTTCAGTAACGATCAAATTGGATTGAACCAAAAATGTTTGGCTTTACTTTATTTTACAAGGAATGTGCCAAACCGGAGAATGCATTTGCTCCTTTTGAAAATGTGTTGTGTCAACAAACAGATAGACTCTTTGGCATGCCGGCTTTATGCCGGCAACTCTCTTTCTACGCAGCAGGATCTAATGAGATTCCGGCATACCGGAACAAGTCCGGCACAGGCTCCAGCCAGAATGACAGTTATTTGTGTCGATTATCTGTAAAGATGATATTTGTATACTGAAACGAATATTCCTCAAATTTTTGAGGATCACTCAGAATTTCAAGAATTTTTTCTTGTACGAAAATTAAAATTCGTAAGCGTATCCGATCGAGATCAGCGTTTTTTCATAATACTGGTTGCGGAACGGGGATTCGTTTCTGTACCATCCGAATCGGATGGATGCGGTATGTTTTCGGCCAAGGTCTTTGGACAGTTCCGTGGCGATAAAGCTGTTTTCTTCGTTTTCCGAATCCGGTCGAATCTGAAGAATGGGGAACAAAGAGTCTCCGTATTTTTTCCATTGCCTGGTTCCAAGCAGGTTGATATAAAATGTTCCGGGAAGATCAATGACGATCAAACCATGGATTTCCGGAACAGTGCAACCGTAACCGTAGCTGTTGGAATCGTTTTTCTCCCAACAGAAGCCGATTCGGACAAGCGCCCAATACAGCATCTCCAGATCAATAGAATAGGTTTCAATACGATCCATTTGCGAGATGTTTTTATTGTACCATAGAGAATCCTCCGGTGACACGATTTGATAACCGAAAGCGTTTCTATCGAATGTGGAGATGCCCGAAGTCCATTGAAGATTGAGTTTCATCCTGCGGTTGACAAACCAGATCAAATTGATTCCGTATGTGCTTTGGTTGTAATCGTAATTTTTCCCCGCTTCATAATTCATGATCGTCTCATCGTATGAAAAGGATGCTATCAGTTTTTGTCCCAGTCCAATCCTGAAATAGGGGGAAAATTGTGAGATTCCGTATCCACGCACATCCCGGAAAAACGTTTTCAGGCGGCCCATGAACCGGATGCCGAATCCGAATCGATTTTCAAGAGGCAGGTTCAGATTGCCCGACACCTGGTGTATGGTTCGGTTCTCTTTTGTATATTGGGCATATCCTTCCAACCCTCCCTGATATTGAAATTGTGTATTCAAGGATGGTCCCAGTAAACTTTTTCCTTGTAAAGTAATCATGAGGCGGCCCGTCGCATCCGAGTGGGGGGAAGAGATTGATTCCAGAATATTGTTGTCCGTTCCGCCGGAGAAGGAGACAGTTGCTTGCCATCGGCCGGCAGCGGCAAATTCGCACTGGGTAAGAAAGACGAACAGGTAAATTGAATACTTTTTAAAACGCAAGCAGTCAAAAATCATATTTCTTATTATAGCTGATTTTCTTTTGATTTCGAGAGAAACCACTCTGCTTTTTGATGCAGACTGTCAGCGGTTTTATTCAACTGAGATTCATATTTTTGTAGTCTGAGAATCGCCTCTGTAATTTCCTCTGCGGTTCTGGGCACTTTTTTAATCAGTGTCGGATATTGAGTTTCCGAAGCAATTTCATTTCCGAAGTCCAGTCCGGAACCGCCGTAATAGGTCGGTGTTTCCGAGTCGAGGCCGTTGTCCCAGCCAATTTCGGTACCATATGTGCGTTTGCTATCCGAACCAATTTCTGTCTGACGGCCCAGTTTTTCCTCATTTTCATTGAATAATGCCATTTCCGTAGAGAAGGATTCTGCTTTCTTTCGAATGGCCTGTTCCCGCTGGTACGAGCGGATCTGCTGATCGATGGCAGCAGCATTGTTTCGAATGGCTTCTTCCCGGTCGAGGAGAAGGTTCCCTTTCAATCGAAGGTCCCGGGCCGAATCCCACGGATGCTGTGTCATCTGAATGTCCTGATAGTGCGTCAGTTTGATCGGAGACAGCCTCGATTCCCACTCCTGTTTTTTTCTGTCCAGTTCCCGGAACCGGAGCAGAAGAACGCTTTTAATGTTTTCATCCTTTTCGTTTTCAATTTGTCCGATCAACTGTTCGAGCGAGGATTGATACATTCCAATCAACTGTTTTAAATCCTGCTGGTAGACGGGGAAAAGGGTATCAAAACGAGATTGATTTTCCCGGAGTTGTTTTTCCAGATTCTGGCTTTTTTGCAGGACTTTTTCAAGCGCGCGGTGTTCCCTGCGGTAGAGCTGCGGTCTGGTCTGAAAAGTTTTGATTTCCTGTACCACGATGTCGCTTTCATTGAGAATTCGCAGACGGGATTGTTTTAAGGAGTCGAGACTGTTTTCCGTCGTGAGCACGGTTTGCTCCAACTCCCCGATTGTTTGATCCAGAGAAAAAGAAAACTCTGCGATAGAACAGAAAATCAAAACGATCCATCCCGTTGTTTTTTTCAATCGACTTATCATGGTGTCTACTCCATCTCGGAAAGGCCGTGTTTGTTCAATTTGTAGTAGAGGGTGCCTTCTTTGATGCCCAGGATTCGGGCCGCCTTTGCCTTGTTTCCCTTCGAGGCCTGCATGGCCTGTTCGAGAAGATGTTTTTCGGCAGAGGCGAGACGGGCCTCCAGATTCAGTGAAGGTTCCGCAATTTTTGTGCCTTTTGTTTTGGACACCATGAAAGTCAACGTTTCTTCGTTGATCGTGTTTTCTTCGGAAAGCACCGCGGCTCTTTCCAGAACGTTTTCCAGTTCGCGGACATTGCCCGGCCAGTCGTACGCTGTCAGGATTGCCAAGGCTTCTCCGGTGATTTTCAGATCGAATTTTTTTAATTCTTCTCCCATACGCTTTAGAAAGTGGTTGACGAGCAGAGGAATGTCCGTTTTTCTGTCTCTAAGCGGAGGAATCTCGATGGGCAGTATTTTAAGCCGGTAGTAGAGATCTTCGCGA
>CAZIAH010000053.1:0-28183 GCA_964537715.1 uncultured bacterium | reverse complement strand
GCTATTAAAAACAAAGAATCCCGAGATCATTAAGAAATTGATCAATTACACGGGTAGAAATATTTTTCACCGTAAGTTTCTCATACAGCTCGTCGAACTTTGCGGACATGTCAGAGCTCAGGAATCATTGTGCCATCTAAAAAGAATATTTCAAAAAAAGGTGCTTTTTAATTCAAAAGGAAGAGACGATCTACGCGTGGCTACGGTGACCAGCCTGGCACGCCTTCAAATCGAGGAAGCGATTGAACTGGTGCGAAGCGGTTTCCACGACAAGAGTAAACGGGTTCGAGAGAGAGCCGAAATTATTATAAAACTGAACGAAAATATGGAACAAGAAATACAATGAGGTTATTCATGCCGCAGACAGGAATCAGAGAAAAAATCGATGTATTGATCACACACCTTGCCAGGGCAATACAGATAAAGAACATGTACGGCGAAAAACATGCGCTCACAAAAAACGCTGTCGATCATCTCGGTGACCATTTGAATGATATCCTGATGGACAGACCGGAAATAACGATCGGAATCATCGGCGACGAAATTGCATTTGAAAAAGAACCGCTTTTTGAAACAAGTTCGAGAAGACAGAATTTTATCGATTATTTAAAAACGCTGGGTATCAAAAAAATAAGTTTTATGAACGGCGTTCAAAACAGCGAGCTTATGAAATTCGTGAATATCATTACAAAAAAGCCCGAAACAGCCAATCCCAAACAAGAGATCAAACAGCGGTTCTATGATTCCAATATCCGGCACATTGCCATCGGAGAAATCGGTATTCGAGAAAAAACGAATGTGTCACTGGACGAAGACCGCATAGACGATTTGATAAAAAAAAGCTACCAGGGAAGTGTCAAGTTTCTAACAAAAACATTTAAAAGTTTGAAAGGCAACCAGCCGCTCAATGTGGACTCCGCCAGGCAGATCGTCGAAGGTTTAATGACCAATCTGTTAAAGAACAAATATCTTCTTCTCTTATTGACTTCCATGCGGGGTCACGATGAAGATGTGTTTCAGCACGGCATCAACGTATCGATATTCACACTCCTGCAGGCCGAAATGTTGGGATTGGAACAAAAATATCTGACCGATATCGGCATGGCAGCCATTCTCCACGATATTGGAAAAATTTCGGTGACTGAAGACGATACAGAAGAAGGAGAAACATCCTCCTGGGAGGCCTATTTCACCGAGGAAAAAGAGCGCAAAAAAGCTGATCAGGACGTTGCCGGTGCCAAGATTCTTCTGGAAACAGAAGGAGTTGGCATTCTCCCGGCGATTACGGCATTCGAGCACGGCATGCGGTATGATATGACTGGATATCCCAGAAAACTTTACGGGCAAAAATTGAACCTCATCAGTATGATGATTGCCATTTCCGATTACTATGACCAGTTGAGAAGAAAGCCGTTTTACTATGAAGAAGGCGGCCCGGAAAAGGCACACGAAGAAATGATGAAGCTCTCAGGGAAACTTTTCCATCCCGATCTGCTGAAGAATTTTTTCAGCATCATTGGACTTTATCCACCGGGAACGTTGGTCGAACTTGACTCTCAGGAAATTGCGCTTGTCATTCAAGCCAGCATGTTCGATATCAAACGACCCCAGGTAGAAATTCTCTACGACAAATTCGGTGAAAAGTATGATGAACCACGCATCATGAATTTGATGGAAAAGAATAAAAATGGACAATTCAAAAAATCGATTGTAAAATCCATCCCTCCTCTGGAAAAATTCAGTATCCCTGAAAAATATCGTTGATATGAAACTGACATTCAAAATCGTTTTAATATTTTTTATGACGGCCATGTCGGTCGCTGGTGTGACGTATTACTTGGTAGACATGGGTATATCGCATTGGATTGCTTTTTCCTTCAGTATCCTTCTCGCATCGGGGATCGGCCTTGTCATGTCAAGAATGGTTTACAAACCGGTACAAAATATGAATAAAAGCATCGAAATCGTTCGATCCGGAAATCTTGATTACAGAATCGAATCGGATTCGAAAGATGAGATCGGCGAACTCTGCAAATCTCTTAATAATCTGGTTGCGGATTTGCAAAAAGCGACCAACGAGATTTATGATCTCAACCAGATCAGCTCGGATTATCAGGAAACTGAAAAAGCGTTAAAAAAAAAGGAAGATTACTTTCGTCGGCTTTTTGAGTATTCAAACGATGCTGTGTTTATATACGATTTCGACGGAACCGTTTTGGATGTCAATAAAAAAGCCTGCGACATGCTGGGCCATTCAAAGGAAAAACTGCTTAAAATCCCCTTCCAGGATCTTCAGACGGAAGAAGAATTGATCCGCTCCAAAGCGGCTTTCAGAACCAATCCAAAAACCGGATCAATACGTTTCGAATCGAAATTCCAGAAAAATGACCAATCGGTCATCGACGTGGAAATCAGTTCAAGTATTGTGGATCTTAAAAAAGGAATCATGCAGAGTATCGTCAGCAATATCACGGAACGAAAACGAATGGAAAAATCCCTTCGTGATTCCGAAGAAAAATTCCGAACATTCATGGAAACCGCCAGCGATTTAATGTACATCACCAACGCGGACGGGCTACTCACCTATGTCAACAATGCGATGGCCACGACGTTGGGTTATGCAAAAGAGGAAATGATCGGAATGCCATTTTCCGAAGTATTGGATAAGGACAATCTGGAAAAGTCGAAAATAAAGCGCCAGGAATTGATCGAAGTCGGAGAAAATATCCACCTGCTTTCCTGGGAAACAAAAACACGGAAGAAAATCTTCGGTGAAATGAAGGCGGTGGCGTTCTTCAATAACGAAGGACAGTTTCAGGGAATCCGTGGCGTTTTCCGGGACATTACCGAACGCAAGAAAATCGAGGAATCCCAGCGGTTGACCCAGCTCGGGAAATTGGCCGCTGACATGGCCCACGAAGTAAAAAATCAAATCGCTGTGATATCTACTCGAAGCAGTATTTCGCTCATGCGGAAACTCGGCAACAAGGATCTTGAAAAAGATTTGACGATCATCAAAAAACAATGCGATCAGATCAATGATATTGTGAAGCGATTGCTCATGTTTTCAAAACCGAGCAAAAGAGATTATAAAAAACTCAACATCAATGATTCCATCGATTTTGTAATCAACCTTGTGGAACCGCAATTTCAGCAAAAAAATGTAAAAATAATTAAGGAATTTACATCTCCCCTTCCAGAGGTCGAAATAGACGAAAAACAGATGCAGGAAGTGTTCATGAATTTGATGAGAAATGGGTTTGAGGCGATGACGGATGGGGGTACCATCACTGTGACCACACAGCAGAAAAACAATCAGATTCAAATCGATTTTGCGGATACCGGGATCGGAATCTCTGAAAGTGACATGAAACAGATCTTCGATCCCTTTTTTACAACAAAAGAGCACGGCACAGGCCTGGGTCTCTCGGTATGTTATGGAATTATCAAAATCCACAATGGTGACTTGAAATACACCAGCCAGATGGGGAAAGGAACCACAGCAAGTATTGAATTACCTTTACCCGGAGCATAAAGGAAAATGACCAAACAAACGTAATCATTTTAAATTGGTTCACCCCAATTCTGGCATATTAGATGCAGCATTGACTACTGTGTTTTACTGATCAAGGAAAAAACAGAGAAAGGGATTACGAAATTTAAGTAAAGAAGCAAATTATTCCGGCTTAAACCGGCAATTTTATTCCTATTTGCATAATCCAGATTGTAATATTGGGATAATTTGAAAACAATTGAGGATAAATTACTATAAAAATTAATGATTTATATGATTATTGAGAAAATGACTATTATCACCAGACAATGAGAACAGGTTGTTGTCCATGCCAAAAGAAAAAATAGTCATCGTCGAAAATGAGAAAGTCATTGCCATGGAAATCCAGAGCAGGTTGGAAGAGCTAGAATATGTAGTCCCTGCTTTATATGCCTCCGGTGAAGAAGCCATTGAGAATATGGTGGATTTGGCTCCCGACCTGGTTTTGATGGATATCAGGCTAGATGGGAAGCTCGATGGTATCCAAACTGCGGAACAAGTGCGGGATCGACTGGATATACCAATCATTTTCCTAACCGCATACGCTGATGAGGACACCCTTGCCCGTGCCAAAATTACAGAACCTTACGGATACATTCTGAAACCGTTTACTGAGCAGGAATTACATGCCAGTATTAAAATGGCACTTTACAGACATAAAATCGAAACTGAAATCATTAGTGAAAAAAATTGGGTTTCATTTACTTTGAAGAGCATTGGCGATGCTGTTATAGCCACCGATACAAAAGCAAAGATTACTTTCATGAATCCTGCTGCTGAGTCAATAACAAAATGGTCCCAAAAAGAAGCCATTGGAAAAAATGTCACAGAAATATTCAAATTGATCAATGAGAAACAAAACAGATCTCAAAGGGATCCCATATTAAAAGTATTGCAAGAAGGAACGACATCGGACAATTCAGACAGCACGATTCTCATTGACCGCAATGGAACGGAAACATATATCGATAAAAATATTGCTCCTATTAAAGACGACAGAGGAAATATCAAGGGTGCAGTTATTATATTCAAAGACGCTGCCAAACGAATTATAATGAACAGAATGAAAGATGACTTTGTCAGTAATGTCTCGCATGAATTACGGACACCATTAACCATCATTCGCGAATCAGTGGCTCAGGTTCGTGACGGTATTACAGGTGAAGTCAATGATGAACAAAAAAGATTTTTATCGCTATCCATTCGAAATACAGACCGTCTTCAGCGTATGGTCGATGATCTGCTGGATATATCAAAAATAGAATCCGGGAAAGTAAAACTCGAAAAGAAAAAGGAAAATCTGAACGAACTGGTAAAATCCATTACTGATCCCTTTGTATCCTTGATAAAAAAACAGGGACTCGATTTTAAGGTATTACTCCCGGAGAACCCGATTGATGTTTTTGTCGACAAAGACCGTATTGTTCAAGTATTAAACAATCTGATAGGGAATGCCTTAAAATTCACCGAAAAAGGAACCATCCAGGTGGATATAGAGTCCGAGAATGAACATATCAACTGTTCTGTGCGTGACACGGGGATCGGGATAAAACCTGAATTTCTTCCCAAGGTATTCGAAAAATTTGAACAGTTCGAATCAAGTATCAACCTGAAACAAAAAGGGAGCGGACTTGGTTTAGCCATAACCAAAGAAATTATACATCTTCATAATGGTGAAATATCAGCTCAGAGCAAACCCAGTGTGGGTTCTACATTCACTTTTACATTGCCCAAATATGTTACCGGCATCGAACTACTTGACAAAATTGGAAACCAGATATTGGATATGAAATATCCTTTTATCATGTTTTATTTTCAAATTCATAATTATCCGGATTTAACAAAACAAATCGGTAATGATAATTTAAATTCATCTTATGAAAAGATGAAATTTAGTTTTGAAAATTCCGAGAAAAACATACATACCCTTGTCGGAGAAACAAACGAATCGGTTATTTTTATTGAAAAGCCATTAAAGAAAGAATTAAAACTCAAAAATCTCCTGGTCCGAACAATCAAAGAAGCATTTATTGAATCGGCTCCGGAACTCGAACTGGATTTCTCCTATAACATGATTTCAGCAGAGGAACCACTAACGGCAGAAACATTATTGAAAAATTGCAAGAGTCATTTAATACGGGAAAAAGAAGCAAGACTGAATAAGAATATACTCATCGTGGACGATGAAATCGAATTGACCGAAGCGACCAAAACACTGATCGAATTTTTCGGCTACACAAACATCGGCATTGCGAACACCGGAGAAGCTGCTTTCGAAAGTATTCAAAAAGCACTTCCGGAATTGATTATTCTTGACATGAAGATGCCTGGCATGAGTGGTTATGAAGTCATCGGCCGGCTGAAGGAAAACTTCGAAACCAAAGACATTCCCATTCTCATTATGTCCGGGTACGAAGTAGAAACCGGAAGATTCCACGAATACATTAATAAAAAAGCTATTCTGACAATCAATAAACCCGTTGATGAAAAACTTCTTCGTAAAATGATTTACTATTTAATCTGATGGGTATGAATCGAGAAAGTGAATAAATCTTGGAAGCAGGAGGAAAATAATGAAAAAGATTTTGATCGCAGATGACGATCCCGACATTCTCACACTTTTGGCATCCAGACTTCGCTCCAACAACTTGTTGGTAGTCACTGCACAAGATTGCAATCAGGCCATCAAAAAAGCCTATTCGGAACAACCCGACCTGATTTTAATGGACATTCGTATGCCGACCATTGGTGGTTTGAGCGCATTCAACAGTCTCAAAATGTATACGCGAACAGAAAACATTCCGGTTATATTCATTACGGCGTATCCCGGCAAGGAAGTGCAGGAAAAAGTTATGGAAATGGGCGCCACCGATTTTGTGGCAAAGCCCTTCCAGACCGAAGAGCTGTTGTCCAAAATCAACCGGGCAATGGCGTGTCAAATGAATTGACAAATGAAAGCCCAAAATTGACGGCGTTTTAAATCACTCGGAATGATCATCCACGGGAGAAAGAGATGAAAATCGATCCCGGGATTTGATGCGTTCTATGAGCGATATTTTTTGATTGAGTTTTTATATCATACAAACACCCATTGCAAACATTCAATATGGGTGTTTTTTATTCTGGAGAAATTATTTCAAATTCTTGTCGGTGAATTGGAGTAAATGATTGAGGGCATTGAGCAGCTTATCCATATCGACCGGTTTTTGCAAATACATATCCACATGAGATCCGCCCGACCTGTTCTCCTGTAATCCACTTTCGTAATCCAATGAACTGATACCAATAATCGGAATATCTTTGAGTTTCTGATCCTTGCGAATCTGTTCGATCAAATGCCATGCCTTTCCGGCAGGAAAATGCATATCTAGCATAATCAAATCAGGCACTACCCGTAAAGCGATTTTCATTCCTTCCTGCACTTCCATGGCTGCCAATAATTTATATTGGATCCCTCCATGTTCCAGAATCCGTCTCACCAATTCAATCGATTCCGGGGATTGATCGATGCACAATATTTTTCTCTCAGATATACTCTTTGCAGTTGATTTCATATTGTGGTATAGAACTATATCAAAATAAATTCCATTAAAATATACGACATGAATTCTGTTTCTACAAATAAAAACACAAATATGACCGAATTTTAATTTTTCAAACTTAATACAAACAATCTTTCAATCCGATTTGTTGAACAATAAAATAAATAAAATAATTAAGTTTTTTCCATAATGAAAAGGGTGATGTAAAAACCACCCTTTTAAGTTTTTTCAATAATTGATTGAATATTACTTCTATTTCATGAGTATCACTTTTTGCGTTTGTGAAGTTAGCAGGCGACTACCTGCAATTGCCTGATTTCAGATGACGCTGATCTCATGCTCTTTAACATTATATTCCGATCACTAATAAGATAACGAAATTCACTTTAGATTATCAATTATTTAATTTAATCAAATAATCTTAACCATCTTTCAGTTTAAAATGAAATGGCACACTAATCCAGACATCAACCGGTTCATCTCGCTGGAAGGCCGGTCGCCATTTGACTGAACGAATTGCCTTAATCGCTGCCTCATCACAACCATTGGGACCGAGTGTTTTCATTATTCTGGTTTCAATCACATGTCCCAATTCACTAATATGGGCAGCAATAACGACCAAACCCTCAACACCTGCCTTGCGAGCTATCTCCGGATAAACAAGATTTTGCTGCAGTAATTCATAACCACCAATCGGGAATGGTGGTTCACTAACTGCTTTAAACGGAATTTGCCACGTTTCATCAAGCGGTGGCGGTGGTACAGGTTCATGAAGTATTAGTATTGTAGGATCAATAGTCGCATCATCTGGTATTTCTTCTTCATCTCTTGGGATTGGTATTTGAGGAAGTGATACAGTTGGTTTATTCATTTTTAATTCTGTGATAGGAATATCCACAACTTTGATAATACCAAGATCTTTCCATTTTAGTAAAGGTTTCCTATATTCAATTCTCTTGTAACTCTGGAAAAGCACGACATGAAATATCAGAGAAAAAATCAATCCGAGTTCCAGCAAACGGTGATACTCGAACTTGCGGGTTTCCAAGATTCCTCGTTTCATGATTTGCCCTCCATATTTAATATTAAATGGATCGGACCATCAGAAGCATAAAAAGAACACATATGAGAATTAAAAAAATGGAAGCAAGTACCCACATCCAAGGTTTCATGAAAGACAACCAGCTTTTACGCCGTCGCTGCTTATGCATCTGAAGAACGAGACTCCAGATCTCATGCTTCACATCCGTAAAATCTTTATCTGGTTGTTTTGATGCTTTCAGAAATTTCTCAATGTCATTCAAATTTTTCATAATATCATCTTCAGTTGTTGTAATGCTCTCCGAATATGTGTTTTCACTGTATTTTCGGATAGCTTTAAAATAACTGCAATCTCTTTAATGGATAATCCTTCAAAATACCGAAGTGTAATCACAGATTGGTATTTCGGTTTCAGCGATAAAACGGCTTGATGAATCTTTCGAGACTGTTGATACTTTTCAGCTGTCTCCTCCTGTTTCAACAATTCCGAATCAGATGAAGTACTGCTCCGGACATTCACTAATTGTTGATCTTTTAATCTGACAATCCTTCTCGATTTACGGTAATGTTGATGAATCTCATTGGTGGCAATCCGGTATAACCAGACCGAGAATGGAATACCTTTCCATGTAAATTGACGAATATGCTCAAGCGCCTTAAGAAATGTATTCGCTGTAATATCCTTGGAAGCATTAATATTGCACGTTCGTCGCAGAATATAGTTAAATATTAAATTACAATATCGGTTAAACAGGAATTCAAAAGCACCTGGATTTTTCTGTGATTCCTGTATCCATTGCTTTTCTTGTTGAACATCCGATTGCATCACAGTCATCCTTGCAAATACGGCTTAAAACATTCCTTTTCAGCTCTATGTTTCCAATAATAAAATACAAAAGTTTTTAAAAAGTTTCACTACAAAACATCAAATATGGGAGTGTTCTAATTTGAGCATTGCATTCCTGAAGGTGCTGTCCTATTTTGAATTTTCCATTTAATATTTAACAATACTGCACCCACAAAATAGCAATATATAATAATAAACAATAAAATACTTGACAAATACAGTATTATTTCATATTATATACTTATAAACCATAACAAAGGAGAATTCCTTTGGATGATGTAATCATGACACTGGAAGAAGTCGCTGCCTATCTTCGGCTGAAGCCCCAAACGATTTACACCTGGGCTCAGGAGAAAAAAATCCCCGGCGCAAAAATCGGCAACGTATGGCGTTTCAAGAAATCCATCATTGACGAATGGTTCATCCAGCATATCGATAAGAAATTTGACGATGTCATTCAAAGCAATAAGAGAAAAACCGATGACAATGCAGTGTAACATCTATTACATGGATTTGAATTTAGATGAAAAAATTTAATCTAAAAGGACAAGTTATGTTTTTGACCAGATCATTATCGAAAAGCAAAACGAGACTGTTGATTGTATTTCTGATCTCCTATTTTATAATAGTGAATTTCTCAGGATGCCAAAAACATGCTGAAAACAAAAACTTCGAAATGGGAAAAGCATTCTATGTCAAAAACCAGATCGATGACGCCCTTCCCTATTTTGAACAAGCCATAAGAGAATCCGACGGAAAAGCAGAGTATCACGCCTATCTGGCCGAAACCTATCGACGTCTCGACAAAAAATCAAAAGCCAAGGAAGAAGCGCGGAAAGCGCTTCGGATCAATCCCGGTTACGGATTCGCCCACATGGTTCTGGCCAATATATACAACCCCCGGTTCGGCCATTGGGAAGAAGCCAATTCGGACTCGACGTGGTCCCACCTTCTCAAGGCAGTACAGTGTGACTCCAGCGACGGCAATGCCTGGACCAAACTCTGGAGCGAGGCCATTCAACGGGACCAAAAAGATCTGGAGAAAAAAGCCGTGCGCAACTTCATGCGATGCGGTTTTTTCACTCCGTCTTTGCTGGCCTATACACGCTGGGTTATGAGCGATCTTCCTCGAAATGCCATTCTCTTGACAAACGGAGATATGGATACCTATCCGACTGTTGCTCTTCAGCAAGTCGAGCATTTCCGTTCCGACGTGGTCATTGTCAACCTGTCTCTTCTCAATACACTCTGGTATGCACGACATGTCAAGAATCAGTATCAAATCTCTCTGCCCGTGACAGACAATGAATTGGACAGACTCAAGCCGTATAAAGACAAACAAGACAGAACTATGCTCCGGGCTGCGCAGATTGTATGGAAATGGATGGAACAACATAGAAAAGGAATCCTTCGAAATCCCATCGCCATTGCCCCGACAGTTTATCCTGATCGACTGCCTCCTACTGGAAATCAATGGGCTTATGCAGGCGCCTTTCTATTGTGGCAATCTCACCCTCCATTCAAGGAGGTAGACGCATCACTACTCCGGAAAGGCTTGAACCATCTAAATGTGGATGATTTCAAACTTCCGCTTGTGAGCTCCCAAGACCGGAGTTCGATCCGTATGGCCTATACCGATCAACTGCTGAACAACATTTCCCAAGCCGCACTAACCGACGCAGATTTGCTTATCCAATCCGGGAAATTTTCCGAAGCGAAGCAACGTCTTGAATGGATCGAACGATTCGAAAAAAATACTGTGCTGGGTTCCGTGTCCCGGGAAAAAATCGAGAAATTGAGGGAAACGATCAAAAGCAAAAGATAAACGGACACCCTGATTTGTCGGGATGAAACTCCGTTATATATCGGGAGGCAACCATGAATCAGAAAAAATCTTTTTTCAGGGAGTATTTTCCCTTTTATCAAAACAGGGAGCATTTTTACAGCCGGATCTCCGAGGATGGTATTTCTGTAAAAAAAATTTTTACCCTTTGCCTACTGCTTGGCGGATTGATGTTTGTCTACGGTCTTTCTATGGGAAGCCACCACAGCGTGCTTCAGGCCTTTTCCGCCGGCATCAAAATGGTTCTGCTGTTCTCACTCGCCCTGGCGATCTGCTTCCCCGCTTTCTTTATCATCCAGTCCGTTTTGGGTTCTAAACTTCGTATTTCGCAGATGATGTTTATCGTACTGTCCGGGTTCGTGCTCATTGCTTCGATCATGGTTTCGTTTATTCCGATTACGATTTTTTTTCAGTTAACTGGCGGCAATTACTACTTTCTGATTCTTCTCCATCTACTCATACTTGGACTCTCTGCATTTTTCGGCATGAAAACGATGATCGATGCACTTCAATATTCCTGCGAAAAGAAAAACATCTATCCGAAAATCGGCGTGTCCGTGTTCCGTTTTTGGGTAATCATTCTCGCCTTTGTGGGCATTCAGCTGGCATGGAGTTTACGGCCTTTTCTCGGGAAGAAAAACGAATCCTTCCGGCTCTTCAGACAGTACGAGGGCAATTTTTATACAGCGGTTGTCTATTCTGTCAGACAGATATGGGGACATAACGATGATCAAAATCCTGAAAGGATCAAATCAACAAACAAATCCCCGGCAGAGAACAATAAATTGCACCTCTATTTCAACGAGCCCGAAAAGAAACACTAAGTTTCTCTGAAACTTGCTTTGCCTCCTTTATCCCAATAAAAAAGGGTAAGATCGCGCTCACCCCTTTCAAATTGTACTCAAAAATCGGTTGAAAGCGCATT
This sequence comes from uncultured bacterium, assembly GCA_964537715.1. GTDB lineage: Bacteria > Zhuqueibacterota > QNDG01 > QNDG01 > DSAB01 > CAZTZL01. The sequence continues at coordinate 16,432 of CAZIAH010000053.1, read as the reverse complement.
TCTATTTCATGAGGATGATCTTTTGTGTTTGTGAAGTCAGGAGTTGCTCTCCAACAATTGCCTGCATCAAAACCACATATATCCCCGAGGACTGATTAGTAATATGAATGGGAATGTCGTGATAGCCGTCGTCGTATTCTCCGATAACCTTATGAACGACCTGGCCGTGCATATCATAAACAGTTAAATTAATCTGTAAAAAGGTTTGATTCATAATCCGAACTGTTGTGGACGGGTTGAATGGATTGGGATAACAGGAGAAGAGCCTAAATCCGGCTGGCAGTACGGAATTAACATTCACATCTGTCAATGGCAAAGCGCCCTTGAGAATCCACTGCCCGATAGTATTGATATTTTTTGAACTCAGTGTTCCTCTTAATGGCATTCTCTTCCCATGTTGAGGATTGGGATTGATCTTATCCCATAACGGACTATTCGCTGTATCCGTTGGAATGACAATGGGGCCAGCGTATTGAGCACCAATACTTCTCATAACCGAAGCGTAATCCTTCAGAGTTACCCCGCTCGCCCTCCCATGACATCGAATACATTTGCTATTGAAAATAGGTTGAACTTGTGAATTGTAATCAATCTGGGCAAAAATGGAAGTGGATAGGACTAAAAACGCAATCATTACCCATATAATACTTTTCATAACATCCCCCTTTTATTGTTAATAAGCCGGTTTTTTAAAAATTAAAAACAAAATTGTCCAAATGCAATGATATATTCTAAAACGAGACAATTGGATGAAAAAGAATACTCATTCTAAATCGATTGCAAATTGCAAAAAAAATAAATCAAACCAAAATCGTTGGATGAACACTCCATTTTGAGACCGCATCGGCATTTCCGATATTTATGAGCGAAGGCCCGTATGAAAATAAGTTGCATCAGAATGGATTAAATTGGGGTGTCATTCTTTCTTAGAATACCGATCTGGTTGATCAAAAAAGGTAATATCGACATAGCCGGCATAGATTTTCCCTGAATGTAATACCTGCTCGGGGATATAATATCGGTCTCCTCGAGTGAAGGTCTTTTTATGGCCGTTGATCACCAGATCGATCTTACCTTCCAAAACGATCCCGATCTGAGCCGCATGGGCATGTTCCGGTAAATCCACATCTTTTTCAAATTCCATGAATATGATTTGATGCGTATCCGACTGAGAAAGATAGGCTTTTACACCTGGTAACGGGACATCCGCTTCAGGAAGATTCTTTATCGGATCTGGAAATAGTTCTGACATGGACACTCCTTGATACAGATAAATCGTATCTTTTCATTCCGATATTCTTTAAAAAATCCCAGTTTATTGCTGGGAATAATGCTATACTTTCTTTAGAAACGATAAAGGCCTATTCCAATTTTCCGGAACAGGCCTTACCATCAAAAAAGAAAACTTTATACGCTAACACCACACATTCATGACTTCCCTGATATCCTTGAGAGATTGGGAATAAGCATTATTTTTCTACCGAAAATTTATAAATGGTCGTGGTTTGATATTTTTCTCCCGGATTCAGCACTGTAGAGGGAAAGTTCGGATGATTCGGAGAATCCGGATAGTGCTGGGTTTCCAGACAAAAACCATGTCTGTAGCCATACACGATACCGCCTTTTCCCGTGATCGATCCATCTAAAAAATTACCCGTATACAATTGAACTCCGGGTTCTTCTGTCAGAACCTCCAGAACACGTCCCGTGGAAGGATCGACGGCCCTGGCCACTAGGCGCAACGTACCGGCCTTTCCATTGAGAACGAAATTGTGATCATACCCCTGACCGTTGCGTATCTGCTGATCATCGTCATTGATATCCAAACCAATCTTTTTGGGTTTCCTGAAATCGAAAGGGGTTCCCTCGACCGGCATGAATTCGCCTGTGGGAATGGATGTCTCATCGATTGGTGTAATCGAATCTGCATCGATCATAAGTTCGTGGTCCAGTATCGTAGAAGCACCTCCGTCGGCCAGATTAAAATAGGAATGATTGGTCAGGTTACACAGCGTGGGTTGATCCGTGGTGGCTTCATACTGAATCTTGATTTCATTGTCATTGGTCAACAGATAGGTCACTATGACCGACAAATTGCCCGGATAACCCTCTTCTCCGTCCTTGCTAAGATAGGAAAGCTTCAAACCGACATAATCACCTCCACGAACTTCCTCGGCATTCCAAACCACCTTGTCAAATCCCACAATACCGCCGTGAAGATGATTGGGACCATTATTGACGGCCAAGGTATATGTCTTGCCGTTCAGTGTAAATTTTCCCTTTGCAATTCGGTTGCCGTAGCGGCCGACGATACAACCAAAGTAGGGACTTTTGTTCATATAATCATCAAGATTGTCGAATCCCAACACCACATCACCCATATGACCATCCTTGTCGGGAACGATAATCGACGTGATGATGCCGCCATACGTCGTAATACTAACTTTCATTCCGTTTGCATTGGTCAACGAATACAAATCAACTGAAATACCGTCTTTGGTCTTTCCAAAATCTTGCTTCACAATTTTCATACTGGACATCTCCTTATTTTTACATTGCACAAAGAGTAAACAGACCATCAGAACTGCAGGCCATAAAATGAAATTGTTTTGTGTACGCTTCATGATATTCCCTTTCCGAATTTAATTGAAGTTATAATATATTGGAAAACAATGAGTATTTCAACAAAAATTTTGTATTTTCATTGACTCGTTCAATTGCTCCAGTAACTGTGGATAGTATTGATAGAAATTATTCATCAGTGTACTGTATGTTTTTATAACTCCAATCATCAATGAATCGGTCACAAAAACCGAATTCCGTCCCTGCAGCTTTTATTTGACCAAAACGCATTTCCGAGTCAGAACGGTATTTTGTGTTTTCAGACGGTAAAAATAAAGACCGGACCCTACATGATCCGCATTCCAATGAATTTCATGCATGCCTGCTTTCTGGTTTTCATCCAAAAGGACATCGACCACCTGTCCCTGAATATTGTAGACAGTAAGTTTCACCGGACTCTGGACGGGCTGTGCATAGCGAATGACGGTTCCGTTATTAAAGGGATTCGGAAAATTCTGATACAGACAATAAACCTGCGGAATTTGTTTCATCCTTTCAGCAAGAACTCCCGTACTGTCATCGGACAAAAATCTGATATTGTCAAAAACAAGCGTGCCGCTTCCCCACACTCCTCCACCTTGATATAGATTAAAAGCAATCTGGACAAACGGTGAACCGTCATAAGAGGCAGCTCCGTAATTCGATTTGAACTTGCGGAAAGAAATTGCAACAGTCGTTGAATCGGATCCATTGAGTCCATAATCATAGTACCAGTATCTCGATCCATCGATATAGAGACGAATATCGAGCAGCCGTCCCGAACCATCGGGATCGAGCCAAAACGCCAGGGATTTGGCTTCGCTCCAATTACCAATAATATCCCGGAAAATGCCGGCATAGGACAGACTACCATTCCCGATACTGTATTCCATACGCATGGAGTGCTGCCCTTCTTCAACCGACGAGGATTCCAAAAACAGATTGACATCCGTTCCGTACCGCTTCTGCCAGATCTTCTCCAAATCTGCATTCGACATATACTCTTCAAAATTATCGATATATAAATGTTTCTTGATCAACACGTTGATAGTATCCGGAATCAAACCGGCGGAAGAGGCAATAATCCGGGCGTTCCCCGCATTTTGATTCGCCCGGAATATAATATTCGCCATCCCCTGATCGGCAGCCACAGGATTTGTCCCTTCCAATGCTCCCGGTCCTTCCAGCACAAATGTGATCGGATTTTCTGCCTGCGTGCAAATTCGATCCTCCGCATCCAGAACATAACAGACGATTTGCGATGAATACAAGCTGCTGCTGTACAGTTCTATCGGATTGGCCGTCAATTCAAGCCTCCAGGGGATGTCTCCGCTTTGAGCCGGATGAATGACAAAAGCGACATCCATTACATTTTGTGAAAGCTGCGGAATATAATCGGTCAACACACCATCCTGGCCGATACGGCTGTTTGTTCGGACGGTATCTCCCGTCCATGTATCGATCCACAAAATTGAATAAGGCGCATTCGCTACACCGTCAAGCATAAATGTTTTATTCGAAACATCCTCCCCTTCGGTCTCCCGAATCCAGCCAAAAGCCAACGAATCTCCGGCCATGGCATAGACATCACAATCTTCAACCTCAGCTTCCGAAGGTCCAAACGACAGATGCGCATAATCGATCATTTTTACACCCTTTGAAAAAGCAAGCATCTGTGCCATCAGTTCAGAGGTAAATATGGATTTGGTGCCAAAATCCCACCATAAAGGTGTGGCGGCCAAACCGGAGGCCCATGTCACCCAGAGCGCGTTGTGATACATTTCAACATATTCAGAAGAACCTGCTGAATAATCTCCGTAATTATCCATATATCCAGCCTCACCAAAAACGCCGGGTTTCTCAAAATCCTGCCGAAACCGTCCGGCATAACTGCCATAGACCCAAAGGCTGCTTCGCATAGGATTTTGCGGATAGTGTGGACTGCCGGCCTGTGTCTCGTACATGTGTACATTAGGCAAATCGGTCAATGCATAGCCATCCGACCAGTACTGACCGCCGCCCTGGGATATGGTTGTGGGGCGGTGATAGGGATCATTTTCCCTGAAAAAATTATGGAAATTCTCCACCCAGTCCAGTGCATCGGATTGATCTCCATAAACCCAACCGTCTGTTCCATTGATTTCACACACGCTCTCCCAAACTCCCATGCTTCGGCTGTACGCCCACCGGGCAATGATATAGCGGTACTGCTTCAACTGATACGTCCAGGCCTCTTCATTCCCGTAAAAATTGATGACATCGCAGATTTGGTTGTACGGATTCACATCCCATCGGGGATTGCTCCAAACATCATAGGATAAATAATCGTGGGGCCAGATAGATAAAACCATTTTCAATCCCCTCTCTTCCGACCATTCCAGAATCTGATCGATGCGTCCGCATTTGGGCTGATCATACCGGCCCAGTCCCGAATTGATCGATTCAATGAGACCGTACCCCATATCGTATGTGCCATTCCAGTAATAAAACAGGTTGGCACCAGATGCTTCAAGCTGGGCCAGTCCCGTGGAACCGTTGTTCACACCCCAGGGGTAGGCAGGGCCCACACCATAAAAAGAGGTACCATCATCATAAATTAAATAATAGGGATTGTCTGGCGAAACCCGAAGCCAGCCGTGATACCCTGATTGTACAGCTTCGAACGTGTAGACTTCGCTTGTATCCGCACCATTTAAATCGCTCACATAAAGGGTATAGTGCCATGTTCCCGTTTCATTGGGTGAAAATCGTACTTTCCATTGATCACGATTCTGATAATCGTCATAGAATCCGAATATCTCCCATGTCCGTTCTGATGGAGAAACAAATACCGCCCGAATATCGATTTCCTCAGGATCATAGGGATTCTGATAGATAGCATCTTCCAAAAGAAGAATTGCCTCGAATCTTTCATAGAGTCCTACCTCCTGCGCATTGGTGCTTTCAACCGATATTTTCGGGACTACTGTGATCCGGGAATCCATTGGATCATATAATGCGGATTGCATTGAATTCAAGGATTGAATCTTTCGGATGGCTTTTTGTCCATTCGTACCGTAAGATTGTGCGATTAATAGTACGGGTGTCAATAAAATCAAAAGGCCAAATCTACGTTGCATGATACTGCTCCGTTCTTGTTAAATAAAAAATAGTATGGTATCAATTGAATATACATCGCAATCATAACTTTGGCGGAATTCAAACATTCTCATATTTATTATGATACAAAATTTCAGAATAAATTTCCAATTATAATAAATAAGGAAGGGACAACCTGTGATCCCGGTCATCCCTTCCCAGCTATACCTAAATGATGAGAGCTTCTACTTCAAAAGCATCATTTTCTGGATCTTGGTATACTCCGGTGTAACCATCCTGGCAAAATAAACGCCGCTGGAAACCTGAAGACCCGCATCATTGGTACCATTCCATTCGACTTCATGGGAACCAACCTGCTTTCTGGCATCCACCAATGTCCGGACTGTTTTGCCTAATAAATCGTACACCACAATCTTCACACCCGTTGCATGTGCGACCTGATATTTCAAGGTCGTGCTCGGGTTAAACGGATTGGGGAAGTTACGATCCAGCGCAAAGGTGTACGGAACCGCATGCTCTGGAGCTTCTACAGCCACTGTCATGGGAGTCGATGTCAGCAGCATGGAAGCCGTCCACGTCTCTGCGCGGCAATAGCTATTGGCGTTGGCCGGTGTATCGCCAAAATGACATTGCAGACTTCGATTGTTGGCACCGCCCGGATTATCTTCTGCTCCGTCGTTGTCGTTGATATCGATTTTGAGCGGTATCAACATGCCATCTGTGGGGACAAATGAGGAATTAAAGTATGAATCCATATCGGCATACGGGATCTTGAACTCGACAATGTAACCATCGGCAAAAATCTCCTGGACATACTCTAATCCGTCAGGCTGCCAGGGTTCCCATCCGCCTACCTGAAGCCGATCACTCACTGCGGCATTGATGGCAGCACCTATTCGATAGGCACCACCCAGATCACCACCGCGCTGGGCATCATCTCCTCGCCAATAGGAAGTCAAACCAGACGTGTCGTAAAGACCACCATAAACATCAAAACCGTCCCCTTCCCAACACTGTCCGTCTCCGCTGGGATTGTCATCAACCACATCCATACCCACATAGAGGTTTTCATTGTCCATGACAATGTATCCCACGAAATTGAGATCGGTTGATGCGGTGGTCCATTCCGGTCCGTGTAATTCACCGGTAGATTCGGTTTTCAGCGCGCATCGTGTAAAGGTGGTCGCCAGGTCCTCGAATTCATCAAGATAGGCATCCGGGACAAAGTCGAAATTTTCAACAAACGGAATCTCATGCAGTATCGACGTCTTGGCCGTCATCGCACCGGAGTTGCTGGTACCGTCAATGACAGGTTTTTCCACAACCCCACCCCCTTCAATACCGGTCACTGTCATGGCATAGTAAACGGTTTTCTGTCCACCATCGGCCGTAAAAATACGATGGTTATACCTTCCAACACCTCCTGTTCCAGTACCCCTCGGAATATTCTTCGAGATTTGGATCACGCCCGGTGCAGTCACATCCGTAATTTTGCCGGATTCGCTGTAGTAAAGACTATAGGTTTCCCCAATATCAGCGGCCAATTCGGTAAATTCGATTGCGTTAAAATAGAGGGTCTCCCCTGTGTAGGGATCGACAATCGTATCGACTCCAGCTGTGACAGTAATGGGAGGAGACAACAGATCGGCCGTAGCAGGCGGGGCCGGTTGACAAAAGATGATATCGTCCATGTAGATGGATCCAGTGAAAGTCGTGTTATCATAAAAACCGATCCATACCCTTCCGAATCCACCTGACGTATAGGGAATGAACTGGGTGGAATCGGTTTGATAAGCCCTCAGAATATCGAGGTAGATTTCATTCCACTCCCCTTTCACAAGATCTGACCCGTAGTAATCTTGAACCGCACCGTCTGCCCAATTGGTACGATCCTGGCCCACAATTCGAATATAGTTTTCATCTGGGAAATCGGTGGGAACCCAAACCTTGAAAGCCATTACGTGATCGAGCGTTGTAAGGTTGATTTGACCCGAGGTCAGCTGACCCAGATCTCCAAGAGTGGCGTCCAAACCAATAGACATGACGTGATTGCCTGCATCGTTGGGATCCTCTATAAGTTCCACACCACTAATGCCTGGAGACCAGCCCGAATCCTCCCATCCGTTTAGACTGCCGGTTTCAAAGTCGGCTTGCACCCTGGGCACATCGCCAAGAAGCGTCAGGTCATCGAACAGTACCTGGCCCTGAAATGTGGTGGAATTGATCTGGAAATACATCCGGCCAAATGTATAAGGATCGTAAGGATTGAACACCGTGGGATTAGCCAGATAATTGCCATAGACGTAGTAATTTATGGCGACCCAGCTTTCCCTGGGGAGATTGGCCCCTGTATAGTATTGAATTCGGGAATCGGACCAATGCTGATTGTCCTGTGCGCAGACATAGAGTGTATCGGTATCCCCAAAATTGGCTGGTATCCACGCCAGCATGCTGATTACATGCGCGTTTTGGGGACTGAACGACTGTTTTTCAAAATTTCCGCGTACGTCCAACGTGCCGTCGTAAGTGACCGCGAGCACACCTACACTTCGTCCTGTCGGATCTGCAATCCGTTCCACAGCAGTCGTCGCGGCACCCCATCCGGGGTTGGAAAATCCCTGGGTTCCCGATGCTTCCACCTCAAAATCTGCAATAATTTGAGCCTGGACAACAGAAAAAGAAACCAGACACATGAGGGACAATAATACCGAAGATACTTTCATAATTTCCTCTCCTTAACTTTTAAAAGTACGTCATTGGTTTATTGAGCTCGATAATCAAATAAGCTCACGGTAGAACAACACTTTCCGGTACATCACCTCCTTACATGATTTGATTTTTCATATTGTTAGTCTATATGAAAAAACTTGACTGCACCTCGTCCTTACTACTCTATCGGCCATAATAGGGAGCACCCTGTTCTCCTGTATTGATCTTGAGAAGTTGTCCGCCATTGTCAACCGTAATTCCGCGGTCAACAACAGCAAAAAGATGAGTCGAATTGTTCCATACGATTTGGGACACAGGGAACGGGATAATTCCGTAGTATAGAACCTGATAATTCTTGGTATTGAGATCGTATCTGATAATGGGAGAGTCTTGAGCATCGGTACTGATATAAAGAACATCATTTTCCGAAAAGGTAATATCTTTTATGCCTGCATCAATATAGGGACTTTCCCCCCAATCAATGATCGACTCCTGATTTCCTATCGTGCCGTTTGCATTGATCTTATGCCGCCAGATACCTATCATTGAATTTTCTGCAGCAACATATACATACCCTTTATATACTCGAACCGATATGATGTCGTAATCGACATAGTATCCCGATTTTTCAATATCATCGACGGAATGAATGATGATCAGATCACTTCCAATGCCGCCTCCGAACAAAGTGCCACTGTTATCAAAATCGATCGTCTGCACCCGGTCATTTCTTCGGTCGGGCAGACTGATATATTGAATCGCACTATCACTCACTTCACTGGACAAACGATAAATAATGTTATTCGATCTGGCCAAATACATATAACCATCGGGACCTATTTTCATATCTGTCCATAAATTATAAGCGGTTTTTCCCAAATAACTGACATCCCGATTGCCTTGGGAATCCAACCGGATGATGTCGTTCGTGTTCATTGCCAAAAAGACATTGTCATTCTGATCAACAGTTATTGCCATAATCGCATCCGCTCCCGCAAAGTTGCCAAAAGCTGCAATGACAGCTTCCATCTTATAAGGAGTAAATTTTGCAACACTCACGGCATCGATCACAGATACTGTAATCGTAACAGAATCCCCCACGACATTGGGCCGGTATACGGTAATCGATGTGTCTGTACACGCTTTGACTAAACATTTCGTTTGGTCAAAATAAACCCAATTTTCTTCAGGAACCGTGGAAAAATCGGTGCCAAAAATAGCAATTTCGCTGGCTGTTCCCGCTTCTGTGGGGACAATTCGATTTATGGTCGGAACAATTTGGGGGCGATTATTCAGTATGTCCAGGGATGAAGCCGGGCCTTTATATTCACATCCTGATAAAAGAATCAGTACAACAGTCATTCCTATCAGTGCACAGAGTATTGATTGACAGACTTTCATTGATTCTCTCCTGCTTCTTTGGTGAAAGATTCAGATATTACAGTGCAAAACGCACGGTCATTCTATTGACACTGCCAAAAAGTCCGAACGGCGTATAGGCATAATCGAAGGAAAATCCAAGTTTTGAGATGCCAACCCCGTAGGAAAAGCCCTCTTCATCATTTGCACTCACATAACCACCGCGAATTGAAAGCATACGCATAAACGTATAATCCAAACCCACTTTAACCTGTTCCGGATGGGACCGGTAATGTGAAGCATCAATGGATAAAATAGCAGATTGCTCCAATCCCATATCGGGCAACAGATTCATCACATTAATGGCAATACCCATCGTAAAAACCAGGGGAATCTCAAATCCCTCTTTTGCGTACATGATCTCTTTTGAAAAATTTCGGATAGACATGCCGAATGCCAGCCCTTTCAATCCCGTCTGATAAATGGTTCCAAAATCGAAAGCGGTCGGCGTCAAACGATTTTCCGTTTTTCCTGCCACGGTATCCGTCAAGGTCAACACAGCAGGAATGATACTTTCACCCAAATTCTGCTCGACATATCGAACCTGCCCCCCTACTGAAAACCGGTCTGTAATCGCTTTCGCATAACCAATGCCGATGGCCAAAGCGGTAGGCTTTATGATTTCTGTATCAAGATATCCGGCCGCGTTATCGGCGACAACCGTTCCCTCAACTTCTCCATAATCCACGCTCTGAAATGAAAACCCAAACACACCATACTGACCCTGACCCGGTTTGACAGCCAGTGACAAAGTCTGATGTTTAATATCGCCAATCCATTGATTGAGACTGGCAGTGACATCGAAAAATGTGGACATGCGTGCCATCGCCGCCGGATTAAAAAAGAGCGCACTCGATCTCAGATCTCTGGCCGTTAAAGCCGATCCCAAAGCCGCTGCGTGTCCATCGGATACCACACTGAGAAATTGAAATCCCGACTGGGCAAGCTTCTCAAGCGCTTTTAGATTATTTTGTGAGACTGCTAAAAAGAGGACAGCACACACTACAATTCTGAGATAGTTTTTCCGTCTTTTCATAATCTCGTCCCTCTATGTTTTATCTGATAATGATCATTTTCTTGATAATAGATTTACCTTCAGGTGTTTTAAAATGAACCAGATAAAGCCCGCTGACCACAATTTGTCCTGAGGATGTTTTGGAATCCCACAATTCATCACCGGAAAAATTGGTATGTTCTTTGGTCCAGATCAAATCTCCTCGTTCGGTAAATATCCGAATGGTACATATCGGAGGAAGATTGAGAAAAGCAATCCGGTCGAAACTGGCATCCACACCATATTGTAAAACGCGAGATCGAATATCGTATGGATTAGGTACGATACGGATCGCTTTCAGGCTGTCCTCAACAGCGGGACGTCTTAAATAAGCAGGAGCACTGGTTAACGTCCAGAACTTTCCACTGTAAAGCACGGCGCCTGCCGATGTGGATCCGTCATCTTTGCTTTGAATATAGTAATAGTAATTAAATCCACGCTTGGCTGTGGTATCGTCCACAGTGTGTTTTAAATTTGACAGATCGCACTCCCAAAATTTCTCGTAAACCGTTTCAGGCTGCTGAACACTGCCCTTGGAGCGATATATGACATAACCATTGAAACCGGGCCAAGTTGTTGCATTATCCGCCCACGACAATTGAATACGGTCACCGCCTGAATTGACAGTAAACTCTTCAGGAGGCGGGGGTGGCTGCGGAAAATCGAATCCGCTGTTAAAAGTTTCAATCGACCGGTTGAATGTCTGGAGGATGGAATCCTCGCCGGTTTGCACCCATTCTCTCTTATAGGTATTGTAATCGGTGGTTTCGGAACCATCCGGTTTGACCAGTGTCGGGGTATCCTCACCCTTCCACCAGACCAGCCAGTTGCGTCCTACTTCACGATTCAATTCACGGTTGATCCCGGAAACACCTTCTGCCAGAACGATACGAATCGAATCCTCCGGTGCCAGGTCATAGGGACCATAGCCGACACTCTGTGAATACCCTCCGGCACCGGTTCCGAATTGATCCGCAAAAATACCCGATGCCGCAATCTGGTCCGCCTGTGAGACATCTGCATGACCCTGAACCATGGCTTCGTATTTAATCCGCATATTATCTGCATCGTATTGATTATATGACATTGCCAGATCCTGATCGTCGGAATCGGCATACATCGTCGTAATCGGCTGATTCGGATCATTCTCTTTATCCGTCGCAGATACATCGGCGTGGAGAGTCACAAAACCAAGATATTGTACACCGCCCAATACCCCATCCTCCAGTTCATTGGGACATCCCCAGTCATCCGGTACATTTCGTGTAGAAAAAGGGCCGTACCAGGAATACTGCATGGTGGGGGCGTCGGGCCCGGTATTGATCACCTGGTTTACGCAGCTCTTGCCCCAACCACTATCCCATATTCCCCAGCCTTCGTTATATCCAGGAACCGGTTCACCACCGCCCGGCGCATACCGGTGCTGAAAATAAAAGACCACATCGGTCAGTGTCTTCTCCAATACGGTTCCTTTAGTATCGATAATTCCCGTATTTTTGAAAATGTATTCTTCGATAAAATAGTTGTCTTGGAACTGCTGCGAAAATGCCATAATTTTTCGGGTCATGATGACTCCGATGGAAGTATTGACCGTCGTGACAATCATTCGATCGGCAATCATGGTTTCGTCGATTTCATCTACGATATCCTCATAATCATTTTCCGTAGCAGGAACACCATCGACCATGACCACCGGGTGCCCAAACTTTCCAATCAGTTTGTGGCTGATAGGGAAAGCCATGCCCGCTTGAGAAGGATTGTCCCTGGGGCCGACGGTCACAACTTTATAGTCAAATTTGATTTTTAAGACCGGATCCATAAAATTGGTTGTACCAATCCAGAATGCCTTGGCCCGAATACTGGAAAGACGATCACCATATTCGGCCGGCCACCAGAGGCCGTCGCACTCCTGCAAACCCGAACTGCTTGAGTGACGCGGAAATTCAGGTTCGGTACCCCGTGCACCAAAAAAACTTTGTAGAGATCCCACACGCAAATATTTCAAATCTCCGGCTGACTGAGCCAAAAGTGTTTGTGATCCGCCTGTTAAGAGCAGTAAATATCCCACCATAATGGGCAGCCATTGACATGATAGTTTCTTGTTATATCGCATTGAATTTCCTTTCTTTAATACATATAAGATACGACTTTAGTCCAAATCGAAAGAAATTCTCAAACCGTAAAAGATCGTTCGCGGATTCAAAAAATTGAAGGAAAAATCGTTCGGCATGTCGATGTAAGCTTTGTCTTTCAGAATCCGATACATGCGCTGACTGGGCACATCGGACCAAGCCCCGTCCACATATTCGAGATACCGACCCGTAGAGCGGTCGTAATAAATCACATCCGGATCGATGACCTCTGCCTGCGCGTTGTAAAATTCAATCGGCTGAAAATTCACCCCCTCTTTTCGGTAATCACCGATTTTGTCATTGCCCGCAATATTTGGATAATCATCGCTCTTCGGAAGATGAAGAGATTCCATATAGGCCTGATAATCATCAAAATTCCAAAATGGACCAAACTCGGGATAGCCCTGTGTGCCGATGAACTGTCCGACATTCAAGAATTTGGTGTTCAGTAAATTATTGACTTCGATGAACAAATCGACTTTCAATTTCTTGTAAGTAAAGATTTTATTCGCACGCAATGTCAAATCATAAAAATCTACTTTGCGAACATTGTTGATCAATCCTTTAATTTGTTTCGGATTGAATGTCATCCAGGGGCCGGCCTGCCAGTTACCAATAAGGCTGACATTGATATTGTTCAATGGATGGATACCTAAAATATTGAGTTTCTCGAAATCCGAGGGTACCCTAAAATTGATGTTTGCGGTTGCATACGGCTGGGGAACCGGGCGCTGCAAATACACATCCGTCTCCCGTTCCTGATAATACTGATTATCAAAAGGATTTTCATATTGCTCCTGATATCCAAAATTACCGGCTTTGCTTACCTGGTAGGTATAGTTTATAAATCCAGTCAACCATCTTCCCCGGCTTTTCCGGAAAGTCAATTCGAATCCGCGAAAATCAGCATAATTGTTGTTGTTCACCTTTTGATAGCTCACACCACTTCTTCCAACGTATAATATCGTGGAACGCTGGTCTTTGATATCCCGATAAAAACCGGCCAATTGAATCAGATAATCACCAAACAAAACGTGATCGTACCCCAGTTCATAGGCAATGGTTTTGGAAAGTGGAAGATTGGGATCACTGTAATGTCTCATTGAGCCGGTGACATCACGTCCTACCCGGAAAATTTCCTGATAGATGGGCAGTTGTTTGAAATGTCCGTAATTAAAAAACAGTTTTGAATTTTCTGTCACCGGATGAGATATACCGAGACGGGGACTGAGCGACCACTGGCCCTTGGACATTTTCGTGGGATATTTTTCATCCGAATTATATTTGGATGAGAAAAAGCTTTCGTCGTACAGAGCGACATCCACCCAATTTGCATTCGAATTGGAATAATCGAGCCGAAGTCCCATATTCACGATCAACTCCTTGAATTCCATTTTATCCTGTAGATAAAACGCACCGCGAAACGGGAAAACATGCATGCGCATCATATCCACATCCTCATCGACACCGGAAAAACTGCTGACATAACCAAAATTAATATCCAGATCATTGTACATAAACTCGAAACCCGTTTTGATTAGATGATTGAATGTGACCTGACTGGTAAAGTCTAACTTCAAGGTTGTGGATGAGGATTTACTGTTATCCCGCGCTCTAGCATAATGTGTTTGTGTGATGTAGCCGTATAAACCTTCGTCCACAAAGTAGCCGGGAACGATTTCATATATACGTGACGTATCTCTTGTAGCGGGTGGACGTGTAAAATATTGGGTGCCTACATATTCCAGTAAGACTTCATAAAACGTATTCGGGTTTAAGGTGTGTGTGAATTTACCCGAATAAATGTTATGAGAAATATCAGCGATACTGAAATATCCGGTGCTGAACAATCGGTAATCGCGGTCTTGAAAAGTATTGATAATGGTGGCCGGATCTCTCAAATAATTTAAGCTGATGAAATCCGAACCTGCCCAGTTATCGGCAATTGTAAACGTCTTTCCAGTATTGTAGGAGACATTCAATTTCATTGCATCAGAAATATTGGAAGTCAATTTCATTGTCCAGTTATTCTCGACATAGTCATCTCTCGACAGCGGAACAACGTACAGTTCACGGTCTCTCCGATAGGAAGCAAAAAATCGGAGATTACCCAGATATTTGCTAATGAACGGTACCGGCCCGCCAAATCCTCCGTCCGCATTGTAATCAAATTGATCCGCAAGAGGCATTTTCCGGTGCTCCCAAATAAATTTTTTCTGTGCACCAATCGGTGTCAAATCGTTGGTTGGATCATCATCGGATAAAAGATCCTCTGATACAGCATACCATCCCTCAAAAGTCTGATATTGTTTTTGTGTTGCTTTGCTCCAGCCTGCCTGAAAGATACCATCGTTGTTCGAATCATTAAAAGGCTCTTCTGCATCCCATTGATTATTGCCGTTTAAATCCGTGAAAGTTTCAGAATAAGCGGTTCCATACCAGCAAACAGCATCGTCCATATAAGGCCTCAGCCACATCGAATTGGCATCAAAAGGAGAAATCCCAAAAAATTTCGCATGGGGAGGAGAAGCTTTCATTGTCAGAGAACCGTAGTAATGATCTTTGCTCCCTTCCTTGGTTACCACATTGATAATTCCGGAACGGACCTGTCCGTATTCCGCCTCAAATCCCCCTCTTTCGACAGAAATTTCACTGATCGAACTCAAAGAGATCCCTGATATCGGATTGCTGTTTCGCGGATCCCGAAAAGTAATGCCATCCACCAGATACAACGATTGGTCTCCGCTACCCCCCCGGATTTGGATTCCCCGAACATTGTCCGCCTGAACTCCTGCCTGCAGATTAATCACATCATTTGTATTCACTACCGGCAGATTCTCGATTTCTCTCGAAGAAACATGCACGACACTGGTAGCAACGTCTTTCTTGATAACTTGCCTGTCAGCTACCACTGTTACGACTTTCCCCTGAATCGTTTCCATAGCCATTCCAAAATTAACAGCGGTACTCTGGTCAGTCAATACCTGAACTTCGGAGGTTACTATTTTACTGTATCCCATATAGGAAGCAGATACTGTATATGTGCCTGGAGGAATATTGATGATTGTAAATTGGCCGTTAACATCTGATGCAGCTCCTAACATGGTGCCTTCGATCTTGACATTCGCACCCAGCAAGGGTTCTCCCGTCTCTTTATCAGTGATCACGCCAAAAATCTTTCCTGTCGTTCCAGACCATGCCAATTGAACACACAAATACAGCATCAACAGAAAAGTGAATAAACAAGACATCCTTTTCCTACTCATTGGACACTCCTCTATGTTAGTTGATACCCCTTGAAACCCAGCTCGATGCTTTTACATATTCCTCTGCCTTTAGTATTCATCTTAAACCCGGATCATCTTTTCCAAATTTTTACGGACTGTCGTTCAATCAATTTGGTTGGTACGATGGTAGT
>CAZIAH010000052.1:0-28185 GCA_964537715.1 uncultured bacterium | reverse complement strand
TGATCAGTCGCGCCCTCCCCCCTGTTTCAAAAAAGTAGATTTCCGTGAAAGGCTTCAACTCAATATCAAAAGTAATTTCCTGACCTTCTGAGATCATTCTTTCACTGACTTTGGCGTTGAGTTGTGGGAGCGACGCTCCTTTCTGCAAAAGAACATAGGTAAAATAACTGCAAGGAAAGTAAGGCCTGCCCGTGATATTGAATCCGAGTTCCTGTAAAAAATTCAGCGGGATCAAATAATCGAATGTGCGGTAACTGTTGACCGGCACATCTTCAATCACGCCGGTCACACGAAAATCGTATTGATCCTCAATTCGAATCACTTTCCCGATCGCATCGAAATCACCAAAATATTTTTCAGCTATCGAACGGGTGATTACTAGGGAATGGGGATCGGCAAGGGCAGTTTGGGGATCTCCGGTAACAAAGGGATAGGTAAACAGATCGAACACATTGGGATCTGCAGCGAATCCCTTGTTTTCCAGGATAAGTTTGTCCTGATATTGAAAAGAGACTTCCTGCATACTGAACATGCGAACCGCTTCCAGCACTTCAGGATACTCTGCCTTGAGCATGGGGCCGATGTACGGAGAGGTGGTGGATTGATAGTTTGTATTTCCGTCTTTGGTCCCTTTCAGATACGCCTGTACGATTTGATTCCGATTTTGGTGATAGGCGTCCACACTCAATTCATTTTGGATAAAAGAAAGAATTAAGATGGTACACCCCAATCCAATTGCCAGGCCAAGGATATTAATTAGAGAATATCCTTTATGTTTGAGTAAATTACGGATGGCGATTTTGAAATAATTCTTGAACATCATTCCTCCAGGTATCATTGATTACTTATAACGTAAAGCTTTTATCCCGATTCGCTTCGCTCTCGGGATTTCGTCACTCATATCTGAGTGACTCCACCGGATTTGTCGTTGCTGCCCGAATCGCCTGCCAACTTACGGTCATCAACGCGATTGCCAAAGCAGCCAGTCCTGCCAGCAAAAACAACCAGATGGTTAAATCGATCCGGTAAGCGAAATTCTGCAACCATTTGTTCATGGCGTACCAGGCTATAGGCCATGCGATGAGATTGGCCACCAGCACCCATTTCAACACCTGTCGAGTCAACATCAAGATGAGACTAGCGACTGGAGCTCCCAACACCTTCCGTATGCCTATCTCCTTGGTCCGAGTTTCGGCATGAAAAGTCACCAGGCCGAATAAGCCCATACACGCAATTGACAAGGCAATGATACTAAAGAAGCCCAATATTCCTTGAAGCCGTTGTTCAGTGCGATATAGAGAGTCGAAATTCTCATTGAGGAAGGAATACTCAAATGGTGCGCCTGGAGCATACTCCTCCCATTTCTTCTCAATCATACTGACAGCATCGTGGATATTGGCAGACCTGATGCGCAGCACGATCCAGTCTCCGAACGCCCCAAGGTGGATAGCCAATGGCTTGATCTCCCCACGGAGCGATTCGTAATTGAAATCCTTGATGACGCCAAGCACTTGAAGTCTCCGGTTTTCTCTGCACACAACGGTTTTTCCAACAGCCTTTGTCCATCCCAACTCTCGAACTGCAGATTCGTTCAGCAAGACGCGGTTTTGATCTGCCCCAAAATCCGGCGAAAAGCTCCGTCCCGCCACCAATTCCAGTCCCAGTGTACGGGTGAAATCATAGTCTGCATCCAAGTTTCTGAAGAGATGAGCCTCAGAACTGCCTTCCGAGAGATAGGCACTCGTGCTTTCTATGTCTCCTGTAAAGGGAACTCGCGTTGCGATGCTTGCACTGACAACTGTAGCTTGACCCATTACATCGGTTTTGAAAGCCTTCCAACCACTGGATATTCGATTCCCCACATTGGGAATGACCAGCACATGCTCCTTGTCAAAGCCGACGTCATGGGTAAACAGATATGTGATTTGCCGGCCGATCATCAGTGTGCAGATTGTTAATCCAATTGATGCAGCAAACTGAAAAATGATCAGGATATTTCGAGTACTTCTCCACCCAGTGATTTTTTGACCGCCTTTGCCCAATATCATGACAGGCCTCAGCGAAGCAAGATAGAAAGCGGGGTAGAGTCCCGCCAACAATCCTACAACAACAGGAATTCCCGCAAGAGCCAACAAAGCCCAAGGTAATCCGATGACGGTATATGAAAGCGAGCCTCCTAGTAACGAACCAAATGGTTGACGCAACAGCTCAGTCACCAACAAGGCAAGCATCAGAGAAAGAAAAGCCAGTGCAATCGACTCGAATAGAAACTGGCCTATCAGTCTTGCCTTTCCGCTGCCGATCGCTTTCCGGATTCCAATCTCTTTGGCACGCATGTTTGAACAGGCTGTTGAAAGGTTGATGAAATTTACACAGGCGATGAGTATCACGAGTCCCGCTATGACGCACAGAATGTAGATGTATCTGATATCACTGTTGCTCTCAATTTCGCCTTCAAAATGGGAATGCAAATGGATATCCACGAGCGGCTGAAGGTGAACCTTGTATGCATTTCCCTGCCGCTCAAATTCTTCGAAGGAACCTCCTGTAGCCGCGAGGATGACGGGACCAACATGGTTTTTTATCATTTCAGGAAACTTTGCTTCCAGATCCTGGCTGGACACCCCCTTCTTCAACTTAATATAGGTCAACAAGTAGTTATCGCCCCAATCTGTTGCCCTGCGGGTGATACTGGGATCAGAAGACATTGGCAGCAGAATGCCAAAATGGAAGTGAGAGTTCTGAGGAGGATTCTTGGCGATGCCGGCTACTTTGTATGAATGGGATTCGACCTCGAAGCTCTTACCAATGGCCTGCAAAGTTCCGAAGTACTTCCTGCAAGTCTCTTCTGTAAGTACTGCGGAGGCGGGTGCAGCAAGCACTGATCGAACGTCCCCTTCGCTTAGCTCAAAGTTGAACATCGAGAAGAAATTATCATCGACGAAGAGTATCTGTTTTTCCACATAGTTCTGGTTCCCAACTCTCAAGGAGACAATCGGCAGCGGTTTGATTCGGGTGGCTTGCTCTACTTCAGGAAACTCATTTACAAGCGTTGATGCCATCGGGCGGACACTTCTTGCTACGTGGAGATTCTTGCCCCCGATACGGCCTGTCATACAAATCCGAAAAATGCGATCAGCGCCGACATGGAATCGGTCAAAACTCAGCTCGTTGGCAACATACAACATGATCAACAGGGAACAAGTCATCCCAATCGCCAACCCAAAGACATTGATGGAAAAGAATATCTTATGGCGAAACAAATTTCTAACCGTTATTTTCAAATAATTCTTAAACATGATACATCCTATAAATTTATCAGTAATCAGTTATCAGTTTTTATAGTTCTGAATACTGATTGCTAACAATTTAATACTTACACATATCGTAACGCCTCCACCCCGATATAAAGCATCGGGATCTTCGCCTTGCGTTACTCATAACGCAAGGCTTCGACCGGATTCGCCGTCGCCGCCCGAATGGCCTGCCAGCTCACTGTAAAAAAGGCTATGACAAGCGCAATCCCTCCTGCCAGTACAAACACCCACCATTGAATGTCGATGTGATAGGCAAAATTCTGCAGCCATTTGTTCATGGCGTAACATGCAATCGGCCAAGCGATAAGATTAGCGAATAGAATCCATTTCGTAAAATCCATTGTGAGCATGCCGACAATTTTTATCTCCGAGGCTCCTAGTACCTTACGGATTCCGATTTCCTTAGTGCGTCGTTCAGCTGAATAGGAAGCCAACCCAAACAAGCCAAGACAAGCAATGAATATTGCAAGGAAAGCAAAATATTTATAGATAATGCTCATCTGCTGTTCTGCTGCATAAAGTCTGTCAATTGTGTCATCCAAAAAATGGAATTCAAAAGGATAATCGTAATTATATTCTTTCCACTTGCTCTCTAAGAAGTGAATTAAATCCGAAATACCGGACTGGATAGGTTTTGTTCTAATCGTAAGGTAATTAACACGGTCACTAATGACTCCCATAATTAATGGTTCCAATTCTTCACGAAGTGGTCTGTAATTAAAGTCACTTATCACTCCAATAATTCGTGCATCGGGTTTCCAAAAACAACTGAACCGCTTTCCGATCGGAGATTTCAGTTCCATTGCTTTTATTGCAGCTTCATTTAATATTACACCTTCATTGGCATCGGTTGCAAACTCTTTCGAGAAAAATCTTCCTTGAGCCATTTGCATTTTAAAAGTATCCATGTAATCATAGTCAACTGCCATATACTGCATTTGTATCTTTTGATCTTCCTCCTTACCTTCCCATTCTGCTCCAGTAGTTCCATCCAACATTTCGGTGAGAAGGGAACTAGATGCTGAAACATTTACGATATTGGGATGTCGAAGAATTTCGGTTTTCAAAGATTCAATTCTTTCACCACTAATCCCTCTTAATGGCAGATATAGCAAATTCTCTTTGTTAAAACCCAATTTAGCATTTCTCATAAAATTGAATTGGTTTGCTACGACCATTGTGCTAATTATTAAGCCAATTGAAAGTGCAAATTGGGTGACGACCAAAACCTTTCTAAAATTCGCGCCTCTTGTGTCCAATTTCGTGGTATTTCTTAACACCTTGATTGGTCTAAGCGATGAGAGTAATATTGCCGGATAACTGCCGGCAACAATTCCCGTTATAATGATGATGGCTAAGGAACTCAGGATAAGAGGATACTCAAGGGAATTGAATGATAAATGCTTCCCGGAAAAACTATTAAACATGGGTAGTATCAACTCTACTAAAAACATGGCAATGATATAGGCTATAAAAGCCATAAGAATTGATTCACTAAAAAATTGTTTCACTAATTGAATCCTTATCGAACCAACGACCTTTCTGATGCCAATCTCTTTGGCTCGATTTGCGGAACGAGCTGTGGAAAGGTTCATGAAATTGATACAGGCAATTAGCAAAATAAATATAGCAATAAGGGTAAAAATATACACATATTGGATATCACCATTTCCTTCGATGTCAAACTTGAAATTAGAGTAAAGATGAATTTGGTTTAAAGGCTGGAGTGTATATTTTGCAATATTTTTTGTTGGGGATTTGTATTTTTTAAAACAGTCATTTATCTTTTGATTCACTTCATGAATCGAGCTGTTTTTTTGAAGTAGAACGTAGGTGTAATAAGACCAATCATTCCAATTGTGCGTCCACTCCCCCTCTTCAAATGGACGTAAAAAATCGAACTGCAAATGAGAATTATGAGGGACATTCTCAATAACACCGGTTACTTTACAATCAAGATGATTATCGACATAAATTATTTCACCGATCGGGTCTTTATCATCAAAAAGCTTTTTCGCCAGATTCTCTGAAACGACTATCGCAGTTGGATCAATTAGAGCGGTGTTGGGATCGCCTATGATAAAAGGAAACGAAAAGATTTTAAAAAAATCAGGATCGACCCGTTTACCCCTTTGTTCGAATCGTTTGTCCTGGTATTTTAATAGATCCCGAGCCGTACCTATATTAACTCGTGTTGCATTTACTATTTCAGTATATTCTTCTTTTAAAGTATGACCTATCGGTGCGTGGGATACAGCATATCGTACCCCATTTTCCTCGGCAACGAGTCGATAGATTTCCTTTAGGTTCTTATGAAATCTATCATAACTGAGTTCATCCTGAATCCATAACAATATAAGAATAGTGGCGGTCATACCAATGGCAAGACCGGCAATGTTGATGAAAGAATAGGCTTTGTGCCTTATTATATTTCTAACAGTGATTTTGAGATAGTTTTTAAACATGATATACTCCAATTAATAACTATTCATAACGTAGAGCCTTCACCGGATTCGCCCTCGCCGCCCGAATCGCCTGCCAGCTTACTGTAAGCAAAGCAATGACAAGCGCAATCCCTCCTGCCAGCAAGAATGTCCACCAGCCGATATTAATTCGATAGGCAAAATTCTCAAGCCATTTGTTCATGGCAAACCATGCAATAGGCCAGGCGATAATATTTGCAGAAATTACTAGTACGATAAATTCTTTTGATAATAATAAAATGATACTCTGTATCGTTGCACCCAATACCTTGCGGATTCCAATCTCTTTTGTTTTCTGTTCAGCAGAAAATAAAATCAAACCATACAGACCAAGGCAGGCAATAAAAATGGCCAGGAAAGTAAAATATTGAAACAGTGTGCCCATCCGTTCTTCAGTCTGGTATAGTGTATTCAGGTTATCGTCAAGAAAATAATAATTAAAAGGAACATCGGGGAACCGAGTACACCAAATTCTTTGAATTTCTCTGAGACATTTTATCATGGTGCCAGGTTGGCATCGGATTGTTAATAATCGGTATCGCCCACTTTCTTGGGCTTTTAGGGGAAATTGTAGTATCATGGGTTCGATTTTATTATGAAATGTACTAAAATGAAAATCTTTTAATACACCCACAATTTTCCCATTTTTACCCCATACATTAATCTCCTTATTGAGAGGTGATTCGAAACCAATCTCTTTGACTGCGCTTTCATTGACAACATAGGCATCTGTTTGATCAGTAGAGTATTCTTTGGAGAAAAATCTGCCTTGCTGCATATTAACCTGATAAGTCGTTGCAAAATCATAATCAACATGTAAAAGCCAAAAATGGCTTTCTTGACTTTCGTTTTTCATCGGCCAATTAATACTGGTTGTCCGGGTCATTGAATGATCGCTGACTGGTTCCGAACGCGTTAATGAAATGATATCCGGATTCCTCAACATCTCATTTTTAAATGAGTCGTAATTGCTACTTATATCAGCCTTCAATTTTACACAGATTAGATTTTCCTCATTATATCCCAAACGGCTGCTCTGGAAAAATACCAATTGCCGATAAACAACCAAGGTACTGATGATCAAGATAATGGACAGCGAAAATTGAAATATGACTAATAATTTTTTAACGCTGCTATTTTTAAATCCTGTATTCAATTTGCTTTTAAGCAACCGAACGGGTTGAAATGAAGATAAAAACAGTGCGGGATAAAAGCCGGACAAAATTGATAAAAATACGGTTATAAAGATTACACCGACTAAAAATTGTTTACTTTGAAAAGGAATGGTTAACGTTTTCCCTGCCAATTGACTGAAGACCGGCAATGTCAACTGAACGATAAACAGGGCAAAGAATAAAGCGATGATTGTTAGAATACCTGTTTCCCAAAAAAATTGTTGAATAATGTGTTTGCGGTCAGCGCCAACCACTTTTTTTATCCCGATTTCCTTATCGCGTTTTAATGAAAGTGCTGTTGAAAGATTTGTATAATTGATGCTCGCAATAAGTAAAATAATGATCGCAACCACGCCGAAAATATAAATATATTTAATATCACCGGTTGTCGATAAAAACTTGATCGTGTTGCCATGCAGGTGTATTTTTCTAAGGGGTAAAAGCGAATAGTAAAGATGCTGCAAATCTGTACCAGGTCTATTTCGTTTTTCGCATGCCACGATTTGCTGAGCAAGCATTTTCAGATCACATTTTTTTATATAGGCATAAGTACGAAGCGACTGGTCATCCCAGTGATTCCAGTTGATTCCCAATTGTTCCATAAAATGTATCGGAATATAAATCTGACTTTGAATGTGTGAATTGTGCGGCAAATTCTCTAAAACAGCGGTGACTTTAAGCGGTATTTCATGTCCAAAGAAAAACATGCCCAATGTTTGACCTATCGGATTATCATTACCAAAATACTTTTGGGCAGTTGTTTCTGTGAGGATGATTGAGTTTGGATCTTTTAGTGCTGTTTCAGGATTCCCAGCTTTTAAATCAAATGAAAAGATATTAAAAAATTGATCGTCGATCAGGCACCAGGTTTCTTCAAAGCTCTTTTCATTGTATTGAAGTGTAATTGGCTCAATTTCTGAAAGATCACAGACACAGGTCGTATTAATAACCTGTGGCAATTCCAGCTTAATCGCTGGTCCAAGCATCTTTGATGACACAGCGGTTAAATTTTGTGAATCTCCCCTCAAGACCAGAACGATGTCATCTAATTTTTTATGGAATTGATCGTAGCTTAATTCATCCTGAATCCAGATCATGATAAGGATTGCACACGCCATTCCAATAGCCAGCCCCACCATATTAATAATAGAAATCTTTTTGTAACGATTGAGATTTCTAATAGCGATTTTAAAATAGTTTTTAAACACGATGCCTCCTATACATGAAACTTCCCATTTAAATTCTCAGTCACGATGTGCTTGTCGAACAAATGGACGACCCGGTTCCCGTATTCGGCATAGGCTGGAGAATGGGTAACCATGATGATGGTCGTGCCTGCTTTATTCAACTTGGACAGCAGTTCCATGACCTCTTCCCCGTGCGTTGAATCGAGATTTCCGTTCGACTGCCATCTTTACGTTTTCCATCATAGGGTTATTCATACCTCAAATTCTCCACCGGATTCGCCGTTGCCACCCAAATAGTCTGCCAGCTTATAATCAATAATGCAATACAAAGACAGCTAATCCCGTGGTCGCCCGGTCTTCACAGTCCAGGCCTATTTTCATGTGGGGTTTCCACACCATCCAGGGCTGTGAAGCCCACTATCACTTTGATCACTCACAGATGACATTCAAAGGATGTCGCTGTCTGTAAAGTACTTGTATGAATTTCGAGCTCTCTTTGGGCCTGAATATCTGAATTAACTTCCATGATTTGTCATACTTTTCCAGGCTGTCCTGAAGCATCTTGATTCTTTTCTCAACGTCCCACGTTTCGTTGTCCGGTTCCCACTGAAAAGACTCGATGCGGAAATTGTATCGTCTCTTCCTGCCATTGATCTTCACTTCGATCTCGGCTATTTGCTTGTCCACAAAATCGAAAAGCGGAATGCTGACATCTTTCATCTCAATGTGCCCTTTCCTGTTGTTATTCGTACCTCAGGCTCTCCATCCCGATATAAAGAATCGGTATTTTCGCCTTGCGTTACTCATAACGCAAGGCTTCGACCGGATTCGCCGTTGCCGCCCGAATCGCCTGCCAGCTTACCGTAAGCAAAGCAATGACAAATGCAATTCCCCCTGCCAGTACAAACATCCACCAGCCCATATTTATACGATAAGCAAAATTTTGCAGCCATTTGTTCATGGTGTAGTAAGCAATGGGCCAGGCTACAATATTTGCAAGCAGAACCCATTGGGTGAATTCTTTTGATAACAGTGAACAAATTTTATAAATCGAAGCACCTAATACTTTTCTTATGCCTATTTCGTGGGTGCGTTGTTCTGCAATAAACGATGAAAGTCCGAACAGTCCCAAACATGCAATAAAAATGACCAACAGACTGCCGTATCCCATGAGCGTCATCATTCGTGTTTCTGCCTTATAAAGTTGATCGATTTTTTGATCTAGGAAATTAAATTCAAATGAAATACCTGGGCAGTATGCCTTCCAGATATTTTCTATATAACTGATTGTTGTTTTCTTATCATTTGAAGTAAGACGTACACTCACAGTATTGGCTTCATCTATTTTGATATAGGTCAATACAGGAACGATACTGTAATGAAGGGTTTCATAATGAAAATCACGTGCAATGCCGATAATTTTTCCCTGGCGTCCGCTGATAGATATCGGCGCACCAATCGCGTCTTCAGGTGTTTTCCAACCCAAATCCCTGACGACTGTTTCATTAATAATAAAAGCTTCTGTTGCATCGGTTGAATAATCAATGGAAAAATCCCGTCCAGCAATAATATCGATGCCGTAAGTTTTAAAAAAATCCCATTCCACTCGATTATGAGGCATAAAAACACTCTCTTGTACTTCCCCATTAACGACAGTTCGGTAGCCAGGTGCATCTAAAAAGCGAGAACCTGGAGATCGTTTAGAAAGCGTTGCCGAGATAATGTTTGAGTGATCTAATAACTGTTTTTTAATCTCAGTCCAGTGGTTTTTTATGGATGAATTCGCTGAGAACTGAATTACATTTTCTTTGTTAAAACCTAAATCTTTATTTCGAATATAATCCATTTGAGTAAAAATGACAAAAACGCAAATGAATAGACCGATACAGATAATGAATTGAAAAATTACTAATGAACGCCTCAATAAGTATCGAACTCTTCCTCTTGTTACTTTGCCGCCTAAAATAGTAGCCGGTTGAAATGTTGAAAGATAAAATGCAGGATAAATGCCAGCCAATAAACTGCTTAAACAAAAAGTTCCTAACAGTATTAAAAAAGTGAATGGCTGCTTTATTATATTTAGGCTAAGTGGTAGTTCGGTGAATGAACGCGCATAAGGTAAGATGAGCTTGATGAGAAGAAGTGCAATTCCTAACGAAAGTAACGAGATAAACAGGGATTCACCAATGAATTGGATGACAAGCCGCTGACGGTTAGCACCAATCACTTTTCGCAATCCAATTTCCTTTGCCCGCTGATTAGCTTTAGCCGTTGTTAGATTTACGAAATTAATACAGGCAATCATTAAAATAAAAATTGAAAGAATGAAAAATACAGTTACATATCGGATGTCACCATTTGATTCAAATTCATTGTTGGTGTGAGAATGAAGATGAATATCGGTAACTTTAATGACTCGAAGCGGATAATACTCACTGGCAGGAATAACTCGACCATCTCGATCTATTCGACTCTCAAAATGTTGATCCAGAAAAGCTTTGAGTTTGATGGAAAATTCTTTTGGATCACACTCCTTTGAAAGTCGAACATACGTTCCACAGACATTATCGGTGAAGTTGTTTGAACCTAAAAAATATTCTTTTGTACGTTCGTCAAGCGTTCCCAAAAATGAATAAGGCACTAAAAAATCATAATGGAGATGACTTTTTCGAGGAACGTCTTTCATTATTCCTGTAATTTTTAACGGCACGTTATTATTATCCGATAAAGCTATTAACAGATTTTTTTCCATTGGATCAGTGGTTCCAAAATATTTTTCTGCCATTGATTCGGATAATATAATAGAAAAGGGATCGTTTAATGCATTTTCCGAATTTCCTTTTAATAATGGAATTGTGAACACTTTAAAAATATCTTGTTCAGCACAAAAAATACGCGATTCAAAAAAACGATTATTATTAAAGGTCACGGGAAAACCAAATTGTGTAATACGGACAAGATGTTCTATCTCTGGTAATTCGTTTTCCAGTAGTGGGGCGAATGAGGGCGCTAATGTGCAAAAAGGATCTCTTTGAATGCGATAAATCTGATTCTTGTATACATGATAGCTATCGAATGTCATTTCCTCACGGACATATAACAGGATAAGAATACTAACTGCCATCCCAACAGCAAGCCCGGATATATTGATAATCGAATATGTCCGGCGTTTGATTAAATTGCGAATGGCAATTTTAAGATAATTTTTGAACATCATTCCTCCAAGTATCATTGATCATTCATAGCGTAAACTCTCTATCGGATTGGCCCTCGCCGCCCGAATCGCCTGCCAGCTCACAGTCAGCAGCGCAATGGCCAAAGCAACTCCTCCGGCCAGGATAAATATCCACCATTCAATGCTGATCCGGTATGCAAAATTCTGCAGCCATTTGTTCATTGCATAATAAGCGATGGGCCAGGCGAAAAGATTGGCAAAAAGGATCCACCGCATATAATTCTTTGAGAGAAGGAAGGTAATGTGTGTAATAGTCGCGCCTAAGACCTTGTGAACACTTATATCCTTAGTCTTTTGTTCAATAGTAAAGGCAGTTAAGCCATAAAGTCCGAGACATGCAATCAATATTGCCAATAAGGAAAAATATTTAAAAAGTTCACCCATACGTTGTTCAGCCCGGTAACTGGCATTTAAATTCTCATCCACAAAGTAATAGTCAAACGGTTCAGACGGGAAAAATGATTTCCATTTATTTTTTAAAAATGCCATGCTTTGGTGTATTGAATTCGGTTTGAGTCGTATCGATAATTCACGATAATAAAGGTGTTGCTGATCTGTATCCGGAATTCTAAAAATCAGAGGTTCAATTCTGTGATGAAAGGAGCCAAAATGAAAGTTTTTCGTAATACCAATGATCTTACCCTTTCTGCCCCACAATGTAATTTCCTGTCCGATGGGCGATTGAAGTCCCATTGCCTCAACGGCAGCCTGATTGAGAACAAAGGCGCTTGTTTTATCGGTTGGAAAGTGATCGGAATAAAACCTACCCTCATGCATTTTGATTTTATAAGTCGATGCGAAATCACAATCACTATGAAGCAACCAGATGCTAAAGCCTTGATTCTCATTTTTTCCTGGCCAATTAATCCCCTCCGTGCTGCTTAAAGAAGAGATATCCATATGCTCAGTACGGGAAATGCTGAGTATGTCGGTGTTTTCTAATATTTCATTTTTAAATGCATTGTATTGACCGTGGATATCACCCTTTATTCTGACACAAACGATATTTTCTTTATCATATCCTAACTTACTATTTTGTATAAAATCCAGTTGAGTAAAAACAATAATTGTACAAATAATCATGATAATGGATAAGGTGAATTGAAAGATGATCAAGCCCTTACGCAAATTAAGACCTCCTGTTCCTGCTTGAAATTTCCCCTTAAGAATCCGAACTGGTTGGAATCTTGAAATAAAAATCGCGGGATATAAGCCTGAAATGATACTGGTTAAAAGCGTTATTAAAAGGATCATGAATAAAAAGTTTGGACTTAAATATGCCACTGACAATGATTTTTCTGCTAACCGATTGAGAACAGGCAGAAATAACTCAACAATAAGGAGCGCGCATCCCAAGGCAATAAAGGTTATGATAAGCGTTTCTCCAAAATATTGTCTTACCAGATTGCTGCGGTGTGCGCCGACTACTTTTTGGATGCCAATTTCTTTGGTGCGCTTTAGTGAAAGGGCGTTAGAAAGATTCATATAGTTCATGCTGGCAATGAGTAAAATAATTCCAGCGATAATGGTAAAGATATAAACATATTTGATGTCGCCAGTCGATGCAAAGAATTCAATATTGTTTGCATACAAATGAATCTTTTTTAAAGGAAGAAGGGAATAACTTAAATTTTCCAAGTTCTGATTTGGTAAATTTTTTCGTTCTAAATCTGCAATTTTTTGTCCCATCGCAGAAATGTCAACTTCACCTTGCGTTAGAATATAGGTTTGTGATTGATAATTGTACCACCGATCCCAGTCTTCTATGCCATACGTGTTTTTGACGTAGGATATTGGAATAAATATTTCCCTTTGAAAATGAGAGTTATGAGGAATATTTTCCAGTATACCTGTTACTTTCAATGTTCGTTTTTGTCCAAGTAAGGTCAGATTAAGTGATTTCCCTAACGCATTTTTATCCCCAAAATATTTTTGTGCCATGCTTTCTGTTAAGACGATGGAATTGGGATTTAAAAAGGCTGATTGTGGATTTCCGTCTTTGAAACCAAAAGAAAATATGTCAAAAAACTGTGGATCGATTAAACTAAAATTTTCTTCGAAACCCTTGTCTTTATATTTTAAATACGATTTAATAGACGCAGGAAGTTGGACAAAGGAAGTCGCATCGATAACTTCTGGCAATTCATCTTTCAGGGCCGGGGCAAGCATTTTACATGTAACACCTGATGTTATTCCGATATCACTGCGAAGTACCAAATAAATATGATCTGCGTTTTTGTGAAAACGATCATAGGAAAGCTCATCCTGTACCCACAGCATGATGAGAATAAAACAAGCCAATCCTATGGCAAGCCCCAAGATATTAATTATAGAAAATTTTTTGTGTTTTATTAAGTTTCGAAAAGCGATTTTAAAATAATTTTTTAGCATCTTTCTCTCCTTACCTCTCTTTCTCAATCCACCCGTCCAGTAAACGAACAATACGGTTGCCATATTCTGCCTTTTTCTCGTCATGGGTGACCTGAACAATGGTCGTACCTTCTTCATTCAACTTCTTAAGCAAATCCATGATCTCAAAACCTTGCTGTGAATTCAGATTGCCGGTCGGTTCATCAGCTAAAATCAATTTGGGATGGATGATCAAAGCCCGGGCCACAGCCACCAACTGCTGCTGACCCCCGGAAAGCTGGTTGGGAAAAAGATCCTTTTTTGCCACAATATTGAATCGGTCCAGCATATCGGCCACCAGACTTTTCCGCTCCGAGCCTTTGACTTTTTTGTAGAGGAGCGGCGTCTCCAGATTTTCGTAAACGGTCAATTCGTCGATCAGGTGATACTGCTGAAAGACGAATCCGATATTCTGGTGATGCAGTCTGGTCTTGTCCTTCTCTTTCATTTGATGCACGGGATGATCATAAAAATAGTACTCTCCTCCGGATGCATCATCCAGCATGCCGATGATGTGAAGTAGCGTCGACTTCCCCGCACCGGATGGCCCCATGATCGTTACGAACCCACCTTCTTCGATTTCGAGGTTGATATTCCGCAACACCCACGTCTTGATGAACTTGTTGGTGTAATACTTTTCCATGTCTTTGAGCTGTATCATAAAAACTCCTCTATCAAATCAAGTTTGGGATACTATAACTTCATCTCGATTCGCTCTCGGGATTTCGTCACTCATATCTGAGTGATTCAACCCCGATATAAAGCATCCCCGAAAAAATTGGGGCAAGCGGGATCTTCGCCTTGCGTTACTCATAACGCAACGCTTCGACCGGATTCACCGTCGCTGCTTTAATCGCCTGCACGCCCACGGTAAGCCACGCGATGAACAATGTGATCAACCCTGCACCGATAAAATACCAAACCTGTAAATCAATTCTGTAAGCAAAACTATTCAGCCAATGTTTGGTGATGAAATAGCTTACAGGTAAAGAAATCAACATCGAGGCCATAACAATTTTGGTGAAATCGTTCGTCAAAAGAGTGATGATACCAAGCTCACTTGAGCCTAATACTTTACGTATACCTATCTCTTTACGTCGTCTTTCGGCAGTGAAAGCTGCCAAGCCAAACAGGCCCAGGCAGGATATGATAATGGCTAATCCGGCAAAGTACCTCGAAAGTACTGCAACCCGCATTTCTGCAGCATATTGAACCTGATAACTTGCATCTAAAAATTTATAATCGAAAGACAAACCCGGATTAAATTTCATATATAACTTCTGAATTTTATGAATGGCTTCTTTTTCCATTCCGGCTTTAATTCTGACCATAATATATTTTGTCCATTGAGGTCGTATCCAGAAAAAGGCAGGTTTCACATTTTCGTGAAGTGATTCAAAATGAAAATTTTTGGTCACTCCAATAATTTTTAG
Organism: uncultured bacterium; assembly: GCA_964537715.1. Taxonomy (GTDB): domain Bacteria; phylum Zhuqueibacterota; class QNDG01; order QNDG01; family DSAB01; genus CAZTZL01. Next base: position 12,946 of record CAZIAH010000052.1, on the reverse strand, counting down.
ATCATATCTCCACCATAATTTTATCACTTTACCAATAGAATTTTTAAATCCCATTGCATGAATGGCTGCTTCATTAAATATAATCGCTGAATTATCTGAACCGAAATCTCGGGAAAAAGTTCGTCCTTCTTTCATATCAATGCCGAGTGTTTCAATCATGTCATAATCAACATAGATATTCTCAAATCGGATTATTTCATTGGGATTTTTACCCTCCCAAAAAAGACCGGTGGTATAATTCGAACTCTTAACCAAAGGATGGCCGGTACTTGAGGCGCTGATAACTTCCGGTAAATTCTTCACCTCTGACAGAAATGCTTCCAGATTTTGATTTTCTGCAAATTTTCCATCTTTGGTAAAATAAATGATATTGTCTTTCTCATAGCCCAGGTTTTTGGTTTGTACAAATTCTATCTGTTTGTAAACAACCAAAACAGCGACAATAAATATGACGGATAGTGTGAATTGAAATATGACCAGGCCTTTTCTTATCCATAATTCGCTTGCAGAACTATGGAGTTTCTCTTTCAAAACATTTATCGGATTGAAACCTGAAAGGTGAAATGCAGGATAGCTGCCTGATATAAATCCGGTTAATAAAGTGATGCCAAGAGCAGATAAAATAAAATTGGCATTAAAATCCATCGTAATATGTTTTCCTGTAATTTCATTGAATTTAGGAAGGAAAAGCGCAACCATTATGACGGCAAATGCGAGAGATAAAAATGTCATGAACATGGATTCTTCCATAAACTGAAAAATAAGTGATTTCCGGTCACTACCGATTGCTTTTTTTATTCCAATCTCTTTTATCCTTATAGAAGCTCTTGCAGTGGACAAGTTCATAAAATTAACACAGGCAATGATAAGGATAAAAATTGCAATTAAAGAAAATAATTTGACATACTCGATTCGACCTCCCACAAGGACTCCATTTTCATATTTGCTATAGAGATACTTATCCGAGTATCGTTTTAAAAATAAAGTCACATTTGAATACTGACTTTTGCTTTTAACAAAATCATAAATTTTAGCATTCAATTGGTTAATGTCTGTACCTGGTTTTAAAATCACATAGGTTATGGCAGTAAAATTATCCCATGTATTCCACCCGCTTCCTCCATTAAGTTCCTCATGTAATTTAAAAGACATTACAAAGTCGAAATGATCAGAAGTGTTAGGGGGGATATCTTTAAAAACACCGGAAATCGCGACTTCACTTTTTCTAGTATTACTCTGTTGCCATTTTATGATTTTACCGACGATGTTTTCGGTTGTATTGAATAATTTCATAGCCAATGCCTGGGATATAACGATGGAATTTTTATCCATCAGCGCCGTGTTTTTATTTCCCTGGATAAGCTCATAGGTAAAAACATTGAAATAATCTTTGCTTGCAAATTTTCCATCTGCTCTGACGATTTTATCCCCGAAAGAAAACGTGTTCCCGGAATACCAAGCAGGATCAGTGGCACAGGCAGCACATTGAATTTCAGGCATTTCCGCGGCCAGCGCATCTGCCAAAAGACCTGGCGCTTCATTTGTTGTGACAATACTGTTGGCATTATGCTGATTTGCCATGACTTGATAAAGCTGTTTGTTTTTTTGGTGATAGTTGTCAAAATTCAATTCATCGTTTACCCACAGGTAAATCAGTAAGACACATGCCAGCCCTGTGGAAAGGCCGATTAAATTGATGAAAAACGAACTTTTGTTTCGTTTAAAGTTTCTGAAGATAATAAGTAAGTTGTGTCGTAACACGATGTTGCTCCTTTTCATTAGCTGTCAGAATCAAGATTCACTGGATTATTAGACTATCAGAATAATACGAAATACTGAATACAGGTATTTGAAGTTCTACAAACTCCGGTCTCCATATAAGAATCTAGCGAATCCTTTAATCCCGAAAATCCTGCCTGTCCGCCTTGATTTTTTTGGCGGAATTCAGACATTCACACATGAAACTTGCCATTCAAATTCTCGGTAACGATATGGCCGTCAAACAAATGCACCACCCGATTTCCATATTCGGCGTATGCCGGCGAATGGGTGACCATGATGATCGTCGTGCCGTTGGCATTTAACGAGGAAAGCAATTCCATCACCTCTTCCCCATGGGTGGAATCGAGGTTACCGGTGGGCTCGTCCGCCAGGATGAGCTTCGGATTTCCCACGAGCGCCCGCGCCACGGCCACGCGCTGCTGCTGTCCACCAGAAAGCTGCTGCGGGAAATGGTTTTTACGGTGCATGATCTGCATCTTCTCCATCACCTCGGTCACCCGTTTCTTCCGGTCGGTAGCCGATACCTTCTGATACAAGAGCGGAAGCTCGATGTTTTCGTACACCGTCAGCTCGTCGATCAAATTGAAACTCTGAAACACGAAACCGATATTTTGTTTGCGAATGTTGGCCCGTTTTCGCTCAGAATAGCGGGATACTTCTTCTCCGAGAAAATGGTATTCGCCGTCCGTAGGATTGTCGAGCATCCCGATCAGATTGAGCAGGGTGGATTTACCACATCCCGATGGGCCCATGATGGAGACGAATTCCCCCTCTTTGACCGCAAAGTTCACGTTGTTCAGGGCCGTGGTCTCCACTTCTTCCGTCGTATAGACCTTTTTTAAAGATTCGGTTTTAATCATAAAACAACTCCTATTTTTTATTGCCAGTCATTTTTCACTGTCTCGTATTATTTATACGTTAATTTTCATATTGAGAATTTTTTATTTCTTTAAAATCAACTTATCATTATCTCCATAATTATCATAACTGGACGTAATCACCTTTTCGCCAGGCTTCAGCCCATCCAGCACTTCAAACACCTGCGGATTCTGTCGTCCCAATTTAATGGATCGCTTTTCCGCAAAATCAGTAGAGGGACTCAATACATAAACCCACTGCCCGCCGGTCGACTGGTAAAATCCTCCCCGGTCAAGCAAGATAGCTTCCGACAGGTCTCCCAACTCAAGACGGATATGGAGTGTCTGCCCCCGCCGAATCGCTTCGGGTAGTTCGCCCTCGAATTCCATATCGACTTCGAATCGGCCATCTTTGACTTCCGGGTAAATTTTACGAAGAATGAGATGATATGTTTTTCCGGTAAAATCGAATTCGCCTCTGCGGCCTAATTGGATGCGGGCGATGTAATGTTCATCGATTTCCGCGCGGACTTTGAACCCATCCAACACATCGATCTGGCCGATTCGTTCACCCCGAGCGATGGATTCACCAACTTCAGGAATCAGAGAGGTCAGCTGCCCTGAAATTGGCGCCCGGATTGTTAAATTTTCCATGTTCTTTTTCACAAGGTCCAGACTCCCCTGCATGCGTTCCAGAGAGGATTCGAGACTGCGTATTTGATTGCGTCGAAACAGTGAATCTTTTTCATGCGTTTCAAGGGTCAAGACCCGTTTTTGAATAAGATATTCATATTCATCTTTGGCTTCTTCATACTCCTCTTGTGAGATCAGCTCTTTTTGAATCAGAACCTGACATTGTTTGTAAATCCGTTTTTGCTTTTTTATCTGAAAATTCAGCTCGACCAGCTGGGACTGCAAGCTCAAACGGTTTCGTTCCATATCCAGCCGTGTATTTCTCAGATAATTGCTTTGTTCCGCAAGATCGGCTTCACGATAAAGAATATTCAGCAACAGATCCGAATTCTCCAGCTTGAGAATTTGATCTCCTTCTTCCACGTCAGCACCAGCTTCAAGAAACAACATTTCAACGCGCCCACCTTCCATAGCATCCAGATAAACGGTTTTAATCGGAATCACGGTCCCGGTCACAGGAATGAATTCCTGAAATGGTCCACGGCTGACTGTTGAAATTGTAATTCGCTCGGTCTTTATATTGAGTTTGGAGCTGTGATCCCCAAACAGAATGCTAATGAGGATGAACAGAACAAATGCTGTGGAACCACCTATCACCGCAATACGCTTCACTGTCCATTTTTTCTTTGGTATGATTCTATCCATTATAGACTACCTGGTTTGATACGATTCAAGCTTTCGTTAACTCAACAGGCAATCGTTATGCCAGCTCGATTGAAAGATCAATAAAAATACTGATTAGGCACGGATTCCTGTGGACAATTCGAATAAAAATGATCACAAATATTCGTAAGCGGACACCAACTGTACGATTCCGTACACTTTTTAATTGACATTCATCACAGAATTTTCCATATTATTTTATATGATAAAAATAAAGGAATCGAGGCTTGAATCAATCATCATAAGAGGGAAAAACCCATGAAACAATTCCTTCCTAAAATCCTCATCATTGATGATAATGAAGATATACTCACTGCAGCAAAATTATTGCTTAAACAGGCGCCGTATGAAGTTCATACCGAGAAAAGTCCCGAGATCATCCCGTCAATTTTAAAAAATGAATCATATGATGTGATTCTGCTGGATATGAATTTTACACAGGATGTGACAAGCGGAATGGAAGGACTGCATTGGTTGAAAAAAATCCTAAAAATCGATCCATCTTCGGTTGTTTTAATGATGACTGCTTTTGGGGATGTGGAAATCGCTGTAAAAACCATAAAGAATGGCGCCACAGATTTTATCATAAAACCCTGGCAAAATGAAAAATTATTGGCTACCGTGGCATCTGCAATAAAATTGAGCCAGTCACAGATCAAAGTCAAACAGCTTGAAGAACGGCAGGAACAACTGATTCGTGCCATGGATCATCCGTTTCATGAGATGATCGGCCAGAGCAACACCATGCGGGAAATCTTTACTGTCATTGAAAAAGTCTCAAAAACAGATGCCAGTGTGCTGATCCTGGGGGAAAACGGTACGGGCAAGGAACTGGTGGCGAGGGCGATTCATCGAAATTCAAATCGGGCAGACAATGTATTTATCAGTGTGGACATGGGCGCTATTCCCGAATCCTTATTCGAGAGCGAATTGTTCGGCCACACGAAAGGAGCCTTTACGGATGCGAAAAATGACCGGGCCGGTAAATTTGAATCGGCCAATGGAGGCACGCTCTTTCTGGATGAAATCGGTAACCTGACTGTTCCTATGCAGGCTAAACTGCTCCGTGTTTTGGAATCTCGACACGTCACCCGCATCGGTTCGAATAAACCGGTTCCATTTGATATTCGATTAATCTGTGCAACCAATCGTTCGATTTCTGATGCAGTGGCCAACAAACAATTTCGTCAGGATTTCCTTTATCGTATTAATACGGTGGAAATTCATGTTCCTCCACTCAGAGAGAGAAAGGAAGACATACCGCTCCTGGCACAATTCTTCACAGAACAATTTGCAAAAAAATACAATCGGGCCATTCCTGTGATTGATGGCAAAGCTATGGACAAACTACAAGCCTACTCATGGCCCGGTAATATCCGTGAATTGCGTCATACCATCGAACGCACCATGATCATGAATGAATCCAATCGATTTCAGGAGCACGATTTCGTGCTTTCAGCAACCGAACCTGCGGATGAGGAATGGATTTTAAGTAATTATAATCTGGAAGACAACGAAAAATTACTGATCCGAAAAACACTTAGCAAGTATCATGGCAATATCTCAAAAGCGGCCAAAGCATTGGGACTCACCCGTACATCTCTCTATCGCCGGATGGAAAAGCATGGATTATAACCGATTCCGCGTCCAATACTGGACGAGAATGATATTGATCCTTTTAACTACCGGGATCATTGCAATCTGGATTCAAAAAACAAGTCTGAATATCATGCCCATTTTTCTGGCGGGAATCCTGATCATTCAAATTGTGACATTACTTCACCGCATGGAAAAACCCCAGCGCGATATGAAGCGTTTTTTTGACGCCATCCGATACTCCGATTTCACCCAGACATTTTCGGTCGTTTCATCCGACAAGTCATTAATTCCGATGAAGAAAATCTTTACAAAAGTCCTGGAAGAATTCAACAAAACAAGAGCGGAAAAAGAAGCACAACACAGATACTTTGAAACAGTGGTTCAGCATGTGGGCGTGGGACTGCTCATTTTTAAATCCGATGGTCAGATAGATCTGATCAATCGAGCCGCCCGTAAATTATTTGGCATTTCCAACATTAAACATTTAGATGCTCTCAGGAAAATCAAACGTTCTTTGCCCGATTCATTGATTCGAATTCAGCCCGGGGAAAAATCACACATCCAGATACAACATCCCGAATCCGGTGATCTGTTGACATTGTCCATATATACCACCCGATTCATTATACAGGAAGAAATCTTCACATTGGCATCCATTCAAAATATTCAAAGTGAATTGGAAGAAAAAGAACTCGAGGCCTGGCAAAATCTAATTCGTGTTCTGACTCATGAAATCATGAACTCCATTACACCCATTGCCTCACTGGCTTCAACGGTAAAAAATCTTCTGGATAATATTTTTAAAGATCATAAAAGATCCGACACCATCGAAGATGTCGATCAGGCCGTAAAGACCATTGAAACCCGAAGTCACGGATTACTAAAATTTGTACAATCATATCGTCAGCTTACACGCCTCCCAAAACCTGAATTTAAAATTGTACCGATTTTACCTATGATCGAACACATTGAACAATTGATGCAGCCACGATTTAAAGAAAAACAGGTCGCTCTAAATACATCGGTTCATCCCTCCTCACTTGAAATCACAGCTGATCCCACTTTAATCGAACAGGTACTCATCAATTTAATGCAAAACGCCTTGGATTGGTGTAGCCGTAAACCACAAGGAAAAGTGACCTTACAATCCGAAATGGGAAAAGGAGGACACCCGATCATTCAGGTGATCGACAACGGACCTGGAATACAAAAGGAAGCCCTGGACAAGATATTCATTCCATTTTTCACCACTAAAGAGGATGGAACGGGTATCGGTCTCAGTCTATCTCGGCAGATTATGCGATTGCATAAAGGAAATATCAACGTTCAATCCACTCCTGATCAGGAGACGATATTTACACTGCGGTTTTAATATGAATTAAAAAATTATTAACAAAACTATTTGACTAATAACATTTTTTAGTAATAACAGTCCGTTCATCCAGTAGAGAGATGTCCGGTATGCGCATCTTACTACTGCCTTATAACACTATCTCCAACTTATCAAAAATAAAAGCGTATTCGAAGGCAATTTCCTTTAAATAATCATAGCGTCCGGTAGCCGAGAAATGGCCTTTGCCCATATCCGTTTTCAGGATGAGTGTTTTTCCATCGGTTTTCATCGCACGCAGTTTGGCCGTCCACTTGGCCGGCTCCCAGTAGGCGACCCGCGGATCGTTCAGGCCGGCGGTAATCATCATGTACGGATAGTCTTTTCGTGTGACATTATCGTAGGGCGAATAGGATTTCATGTAAGCATAGTATTTCTTCAGATTGGGATTGCCCCATTCTTCCCATTCGATGACTGTCAGGGGAATGGTACGGTCCATCATGGTGTTTATAATATCGATAAACGGCACGTGGGCCACGACGACTTTTAACAGATCGGGGCGCATATTGGTCACCGCACCCATCAGCAGACCGCCCGCACTGCCACCCATGATGACCAGTCTGTCCGCTGCGGTATATTTCTCCGCGATCAGATACTCGGCGCACGCGATGAAATCGGTAAAGGTATTTCTCTTGTGGAGCAGTTTGCCGTCCTCGTACCAGGGGCGTCCCATTTCCCCTCCTCCCCGCACATGGGCGATGGCGTAGACAAAACCCCGATTTAGCAGGCTCAGCCGGATGGAAGAAAAACGCGGTTCGCTGGGATAGCCGTACGCACCGTAGCCATAAAGATACAACGGATGCGTACTGTCTTTTTTAAAACCTTTTTTATAAACCAGAGAAATCGGCACCCGTACACCATCAGACGCAGTGGCAAAGATCCTTTCGGACTGATACTGGCCCGGATCATAGCCGCCGAGGACCTCATCCTGTTTCTTTAACTCCCGGGTCCTGTTTTCCATATCGTAATCATAGACCGATCGGGGTGTAACCAGCGAAGTATATTTGAAACGCAAAATCCGGGTGTTGTAATCGGGATTGTTGTCGGAATCGATCGTATAGACCGGTTCGGGAAAATCGACAAAATGGGCTGCGCCGCTGGAAAGATTTTCGACCAGTATTTTTTCCAGACCGTTCTCTCTTTCATACACGACCAAGTGATCGCGGAAACAATCCATTCCGCTCAACAACACATCCGGCCGATATGGAATTTTTTCTTTCCAGTTGCGCTTTTCCGGCCTGGCAATTGGCGTTTCCAGCAAACGAAAATTGACCGCTTTCTCATTGGTCAAAATATAGAAAGTATCGCCGTGATGATCGATGGTATATTCGACGCCGGTAACGCGCGGCTGAAACAGCTTGAACTCTCCGGTCGGTTGATCAGCGGACAGATAATGCACTTCACTGGTGATCTGACTGTTGAGATCCAAAAGCAAATAGGATTTGCTGCGTGTTTTAGCGATGCTGAGGTAGAACTTTTCGTCCGGTTCATGAAAAACCATGACGTCGTTTTCGAGGTTTTCACCCAGCATGTGCCGCCAGAGTTTGTCCGGCCGCATGATTGTATCCAAAGTCGTATAAAAAAGAGTCTGATTATCGTTGGCCCATTCCAATCCGTAGGACACATCTCGGATGGTATCCGGCAGCATTTTACCGCTCTCCAGGTCTTTGACACACAGCATATACTTTTCAGAACCGTTGAAATCGACCGCAAAGGCCAACAAATTCTGATCGGGATTGATCTTGAACTCGCCGATCTCACAATATTTCTTGCCGGCGGCCAAAACATTCTGATCGAGTAGAATCCCCTCTGCGGCAGACAGGTCACCTTTTTTCCGGCAGTAAATGGGATATTGGTTTCCTTTTACGGTTCGGGTGTAATAATAAAAACTGTCGATCTTGACAGGCACGGAAATGTCGGTTTCTTTGATGCGTTTCAGCATTTCCCGGTAGAGCTTTTTCTGCATCCCGCGGGTGGGTTTCATCACCGATTCGGTATATTTGTTTTCATCCTCAAGGTATTGAATCACGGCGGGATTGGACTTCTCCCTCAGCCAGAAATAGTTGTCCACAAGCGTATCGCCTAAGATGACCGTCGTCTTGGGCTCCACTTTGGCAACCGGAGGCACGATCGGCTTCTGCGAACAACCCGCCAGTATGATCAATGCCAGCAATACCGCGATCAATTTGATCTTTTTCATAAATTGTTTCTCCATTATAAAGCCCAGTTAATCCGGTTATCTTCCAGGGAGCTTTAAGCTCCCTGGAAGATGGATTTTCTTTATTTCAATAACAAAAGTTTCCGATACTGACGGAACTCTCCGGCCTGGAGTTTATAGAAATACACACCGCTTGTCAATCCTGCTGCATCCAGCAGTACGCTGTATTCGCCGGCCTGTTTCTTTTCATCCACAAGCATTGCGACTTCTCTTCCCAGTGCATCGTACAATTTTAATGTGACCCGGCAGGATTTCGGAACCGCAAATGCAATGGTCGTGGTGGGATTGAAAGGATTGGGATAATTTTGAGCCAAATAGTACGATTTGACCACACTTGCCGAAAGAACGACTTCGGTATCGTCTCCATCTGTCAATCGGATGTCATCAAAATACCAATAATCCTGAGTCTCCGCTCCAAAATCGGGTAAAACGACAATTCTCTGATAAGTATCCGAGGGTGCGCCTGAGAAATCAAAACTCAATTCTTCCCATTCATTATACGTGGTAGTGGTTGCATTGACTTCATAGAAAATCTGATTGTCATCATAATTTTCCAGTTTGAATAAAAAAACAAGACCATCACTCGGTGCCAGGACTTTGATCTTAAAAATAGCTTTTTCCGTAAAATCAATCGGTTTGAATTTGGCCGTACAGTAAGCGCCTTCGTAAGTACATGCCGATGTGATAAACTGGCCTACCTTTGCACTGGTGTTGATCCCGCTCGGTTCGGGATTGTCAACCACAGACATTTGTGCCGTATTCGGACTGGCGCAATCCCACCGGACCCAGCCATAATTATCATCGTCAAAATTGACAAACATGCCGTTTCTTTCATCATAATCGATCTGACCATGAACAGTGGAAAAAATAACAACCATTTGTATCAGCCAGAGAATCGCATATAAATGTTTTCCCATCTTGAACCTCCATCATCGAATCATTTTCTTTGACTTACTTTTCTAAAACACAATAAAAATGATCTTGAAGATCAAAGAGTTTTTAATACTCCCTGAATATAATAAATCCAAAAATCTTCCCAGATTTTGTCCTCGCATTCTTGAATATCCGCACGAACACTTTCAATTAAGAAATCATATTCGGGCAACGTAACGTCTTCAATTAACAAAGAAGTGAGATACTCTTTTTCATTTTTTAAATGTTCGACAAATATTAGAGGCCAGATTGCATTTCCAACACTATTACAAAAATTCAACAGTTCGGCATATTGATCGGATTGAGCCCAGCATCTTGGATTGCTGCACGGTCCAAATTCTTCCCAATCCCAAGTATCCTTCCAAACGGCATATTTGATGTCAAATTCATCTCGGATGTTTATCGGAATGGCGTTGAGCAACTCTGCCATCTTCTGGTTTTCACTGTCGGTAAATTTAGGAGTGAAAAAGTATATTTCATTTGATTGGCTGGAGTCAAATACTCGGTTACATGAGATTGTGGAAATAAGCGTAAAAATAAAAAACAGACTGATCCACCTCATATTTTCCTCCCCTATATAACGAATTTTGCTCAATTAAACATCTCTATAAAGATAACCGAGTCAGTCAATATTGTTGAATACTCAAAACCACAAAAACCGTTTCTTCTTCTCTTCCTTCTCCTCCACTTCAGTCTCGACTCCGACCAGTTTTCTCAGATCTTTTTTAAACTGGATCACATCCGTTCTGACGCTCTTTCGAATTTGTGTATCCTTGAAAAACTCCAGAATCTGGACATTTTTCAATTCGGGACGAATATAGACATCGGGTTTGACAATCTTCATTTTGCTTGCCAGAACAGCGTCCTCTAATATTTGATATGAATTCATGATGCTCTCAAACATGGAAGGTTTGACGCTTTTTCGATGGGGAACAACTGTTCCCGATACATCGATGGCAATCAGAATATCACACTGGTCTCGAATAATATCGTAGGGTACTGGATTGACAACTCCACCGTCAATCATCACGGTCCCATTGATCACAGGTGGTACAAAAATTGCTGGAATCGAGATACTGGCGCGAATCGCCGGGATCAATTCTCCGGAATCGAGAATCACTTCTTTTCGGTGCCAGTAATCCGTGGCCACGACTTTTAGAGGAATACGAAGCTGTTCAAAGGTACGAAAGGGAAGGTATTTTTCCAGGAAATCCACGACGCCCTTCCCCTTAACCAAACCAGAATGTCCGAAAATAGAAAAATCGACCATCCTGCTGATTTCAATCAACCCGACTTTTTCGAGAACATCTTCCAAAGCGACACCGGAAATGCCAGAAGCATAAAAACTGCCGATAATGGCGCCAATACTGGTTCCCGAGATAATCGAAGGTTTTAGACCCATCTCGTCCAGTGCCTTGATAAATTCGATATGGCAGAGACCTCTGGCGCCTCCCCCTCCCAATGCCAGTCCGATACGTTGATTCAATTTAGTGATCAATCCCTATTAACAATAAACAGTCAATATGATTCTTCTGCTTTAACACCTCTCTTAATTCCTCCTCGACAGGATGTTTCATTTCAAAATATTATCCAATACATCCTTGGCCTGATCTTTTAATTTATCTTCCTCTTTCGATTTTTTGGCGTCAATATCCTTCTGTAGCTTTTCGATTTTACCGAGGACAATCATTTTCTGTGTTTCCACTTCCTTTTCATATTTTTCGATGATCCCCTCGATCTGACCGCGCTTCTCTTGATAGAGCTGTTCCAGTTCTTTCTCCTTTTCCTGCCGGATTTTTTGGATGCGTTCTTTGATGCGGTTCCGGGCATCCGTCAATGCTTTTGTACCCATCTTTTTCAGTTCCTGGCTGATCCGTTCATCGATGTTGGAATCCATTTTCATGGAAAGATCGTCCCCGTTTCCCCGGATAAGGGTCTCAAGTGTAATCACATTCATGCGCCGGATCACATCCCGGACGATCTTTTCGAACGGGTTTGCAGACTGAATATCCGAAAAATCGAATGTCAATCCTCGGGAAACCACGTCGAACCGGATCGTGTATTTTTCCTCTTCGAACTGAACGACACAATCGATATCGGCCTTTCCTTTTTCTATTTTTTGAGGCAAATACCTGGACTTTTGAATTTCCATATTGTTGAGACTCACATTCTGGAAACGAACCTGAAACCGGTCCCGCGATATTTCAGTCGTATGATCCAGATTGGCGTTTATGGAAACGGCCCGCTGATCCGCTTTCTTTCCGACCACATCGAGGAGCGTGGGCTGACCGTAAATCCACGGCTGGGAGGTGATGCCCTGGGCTTCCCCCTGAAGCATCAATCCAGGATTCTGGTCCGAGGAACCGGTCTGTCCAGAAAGATGGATTTTTTTGATCAGAAAGGACGGCCATCGGTGGCGGTCCGGGAAATGGATAGTCTGACCAATCATTCGCACCTGTTTCTCTTTCTTCGGTTTCTCACTCTTTTTGGGCATGTATTTTCGGACAGTTTGCACGTATCCAATATATTTATTGACCTGATTCACGACCGTGCCGCCAAAAAGAATATTGCCGATATTCGTCACGCTCAAATCAGGCAGTTTGGCCTTTTGAAGCACTTTCTGATAATCTTCTCGGAACCAGCCGTTCACCGATTTGCTGTAAGAAGAAAATCGATCAAAATCGGTTTTGATCTCCTTGTGTTTGGTTTGAATGGTTTCGGAAATGGTATTGAGTTTTTTCTGTGCGGTTTGTACTTTTTTCAATGCGTCGTAAAGTTCGGGCAGGGTTTTGATCTTTTCCGGTTCGATGC
>CAZIAH010000051.1:0-28325 GCA_964537715.1 uncultured bacterium | reverse complement strand
GATATTCCTTGTGACTTAAATTGCGAGATGATAATTCCCGGTGATTATAGCGAAGGGGAGACACCCGATCCCATTCCGAACTCGGAAGTTAAGCCCTTCAGCGCCGATGGTACTACTCGGGAGACCGTGTGGGAGAGTAGGACGTTGCCGGGATTTAGATTTAAAGTCCCATTCTGATAAATCAGGATGGGACTTTTTTATTGTATTCTTCTCAATAGTCTTTATCATTTTCGTCGATATCTACTCATTGCGATTTATGATGGCGGGAAATTACATTTCAAATATTCTTCGATCTGCATCGGTTGTCATTTGTTTCAACTGTTTTTCGAGAGCATGGCACTCTTTTTGGATAGTCTCATCGTCTGTTTCCTTGGAAGGATAAAAAGGATTCCCGTATATAAGGATTGCATGGGCGAATGGTTTGGGGAGCATGTATTGATCCCAGGATTTCATGATGACGGCGGGTTTTACAGAAAAGGTGACCGGGATAATACAGGCGTTCATTTTTTTTGCAACATAAATCGCACCAGGTTTCGCTTTATGAATCGGTCCGGTGGGGCCATCCACAGCAAAAGCCAATATATGTCCCATTTTCATTTTTTGTATGGCGGTGATCAATGCACGGACAGGCGATTTGGCGCTGGAACCGTAGACGATTTCGTAACCGAATCTCTTTAAAATCTTCGCTTGCAACAGACCGTCTCTGCTTGTCGAGGACATGATGGCAATATTTCGATTTGAAAAGTATCTTACAAGAAGAAATTGGCGTCCGTGCCAAAAAACGTAAATAAACGGTTGCCCGTTTTCTTTTAATTTGTCCACAAGATGCTCATTTTCGGTACGGATACGAATCGTTCGACTGATCGAATTGATAGCGAACCACCCCAGACCGGGAAGTATATTTTCGTAAATGAAATCTTTCATTTTGGCAATATTTTTTGTATCTTAATGGGGTTTTAATTTTAGTATAAATAATCAGATGTAAAATACCAATCGCTCGGGAACAATACTGTTTAATTTATTTAATCAGAAAGTGAATGTCAATAGAAATTCTGTACTAAATACGAGAGATCGGTTTTTGTCCAGTGCGTTCGTTTTTCATACATGCTACGAGGATAATAAGTGTTGTTTTTTAAGGGCTTAGCAAAATATTAATTTGTTGGCTTTTTGGCAAAATAATTGCTATATTGATATACTAACTAAAATACTATCAAGAATTTGTCTTGACATTTAATTTTTGATTTTATACGTTAAAATATTCGGAAACTCCTAACAAATGATATTGATTGGAGGTTTATTTATGAGGGCATATGTCAAGGCCCGATTCCTGTTTCCTCTTTTTTTATTTTTTGTCTTTGCTGCCAACGGATATGGGAGAATATGGCTGGAAGTGAAATCAGTTAATGAAGAAAATAGAATTAATTCTTATCCAGGTAAACTTTTTCTTCAAACCTACGAGATGTATGGTGTAGAGATCACCGGCCATTTTGAAAATGAGTCTTCAATTGACAATTATATCGCTTGGTTAAGGATTACACCCAATACAAATGAGATGCCGGCTTTTATTCAGGGTTGGAAGGAAAAAAAGTATATTCTCAAACCTGGTGAAGAACAAAACCTGCAAAATATCATATATATTCATCCGATTTCCGCTGTTGTTGATTCTTTTCAGGTCGAAGCTGCGTTGAGGCATGGGGAGGGTCCCTATGCTTTTTTGGTCACACGAAGTTTTAAACTCGTGATCGAAGCAGAAGAAACGGCATATGATCCACCCGTTTTGGTTGAGGAACCTGAATTCTCTCCGGGATTGTCAAACAAGATTTGTTGGTTCCCTGGTCAGGGCAGTTCTGCCCAGGATGTTTATTGTTTTGACGTTGAAGATCGTGCAAATCTGAAAAGGGCCGTGCAGGGATTATACAAGATTGCTGTTTCAGATACCGAGAGTGTTATTTTCGAGAATTTAACCCATTCGCATCGATATGGTTATTTTGCAAAAGCTGTCTATGAAAATCCGGCTGGTCCCGTTGTTTTATATTCGGAGTTGCAATATTCCACGCAGGACAATATTCCCCCGGAAAGTATTGTGGGAACGCAGGCGTTGATAGACGGGAACGGAAATGCCGTTATTTTATGGGAGGGGACTGAAGATGCGGTCAGCGGAATTGAGCAATATCATATTTACAGAGCTGTCGATACGGGTTCTGAGCAACTCATAGGGAAGAAACCCGTTACGGACAGCGAAACAGGTACATTCACCTGGACAGACGAAATCGATTCTGCGTATACCTATTATTATCGTGTTCGGGCAGTGGATCGGGTCGGTAACGAAGGAGACGGCAACCGAACAAATGGGATTTCTCTCGGCGGATCGGGTGGTGCGGATCTTCCTCCGGGAGGTGATTCGGAAGTGGACACCACTTCGTCTGCGAATTCGTTTTATGTGAATAATGTAGTCGATACACTTTGGCAGGAATTGAACGGATGGGAAAATGCAGTGCGATTTCAGGCAGCCCGAGACAGTATTCACTATTTTGAATCGCCTCCTTCGGCGCGAATGCGCTTTTTTGACAGCGGTTGGGCGAATCCGGATTTGTTGAGAAACTGGGGATGGGTTTCTCCTACCGATCCTGATAGTGTCTTTTTCGTTTTCGATTACACGGATACGGCCCACGTGTATTTTGATAATCTGGGAACCGTACACTCGGATACGGGTCATGTTTTTATTGACCACAATTTTGCAAATAATCATATCTACATTCGCCGTGTTATTCGGAAATTTTATTCGACCACAGATACGACATGGCTGGGAAGAATCATCCCGGATTGCTATCCTCCCGATGACATACAGAACCTGAAATTGCAGGCGACCATTGATGATCCCGATTTCCAGAATCCTGTTCACGGGTATCAGAAATGGCATTTCGAACTGGATTGGAATCCATCAAAAGACGGTGCCAGCGGTTTGAAAGGGTATTCCGTTTGCCGAAAAATTCTCGGCATGGATACGGATTTTGTTTCTTTGACGCTTCCTGAAGACTATCTCAATACGCATTTGAGGGATTCAGTGTTGCTCTTCGATGCCGCTGTCCGCAACCCCCTCGTTCGATACCGGGTTATTGCTGTGGATCAAGTGGGAAATCAGCGTCATCTTGATGAAACGTCCTGGGAGGTTGGAGAGCGAACGTTGAATGCTCCCCAAATGGTCATTTCTCAGGAAGCAGGGATCAAAACGTTTCCTGTTAATCCTGTCAACGCGGATACGGTTTTTACTGAGGCCGATCAGATCGCAATACGGTTGTCGAATTTCGATTATTCGGATGTATTGCAGTTTGCCATTGCCGTGAACGATAAAGAAAACATCATCCAAAATCAGGGGCAAGATAAATTACTCGTTTCCTTGCCGAATGTTGAAGTATCTACCATTAAAGTGCGTGTTTTGTATCAGGGGCAGAGATCGAGTGTCTGGTCGAATTCGAAGGTAGTTATTCGTGCATTGAAAAAGGCCCCGGAACAATTCGTTTCGACCAACGATTCTTCCAAATGGTACGGTCATATCTATCTTCGCTGGAAACGTTCTTCACTGGATGCCAAATCTTATGAGATCTGGCGTAGTTCTGTCGAGGAATCGTGGAAACAGATTGGGAGCACAATTACTTCAGGAAATGTTATTGATTGGATCGATTCATACGGATTGGATGAACTCACAGATACACCCGGCGATACGTTGACCACATATCAAACCTATTACTATAAAGTCCGGACAGTCAATATTTTCGATACAAAGAGTGAATTTTCCGAAATCGATTCGAGTTATTGCAATCATCCTCCTGTGATCACTGATGATGAGATCAACAGTGTCGGCGGCAGCATGATGATTACCCTGTTCTGGAAGCGTATCGAACAGGCGGTTTCTTCGAACAGTTGGAATACACGACTTCGTATCTATTACAATAATATGGACAGTTCTCCGATTCATTCGGCCAACGTGATTGACGATACGACATATACCTACGGACCGGTGGATCCGGGACACAATTATATTTTCCAGGTGATGGAAGCGCCCAACGAACTCGATGGCGGATTAAATACGGAAAACAAAATCAGCAGTTGGTCTCAGCCGTACACAGTTGCACTGGATACGCTTTCTATGGTTGTTCTTGCTCAACCACTGGGCTCAATTTATATCGATTGGAACGATCCGGACCGCATCGCCAATTACAGGGTCGATTCGTTTAGACTGTGCCGAGGTGATGTCTGCTGGTCATTTCCGAAAGAGCAGACTTCGTATATGGATTTGGCACAGGATTTAAACTACGGTGAAACCTATCAATATTTGATTTATGGATTGGATAGTCTGGGTCAGGTGGTGATTGCCAACCAAAAAACCGCCACGTCCGATACAGGTAGTGTGTTCATTCCTGAAATTGCTCCATTTTCGACGCCCTATTTCAACAATGATTCTATATATGTTTCCTGGCAGTGGCGGAATTCCGATGACAGCATAAATCGTACTTCCTCCCGCGGTGCCGTTCGCTGTCTGATTCAGGCCAGCGTGAGCCGTACCTTTCCTTTTCTGTCGGACCAGACCGAGGAGAGAATGATCAGTCTCGATCCTCTGGTCACATCGGCCAATGTGGGCAAGCCAGCACTGGCGAGCGAAGCAAATGATACAGTCTATTTTAGAATTACGGCATGGGACAAATGGGATCATCCAGTTGAGACCCTCTGGTCCACCCGATATTTCACGATGAAAAAAGCGATCTTTGACCCGATCGCACCTCTTTCTGTCACTGATCTTCATATCGATTCACTGAAAGCCAGTTATAAAAAATCGGATGCGACTGTCACCTATCTTCGATGGAGCGGAGCAGGTGTCGAAGTTCCCGATTCAGATCATCAGAATGTATGGAACCGGCTTTTGGGAAATGTGGCTTACTATCGAGTTGAACGAATTGGTTTGCAAGATTCTCATCCTATTCCGGTAGCTGAGATTCCGGTTCATCCCGATATTCAATACTATCGTTATTCATCGACAGCAGATAATAGCAATTATCAGTGGCAGATCGTCAGTGTGGATAGTGCGGGAAATGAAACGGACAGAGAACTGATGCATGCTGTGCCATCGCCGTATATTCCCACGCCGGAACCACCCGTACCGACCCAGTTTCGAGCCTGCACGATTCGACCTATTTTGTCGGATTCCCTGACATTTGAGTATTTTGTCGAGATCGCAATGGATTCGGCCCATTTTAGACTCGCTTATGAAATCGATACGACCCGGCAGGAATTCACGGAACATCTTCTCTGCCGGAGTAATGGCTGGATCGAAGGACCCGATTTTGTCTGTGAAACGGGATGGGGGGCCATTGAACTGGATACGACATGGTTTCGGGTGAAGGCGCGGGTAAGGAACGAAAGCGATGTCGAGAGCGGATGGTCCAATCTGATTTGGTACACCGGAGAAGATGATCTTGAAAAAGGGAACGATCCTTATTTGAATCAGAGTCAAATTCCGGAAACATTCGATGTGCATCAAAATTATCCCAATCCGTTCAATGGAACCACCCGCATCAATTATCAAATTCCAGAAGACGGTTTTGTCGAGGTCCGAATCTACAACTTATTGGGATCGATAGTAAGCACGCTTGTCGAGGAAAATAAATCCGCCGGTTACCATACGATTTACTGGTATGGAAGAGATCAAAGCGGGCGCTCGGCTGCTTCGGGTCTTTACCTTGTGCGTGTTTCCATGAAGACAGAGCAGAAGCAGGTATTTCAAAAACAATTTAAAATGATGTATATTAAATAGAAGGGGAACGGCATTGTTATTTGGAGATTCGTTGAGGAAAGATTGTCTTTTTGGTTTCCGGTGCGCGATTTTATGTGTCCTGTCGATGCTTTTTTATATTGTACAGGCATTCGGGGCCGTAGATATTAAACGCAGGCCGGAATGGAAAACCGATTCCGAAATAGAAATTTATCTGGCATCGATGCCGAACGATTTGGAACCGTCCCTTCCTGCACCGGCTCTTTATCCCGAACCGGAATATACCTGGGGATTTTCAAACACGATTTTCTGGAACCGGGACAGTATCGAAGCCCTCGTATCAGCTCTGAATATGCGTTTACTGTTTTATGAAGTTCAGGCGACTTTCAACGACATTGAACTCTGGGCCTTTCCCAAGGCCAATGTGGATTCGGCAGCATTTACCAATCCGCCGAATGGTTTGCCGGAAGGAATTTCTATCAATTATCGTTTGCGGTATTATGCGGAGGATCCGGCACATAACTATTCCATGAGCTACTGGTCTGAGCCGGAATCTTCCATACAGGATGCCAGTCCTCCCAATTTATGGCAAATGAACGTACTCCATCTTCAGCAAACGGAAGGATTGAACTGGACCATCGGACCGACCATTCACATCGATGTGATCGCTTCCGATTACAGTTTTGGCAAGGTCATGCAGGTGGCTGTTCACGAGAAAAGTGAAAGCTGTGATAATACTGTGTACTATCCCATTCTTCCGCCTATCGATTCTTTAAACCAGGCGATTCCCTATACCATGTGTTCTCTACAAAGAGAAGTCGCAGAACTGAGCGTGCGGGTTTTGGACGTGGCCGGCCAGCTTTCCGAAGAAAAATCGGTTGCTCTATTCTGGTGGCCTTATGAAGGGGAAGAAAACAAAATGGTCTGTTTCCCAAACCCTTTTAATCCGGCGGAGGGAGAAATAACAATCATTAAAGTAGACGATCCCGGAGCTAACCGGGTGAGGATATTCGATCCATTCGGGAATCTGGTCAAATCATTGGTAAAAAAAGTGTCCAGCGATATCTTTTTTGAGTGGAACGGCAGGAACGAAAGAGGGGATATTGTAGCGACGGGGGGGTATCTTTGTGTTGTCGATGGCAAAAAG
Source organism: uncultured bacterium (assembly GCA_964537715.1). Classification (GTDB taxonomy): domain Bacteria; phylum Zhuqueibacterota; class QNDG01; order QNDG01; family DSAB01; genus CAZTZL01. Next base: position 21,411 of record CAZIAH010000051.1, on the reverse strand, counting down.
AATCTTTACTGCAAAATTGCAGTGATCAAATAAATGCGTTGCGATTAACTGCGGGGAACAATGAAACCAATTCTAAAAATTCTTTTGTTGATTCTCATTTCCTTTCTTGTTTATACGAATGTTTTTTCGAATGAGGGAGATGCAGGACAGCCCGGAGCCTTTTTGCGATATGGTGTAGGTGGACGTGCACTCGGAATGGGAAGGGCCTTCGTTGCAGTTGCCGATGATGCCAGTGGCGTTTACTGGAATCCGGCAGGCATTCTGGGTGCAAAACGGATCGAATTTGCTTCGACCTATTTAAACCTGTATTATGACAGTCAATTTGCACAATTGGGATTTGTGGTCCCCCGTCCCGGGAAAGAGCTTAAAAATTCGTTTTTACGATTTTTGATTGGACCGTCTTCGGCATTGGGATTTGGATGGATCAATTTTGGCATGGCCGGTTTCGAACAGCGCACGCCAACGGGCGCTTATCTGGGTGATTTCGGAATGTCCGAAAATGCGTTCCTCGTGGCCTGGGCGCGTGAACAGGTGGGACCTTGGGGAATTTTCAGATACGGTTTCACTTTTAAACTCATCAATCAGAATGTATCTGGACTTCAATACGATCCCTTGGAAACAGCAGGTGCAGAGGCGCATTGGTCCGGAGGCATTGATGCGGGACTGACTTTTCAACCCATTCACGCTCCGGTCTTTCGTGTCGTTGCGTTGAAATATCTGGTGCCACTTCGAATCGGACTTTCACTGCAGAATATCGTTCGACCTTCCTGGAGTCTATCTGGGAATCATATCGAAAAGCTACCTCTCGTTTTTCGTTGGGGATTCAGCTATCGCTGGATTCTCAAAGATTGGATTCCTGAAAGCTGGGAAAAGTTAAGAAATTTTATCGATGATTCTCAAATTATCACTGCCTTTGACAAGGAGATGTATGCGGGTGCCGAAGGGGGTAATTATTTCGGGATTGAAGGATATTTCCCCATTGCTCAGTCTGGATTCGCATTTTTCCCGAGAGCGGGATTCAATAACCGAACCGAAGGTCCTTCGCTGGGTTTCGGGTTGGCGGTTCCATTTACAAAATCGACCCGAATGCGGATTGATTATGCACTCGGTTTTCATCCGTATCTGCCAAACGACAGCCGATTCTTTCTTACCCTGCAGACCGGAAAAGATCTCGGTTCCAAATTTTTCAAACAGATGTCCGAGAAGGAAAATATAAAAGAAGTAGAAAAACGCAATCGGCTTCTGTTGATATTGGCGGATTATCCCAATGAAGAAATCAATGGTGCAGTCAAGGTGTTGGCAGATTTTCAGGACAGTTCGCATGCCCGAAGATATTATGACCTTTCAGGTGGGCTGGGCCGAGCGGCACTCTTGATGGATGAAGTGAGATCCTTATTAAAACAAGGGAACATTCAAAAAGCGAAAAATCGGGCCTTTGAAGCAGCCGAAGAATACAGACCTGTTTTCATGATGCCAGAGCATACGCTGAATGACGAAGATTTGATGAATTACGCGGAAGCACTCATTGCTTCACGTCAGGTCGAGGTTGCGATTCCTGTTTTGGAAGAAGTAGAGCAGCATTCCCTGAAATATTATTTCATGGTTGGTGTCTGCTATAAAACATTGGGCAAATGGGACCCTGCCATTGAAGCTTTTCAAAATGCCATCAAACGATACGAACAGGAACAGAATTTGAACAGTATGGTTTGCCTTTCGTTTCTCAATTTGAGTGAGGTGCTGTTGCGGAAAAATCAATATTTATCAGCTCTCACTTCATTGGATATTCTGTTGAAGAATTATCCGGATAAACTCGATGAAGATTACCCGAGATATCCTGTTTTTCATGACGATTATGTGGTCGACGATGCAGTTTTTCTTACCGGTGTGATTCATTTGATTCTGAGGCAATATCATGAAGGAGCGATTTCGCTGTTAGAAACGCAACGATTTTATCCGGATCTGGATTATGGAAAAATTGTAGCGGATGAATCGGAAACTTTGATTGATGCATTGGAAAATGCGAATTGGATGTTTCTTGAAAATCTGGGGGAAGAATTTTTGGAAAACTATTTCAGAGATCATCAGTTGAATTGATCGGTGAAATAGCCCCCAAAAGTACAGGTCACATGGAAAGACTACGACAACATTGCCATTTTATATTGCTGATTATTTTTATCAGCGCAGGTTGCCGATCGCTTTATGCCGGGAACCATTCAGTTTCCGGTTGGGGAAACCGCCTGATTGAACTTGTCGCGCCGTTCACGGGTAAAAAAGTCATGAGCGGACCGATGGTATTTTTATGGAGACCGATCAGCAGCGCGGATACGATGTATTTTGATGTCCAAAAATATGAAGTTACATTCTGGACCAACGATCACCGGTTTGTCAAAAGCTATTCAGTTGTTCCTCCAAAATCCTTTCGGACGGTTTCACTGCAATTCGATAATTGTAGGAGTGTTTTTCGAAGGCATGGCAAGTATTTCTGGCAAGTTACCGCTACAGATGCAGTCGGGAATCAAATCTCTTCCGAAGTACGAACCTTTACAGTTGAGGTGTCCGAATTACTCGAGCGTCCGGTGGTGTGGCATTGTCCCTACGGCGTGCATTTTTACTATGCGAATCGTTTGCGAACTCCGCAATATTTGTCTTTTCTGGATCATGTTTATCCGACAAAGCACATGAAGAATTATTCAGATTTTGGTCTTGTGTTTCAACAACAAAGAATCGGAGACCATTTTCTCGAATTCGAAGAGAGATTTAATATTCGTTCGCAGATCGGTATGGGAATGGATGTCGGGATGCGATTTCGGATATTACAGAACCGATTTTTTTCCCTTTATCCCCTCGGTCAAACCGGGATATGCTGGTATGCCACCGGGATCGAAAGCTATTCCAGCCTGCTCCAACATGCTCTGATCGGCTGTGATTACAGTGTTATGCCAAAGGGTTATCTAACCATTCGGGGAGGCTGGATTCCTCTGTATCGTGTCCGATATTCCGAAGAGGGGAACAATCCACGCACCTTTATGGGAAAAGGATGGGAATTGGGCGTCCAGTTGATTATTCCCCAGACACTGTTGAAAAGTTTTCATTTTCTTGGTATTGAATTCGATTTTCAGCGAATGCCGATTTCCTATCACATCAGTCGAATTCAGGATCGGTACACGGGAACTGTCATGAAAGTACAGGGTATGGGCATCGATTATTTTTTTCAATGATATGGATTCCGAACAGTAGTTTAAAGTAGTTGTCACGTAAATTCAGACACAAAATGGATGAAATTTAAACGAGAAAGATGCAAATCCCCGATGGTTTCTGTGGTAGGGAGTGAGATGGATTCAATTTTTAACGGAGGATGAACAAATGTTCATGAAACAGAAAATGTATCAGAAGGTTCGGTTGTTTTTTTGCACAATCATCGTTTTATCATTTACGACACTTTATGGCAGTCCGTCGTCTTATAAAATCTATATTTCCGATGTTCAGCAGCAAGTCACTCAGAAATTCCTCGGTATTCCAAAATCTGTGGATTATACTGTCTTTTGGGATGTTTTTCAGGAAAACGGTGAAGATCATACCCCCATTTCATCGGACCGACCATTTTATTTTAAGCCGAGATGCTGGGAAGAGAATACATTACTAAAAGAGATGTCCGAAGATACGGTTCATGGCAATTTCTTTACATTTCACGGGAAACGGGTGGGAAGGAAATACGGTATATTGGTGGAAGGATTTCAAGACGGGAACCGTTTTGCAGTTTCCGATACGGCCTGGGTCATCACGGGGAAGAATATACGGGCGGCTTCATCGGGTTCCATGTTTCGCTGGCTCAACTGGATTCCGTTTAACGGACGTATTCCGATGGCGTTCTTTGAGCGGGGAAATATTTTCGACGGGTCCACACAGCCTGGTAAAATTGCTTTCCATTTAATATGGAATTCTTTTATTGCGGGATGTGTTATCTGGTTTTTCTTTTGTATCCGGTTTTTAAGTCTGAAAAAAATATTTCCGATGAAATCCCGGTTTCATTTGCCGATGAATTACGATGAAGATTATTCCAAAGGGATTTCAGAAGAATTTGAGCAAATTATTCAAGATTGGCGTGATGTTGTTGATAAAACGAATGAACATGTGAGAAGGGAAATCCAGCAGGGAAATAAATTGAATGTCAGTGATATTGAAACTGTCAATGCTCGAATCTGGAAGGAAGAAGGCGCCGGTGTTATTCAGAAATTGCTCAAGAAAACCTCGGATCCGAAGTGGAATCAATATCCAACCGTTCGGATCATTCATGCGGGCCTGGAAAATCACGAACTTGGTGGATTTCGCTGGCTTGAAGCGTCGAAAGAAGTGGACCGGGCGATTGAGAACAGAGCTTCCTCCGAGCTTGAGCGATTGAGAAGACGAAGCCTGATGGATTGGCTGTGGAACCTCGGCACCCTGGCTCCTCTGGTTGGCCTTTTTGGAACGGCTACAGGTATCTCCCATGCATTTGCCATGCTTACCATACTTCAAACGGACATTACACAGACCACACTTGTGAGACGGCTGGCCAGTGGTATTTTTGAGGCACTCTGGACCACCATAGAGGGGTTGTTCGTGGGCATTATTCTCATGTTGTTATACTACTATTATCAGAATAAACTGAGCTGGATTTATTCTAAATGGGAAGAGATTTATGTCCATGTTGCCGAGAGATTATAACCTGTAAATAGTAAAGATTGTTTATGGCCTTTATAAAGAAAGACAATGAAAAAAAAGGTTTGAGTTTACCCGGACTGATCGATATTATCTTTTTGCTGCTCATTTTTTCTTTGGTTACTTTGTCCATTTCACAAGCCAAGGTAGAAACAAAACGGCGGGGAGACAAGAGTGCCGAATTTTCTTTGCCTGAGACGAGAAGCACCGAGACCGAAGAAACAGGCGGGATTCTTCAAACACTATTGTTTCAAATCGAGCGGTCGGACCCTGCGAATGTTCAAAGTCCGGAAATGATCTATGCCCTTTTCCCGTCAATTAAAGATTCTTTAAGTTTGGAAGAGGCGAAACACATAGCGCAGCGAGATTCTTTATTTGCAACTTTTCCGGATAATTTTCTCAAGATGAGTGATTTGGCCTTTTCAAAAACTGCACCGTGTCATCTGATTCAATGGGCGATTCGAAAATACAAGGAAGATCATTTCCCTAAACCGGATCTTTCCAATTCGGTTGAAATCAGAGCAGATAAAGAGACCGAATTCAGGATTGTCAATTTTATTATGGAACAGTGCAGTATGTACGGGGATACCATTCCCCGTGTTGTTTTAAGGACACTAACTGCAAAAGAAAGCCAGAATGTTTATTAAGATTTCAGAACGTGGTAAAGAAAAAATCGAACTTGTCTCACTCATCGATATGATCTTTATTCTTTTGGTTTTTTTCCTGGTGACGAGTTTTGTTATTAAATTGAGTTTGCAGGAAAGAAGTCTCTATATTCCTACGCCAAAGAATGTTTTGGGCAGGGCACAGCTGCTCATTCAGTTTGTCGATGAAAATCAGATATTTTGGCTCGATGAGGAAGCTTCGACAGTCGTCGAATCCATCGAAGAGAATTATGGTTATCTCAGTGATTCCAACCTGCGGGACCGGATTTTATCCGATCTGATGTCAAACAATGTGATCTCGCTTGATCAAATGGACAGCAAAATCAACCGTTTGATCGGTTTAGCCAATCAGGATCCCTTTACGAATTATTTCATTCTCATTCGGTGTCCGAATGAACTTCCATATTTTCACGTTGTCGATGTCATCGAAAGAATATCCAATACCCAATATAGAAATATAAAGTATGGCTGCGTAGGTGGAACGTTTAATGATATTCGATTTTGCAGGCGTATTTACAATGTGATCGAGAAAGATTCCAAAGGAAACAGAAGAAAGAATCTTCGAATCGATTTTTAAATGTTTGATAGATCAATATGAAATATTTTAAGATCAAAAATGTGATTCTGGTTCGATGCATTCAATCGATCTTTGCTGCTGTTTTCATTTTATTTCTCATCAGAACATATCTCTGGATTTGCCTTCCGGAAACGAACATTCAGGTTTCCTATGCTGGACAGGAGAAAAAATTAACCATACCTCCGAGACCCGGCATCAAAGGAATTGAAATTACCGGACCGCAGATACAACCTCTGTTTTTTTCTATAGATTTATCCAGAGCGGGCGTTCACAGTCTAGATTTTCTGCAGCTGCAACTAACCGATCCGCATGCCGATGTCAAAGTGACCTGTACGATTGATGATCAAGGACGGCTTCTTTTTTCGCAAAAGGACATTCTGATGGAAGGACATACCGAGGCAGGATTGATGATTCAGAAAGCGTTAAAGACGTGGATATACACTCCCTATAAACAGGGAACCATTAAATTCTGGTTTAATCTCCCTTCCAAAGGGAAAAAGGTAATTATCAATTTAAACGGTTTGAAGCGAAAGGATTCTATCCCAAGGCACATTCCGATTTATACAGGGCAGATCCATTTGATCGATGGATTAAAAAACAGTGAACTCCAAATTGGCGGATGAATTTAAAGTTTGTCCGAATAAAAGTGAGGATTATTCCATGCGTTCATTATACAACGCTTTTATACTGATCAGTGTTTTGTGTTACAGTGCATTCGCTCAGCAATTTTATCGGTCTAAAGGAATCGATCTTTTTAATCAAGGACAGTACGAAGCGGCCATCGATTCGATGACGCAGTGGGGGGATACCCATTCGGCAGAAAAAGGTATTGCCAGTTATTATATTGGAGAAAGTAACTACACGCTGGGTATTGATGAATTGTCGCCAGATCGATCCATTTCTTTTTTTACCAATGCAGTCGATGCTTTTTACGAGTCGCTCAATCAGTCTGATCTGAATTCGATTTATGCTTCTAAGAAAAACGATGTTATTTATAAGCGAGCCTGGAGTTATTTTCGACTTGCGGAATTGGTGGACAATCCGGTCGTATATTTGGAGAAAGCTTACGATGATTTCAACCGCTTAACAGTTTCGGAAAGCGATACCCTAAGCTTATATGCAAAGTACATGGTCGGAGAAACGCAGTTCCGAACGGCCCGCTGGTATCATTATCTTTCGGCTGTATCGGGAAACACGGGTGAGGCGATCGAATACATACAGGAAGCCATTCGCAATCTGAATCTATCCAGGAATAGTTTTAGGCAAATCGTGAATCAAGATCAGGGATCTGTTGATTTTCGCACTTGTGCATCTTTCAAAATTCAGGATATTATGAGTGAATGGGGACATCTTTATCAAGGATTGAACAACGCGGTTTTCGAACAGCTTCATGATTCGATGAAAAAGGAGAATGCAACTGCAACGGCGGTCGCTTTGTATCAGCAGACCCATTACCCTTCCGTGCTCCAAAATACCGATCATTTTCTGAAAATAAAATTCGAACCACTGACATCCTATTCCCGCGCTTATGATTTGTTATCACTCTATTTGCTGACAAATGATGAAATATATCGATATCAGTTTAACAGTGTTTTAGACAGTATCAAAAGCAGTGATCTGCAATCCGAGAAATATTTACTGCAGGGGCTCAGGGACCATAACTCTAATATTACCAGTGATGAGTATCGGAGACTTGTGGATTTCAATACCAGTATGTATATGAAGGCCGCAAAGGATATTCCGGAAGCCTTATACTGGTTGGGATGGGCCCAGTTTGCAGCAAATATGGATGAAGCCGAATCTCAATTTGAACGCTTTTTGCAGAATTCCGAGAGTCCTCTTTTTGATCCGAGGTTGAACATTTTACGAGAAGACGCCCGATTCAGAATATTTCTTCTCAGATTCGACAGAGGTGCCGATGATCAGAAATCTTTAGCTGCTTTGAAACAGCAACTGGAACAATTCTCTCCCCAAAATACCGATCTTCGTGACCAGAAAAAATTTCTGCTTCAACTTGTTCGTGTGGGATTGGGTGAATCGATTTGGGGAGAAATTCTGAGCGGACCCAATACGGAGAAAAGACTCGATGATGCATTCTATCTGATCAGACACATGTTAGAGAGGGCAACGCGGGTGATCGGGAAAGAACGCATTCCCTATCTGAACTACCTGGAAAAATTATATAAGATTACCGAACCAAGAAGATCCAATGAGACTTCCTTTTACAGGGGACTGTCTCTATTTTTAAAAGCGGAAATACAGGAAACTTCGGCAGACAAACGAAATTTATATATGGCAGCGGCGGATACGTTAAGAAATACGACCGGCGAATATCGTTATGAAAGTATGTATGTTCGGGCGAGGAGTTATTTTGCAGCTGCCAAACATGAATCCAAACCCGGTCGACGAAGCGCCTTGTATGAAAAAGCCAGACCTATTTTTATCCAGTTGATCAATGAGGCACACAGTCTTCGTTCTGTTTATTATTTGGGAGAAATTTTTCGTATCAGCGGCAACGAACTGGCCGCAAAACGTTGTTATGAGACTGTAATGAGGAAGACTCGCGGGCAATCCGAGGGGAAATTCTGGTACAACAATGCTCAGGCGGGTATCCAAAGCAGTCAAATGGTTGGAGATTCGACACAGCTTCAAGGAATAGAGATCAATCGTGTCCAATTTCCGGAACGGCTGCTCGTCATCGACAGAGAAATTATTTCTCTCGAGAAATTCGCCGATCTAGATTATATTCGAAGGCAAACTATCGAACAGGCGATTCAATACTATTTGAAGTACGGGGCTCCCAAGAGGACAATCTATCCTTCGTTTTTTCGTCTTCCGGTATCGCGGTTCAGACAAAGAGATTTTGGGGATCAAACAGCGGGAATCAGAGAAAAAGTTCCGGCGATTACATCCGGTTTGAAACTTCAGGTCATTTTGCCCAGGGGCATTTATCAGGAGCCTCTTGTTACTTTGAACCGCATCCCCATCGAAAAGAATCAGCACGGATTTTATCAAAAAGCACCCATCCCGTTGAATCAATCTTGGGAGATTCGGGTCGAGAGCAACGGCTGTTATCCCTTTGTTGAAGACCATCAGTTCTCCCAGCCCGGCGTCGAGTATGTTATCGTATCGCTTGTTCAGCGCTTGTCTTTTAAAAGTGAAGGATTCGGAAAGAAAATCCAGGCGTTATCTGTTCCCTTTACCAAGCGATTGGATGGAAACACGATCTTGCTTTCTGACGGCCTGTCAATCATGTCCAATACATTTTTATTCAGAGACTTCGAGTCAAAAATAACTTTACGGGATATCTGCTATTCCGAAGTTTTAAATCGGTTTCTTGTCGTGAATAGCGAGAGCAGTGAATTGCTTGTTTATAGAAATGACGCCATGCTTTCCAAAGAGGGAGCGCTGTCGTTGGTCACCAATAGTAAAGAAGACACCCTGGGCAGTCCCGAAGGAATCGCGATAGACAGAGAAGGAAAGATATACATCGTGGATTGGCCGAATCATCGTGTGGCTGTTTTTGAATCCGATGGGAGGTTTATCCGATCTTTCGGAAGTTTCGGCAAAAATTCTTCTTCGACAGTCGGAAAACCCGTTCATTTTGTTTTCCCCAATCGGATTGCGATTGCCGAAGACAAGGAAGGCATCTTTTTAAATGGCACCCATTTTTATCATCAACCGCAGATTTTTGTATCGGACCGCAATGGTATTCATCTGATCAATGCGGACGGTATTTATTGGGATACGATTCTACCCCGGAATATCGAGCGGGGCGATATCTATGATATCATTTCCGTAGGTTACGGTTCAGATCTTCAATTGTATGTGGCGGACAGAAGAAATGGAGAAATAGAAACTTTTTCTGCCAGGGCGGTCGACACAGGCGAATGATATCAATGATTTACTAAACTTTAGCAAATTCTTATTCTAGGATGAAAAATCATTGAATATTTAAATTTCGACCAAAATTCAGTAATTGAAATGAGTTTCATTATGGGAACCTGATTGACAGGTTCCTTTTTTTATATAGAATGGCTTTTAAAAAGCAGTTGACATTCACTGCGTAAATGGGTATAATTAGATAGTCCTGTTTCCGGTTTTGATCAGGATTTCTGTAAGCGGGATATACGACAGGTTCGAACCGGAATTGTTTTAGTAATTTATTTAAAAATTGTTAACTGCATCGTTATGCCTGCGAATTTACCTCCGGATTATTACGCTGCGGAAAGACGTTATCGTGAGGCCGGTTCCATTGAGGAGAAACTTGCTATTCTCCGTGAGATGCTGGCCATTATGCCGAAGCACAAGGGAACTGAACATTTACAGGGCGATTTAAAAAGAAAATTAGCAAAATTACAGGGCCAGGCCGAAAGGAAACAGGTCAAGGGAAAATCTTCGGCACCCGATCACATTCCGCGGGAAGGTGTGGGGCAGATTGTCCTTGTCGGTTTGCCGAATGCGGGAAAATCTTCGATCATCTCCGGGTTGACGAATGCCCATGTCCAGGTGGCCGAATATCCTTATTCGACTTTCAAACCTGTGTGCGGTATGATGGCATATGAGGACGTTCTAATTCAGCTTGTGGATATGCCACCTGTTTCTGTCAATTTTACTGAGTACTGGGTTTTCAATCTGATTCGTCTGGCCGATCTGGTGCTCTGTCTCGCCGACCTTTCCTGCGAACAGCCGGAACTGCAAGTGAGGCAGATTTGTGAAATTTTAAAAAATCAGCATCTTGTCCTGACACGGCGCGGAGAAAAACATCCCCAGGGAACCATTGCGGCAAAGTCCACAATTATTCTGGGAACAAAAGCCGATACGGTCGGTGCGGATCTAAAAGGGGAGTCGTTATTTAAAGAATACGAGAGTCAATTCCCAATTGTGTTTGTTTCGGTAAAAAGTCGTGCCAATTTGGATATCTTAAAAGAAAAGGTTTTTCAGTCATTGCAGGTCATACGCATTTACACAAAGATACCTGGTCGGAAAGAAGATTTGGATAAGCCTTATGTTTTACCTTACGGCAGTACTGTTTTTGATGCCGCCAAAGTGATTCATAACGAGTTGGCGGATAGAATGAAGTATGCAAGGCTTTGGGGCTCTGAAAAGTACGACGGTCAGAGGGTAGAAAGAGATCATGTACTGGAAGACAGGGACATTATTGAAATTCACCATAAGTAAGGGGATGGATCATGCATGAAAGTGTCAGACCCTCCATCTTGGCAGGCAAGGGTTGGTATCCTGGTGATCCGAAGGAACTTCGTCAAACGATTGATCGCTATTTCGCCAATGTGAAACTTCCATCCATCAAAGGGAATCTCATGGGATTGATCAGTCCCCACGCCGGATATGAATTCTCAGGACAGACAGCGGCGTATGGATATAAATTGTTGTCGAATTACCAATTTGATCGCGTCGTTATTGTCTCTCCACTTCACCGGATGTTTTCAGATGGGTATGTCATTTGCCGCACTTCTTTCTATGAAACGCCGCTTGGGCGTGTTCCAGTGGACGAGGAATCCATTGACGCACTTTCAAAGACAGTGAGATTGGATTTTGTATCTTATGACAATGAACATTCACTCGAAATTCAATTGCCGTTTTTGCAGGTGATTCTGGGCGAATTTCAACTGATTCCGATCATGGTGGGTATGCGTGATATGTATTCGTGCGAGGATATTGTGACCGGATTGGTGAAAATTGCCAGGAAGAAAAGAACGCTCTTCGTCGCCAGTTCGGATCTTCATCACATTTCGAGTTACGAAGAAGTGGTCAAAAGTGATCAGAGAGTGATTGATACACTTGCAGGTTATCATATGGAAAAGATACGAAAGGTATTGACCCCTTCCGATTGTACGGTTTGCGGCAAAGTTCCCATTTCAATCGTACTCGATGTCACCAAACGGCTGGGTGCGAATCAGGTGAAAATTTTATACCACACGAATTCAGGCGATATCACAGGCGAGAAACAAACAGGTCAGTATACGGTCGGGTATCTGTCTGCAGCAATGATACAAAGTTAGAAAATACGAAGTGAGAAGATCAACACATTCCGGATTTCTTCATTCAATACCTGTGTTGTGCGGTTAGGAGCAAGGGTCGGTTTGATTAGGGTTGAATGCGCGGAATTTCAGCAGGAGGACTGAGATGGAAAAGAAATTCTCGGAGCAGGAGAAGGAATATCTAAAAAATGTAACCAAATGGAACGAACGGACGGGTCGGCAGCAGGCCATTTTTTATAATATCTGCCTGGTGGTTGGAGGGATTATTGTTTTGTTTACCAGTCTTTACATTATTCAAAATGTGGACCAGCCGCATATATATTTGAAAGGACTGCCCGGATTTATTTTGTCCATCCCCTTTTTCCTGATCTACTATTTCGGCCTGAAAGCCATCAATGAAAAGAATTTGATTGCTTCCATTTTAGAAAAATTCAAACGGCACGATTCAAAATAACAATTCTTTCCGACAGGCAAGTGATGAATAAGCAGCTAACAATGAAACAGGGAAAATTCAAAAATAAAGGTGTAAACCAGATGCTATTACCGACGCTTGTTATGGGGCTGATTGCGGTTTTGTTGATCGTCATCGGCGTGATCAAGGGAGAGAATCAACACATCCAAGGATTGTCCAAAGGACTTCAAATGACGATCACTATTCTTCCCATGCTCATCTTTGCATTTATAGCTGCGGGGATGATTCAGGTGCTTGTTCCCCATGAGTTTCTTACCAAGTGGATCGGAAAAGAATCCGGCATCAAGGGAATTTTTATCGGTACGGTGGTTGGCGCACTCACGCCCGGCGGTCCCTATGTCAGCCTGCCGATCGCAGCTGGATTGCTCCGTGCAGGTGCGGGTGTGGGAGTCATGGTCGCATTTCTCACAGGCTGGTCTCTGTGGGCACTTCAGCGGCTGCCAATGGATATTGGCATTATGGGATGGAAGTTTGCAGCCATACGATTCGCCTGTACGTTCTTTTTTCCTCCGATTGCCGGAATCATTGCACATTGGATCGATCTTCGGATAAATTAGTTATCAATATTAATCCATTGCTGACAAGATTGTATGGATTTTATTCTTCTGCCGATACCCTCTTGCCGGAATGAAATAAGATGTGATTGGATATGAATATGCAAAGATTGTTGCTTGTTTCGAATCGCTTGCCAGTAACTGTCGAAAAGAAGAAAGCGGTATTTAATTTCAAAAAGAGTGTAGGTGGATTGGCCACCGGATTGCGGTCGTTTTATCAGACCTACGACAGTTCCTGGATCGGATGGTGCGGGCTTCCGGTAAATGTCGTAAACGCACGGGAAAAAAAAGATCTTGAAAAAAAATTAATGGAACAATACGACAGTGTTTCTGTTTTTCTGTCAAGAAAAGACATCCGGCTTTCCTATTCGGGTTTTTGCAACAAAACAATATGGCCTCTTTTTCACTATTTTTCAGATTATACCGTGTATGATAATGAATTGTGGGAATCCTATCGGCACGTCAACCGGTTGTTTGCACAGGCCGTGATAAAAGTTGCCAAACCAGGAGATGCCATCTGGATTCATGACTATCAGCTCATGCTGCTTCCGGAGATGATCCGCGAAAAATTACCGAATACACGTATCGGTTTTTTTCTACACATTCCTTTTCCTTCCTATGAAATATTCAGGCTTCTGCCGTGGCGAAAAGAAATCATCAGAGGCGTATTGGGCGCGGATTTGATCGGGTTTCATATTTACGATTACGTGCGTCATTTTATGAGTAGTGTCAGGAGACTTCTTGGATACGAGCATACTTTCGGGCAAATCACTCTGGAGAACCGGATCGTCAAGATCGATGCGTTTCCCATGGGGATCCACTTCGATCAATTTGCCAGTGCGGAACCCGATCCGGTATGGACCCTCGATATCAAGCAAAACTGTCGGATCGAAGGCGGATGCAAGGTCATTCTTTCTATAGATCGGCTCGATTATACAAAAGGCATTTCAAAACGTCTGGAAGCGTTCGATTATTTTTTGGAAAAATATCCGGAGTATAAAAAGAAGGTGACATTGATATTGGTCGCTGTTCCTTCCAGAACCACAGTCGATCAGTACAGACAACTCAAGCAACAGGTGGATGAGCTGGTCGGGCGCATCAACGGAAAGCACGGAACCATTGGCTGGATGCCGGTCTGGTATCTGTATCAGTTTATGGATTTCAAACGGTTGGTTTCACTCTATCATATTTCCGATGTGGCTCTCGTGACGCCGTTGCGGGACGGTATGAATTTAATTGCCAAAGAGTATCTGTCCAGTAAAAAAGATGACCGGGGCGTGCTTATACTCAGCGAGATGGCCGGAGCTGTGAGCGAACTCTCGGAGTCCATTGTTGTTAATCCGAACAACAAGCATGATGTGGCCGATGCGATTCAGGAAGCACTTCTTATGGATGAGGATGAGCAGGTCGAACGAAACCGGATTATGAAAACACGACTGAAACGCTACAATGTGGAAGCCTGGGCCAGTGATTTTATGACCAAACTCAATCAGACTAAAAATATTCAAAGAGAAATCGGTTCGAAGAAATTGACACTGAAAATCCAAAAACAACTCTTTAAAAAATATATTCAAGCCGGGAAAAGACTGATTTTTCTTGATTACGACGGCACACTGGTTCCATTTGCTTCCAAACCAGAAAATGCCAAACCGGACGATGAAATCATCGGATTGTTTAAAATGCTGATCAGTGATCCTGAGAATGAGGTTGTTATTGTGAGTGGCCGAGACAGGAAGACGCTGGATAGCTGGTTCGGACGATTGAAATTAGGTATGTCTGCAGAACATGGTGTCTGGATCAAGGAGAGGGGAGGGAAGTGGCACACAATCGAGCCGATTCATGATGAATGGAAAACAGAAATCCGACCGATATTCGAGTTTTTTGTAGACCGGACTCCGGCGTCTTTTATTGAGGAAAAATCGTTTTCTCTGGCCTGGCATTACAGGAAAGCGGATACGGAACTGGGTCCGATGAGGGCTATTGAATTGAAAGAAACGCTTCTCGGTTTGACCGCCAATTTAAATCTGGTGATTCTCGAAGGAAACAAGGTCATCGAAGTCAAGAATGGGGGAGTGAATAAGGGCCGGGCGGCTCTGTTTTGGACATCCAACAGAACATGGGATTTTATTATGGCCGTCGGAGACGATTGGACCGACGAGGATCTTTTCGAAGCGATTCCCAAAGGGGGATATTCGATTAAAGTGGGTCTGGGTATTACAAAGGCGAAGTACTATCTTCATAATCATATCGAAGTTCGGGAATTCCTGAGGAGTCTTGGAAATAAATAATCAACAAGTTCCATTATCATTCATCATGAGTGTCTGGTCAGAATCTTTTGATCGAATAAGTAAGAAAGAATCCTTCCAAGTTATTCTTATTAAGGATCTGTACTTTTCTTTGGCGCAAAGAAAAGTACTCCCCCAGAGCGGGATCAAGCTATAGTATAACAAATTTATTGAAGACAAAAGAAACATGCCTTTTTGCAATGCCTGAATTTGTACAAGTTTTCAAAGACAAAAGCTCAAGAATATGTCCACCCAACCTTTCCCATTCGCCATTCCGCATCATGCGGAATGATGCCCTCCCATTTTGTCCCGCAAGGGCTCCTGCCCTTGCGGAAGTTGGACATTCATCGTAGAGGCAGAGCCTCTACGGGAAAAAATGATGCCCACCCCTGAGCAGTAATCTTGAAAATATCAGGCTCCGTTGGCCGCCTGCCTGCCGGCGGGCACGACAAAAAGGCCAAAAACAAAGTGTTCTTTTCGTTAACCGCATGTTTTTGTCTTCAATATCTTAAAATTTCAATCACTTGATCCCGCGAAAGCGGGGCGCCATCCCGATTCTAAATACTATATTATTGACTGGTTCGGGATGGCAAGTCGATTTTAAGTCGCAGCGTAAACTTTTTAGTTCTAATTCCCTGCTTATCAAATGCTTATGAGATTTTTTACTTTTCTGAAACCGGCACTCCTAATTATTCATCTCTTTTGAAAAACGTGTTATGTACAGCTCGGACCGCTTGTTCCAGACGGTCTTCCCGGACAATAAAGTATGCTGCCACTTTGGAAGCTCCGGATGAAATCAGTTCGATGTGGATTCCCTGCTCGATCAGGGATTGAATCACACCTGCGACAATGCCTTCCGTTTCGAACATTCCTTCGCCGACC
This sequence comes from uncultured bacterium, assembly GCA_964537715.1. Lineage (GTDB taxonomy): Bacteria > Zhuqueibacterota > QNDG01 > QNDG01 > DSAB01 > CAZTZL01. Next base: position 5,276 of record CAZIAH010000051.1, on the reverse strand, counting down.
ACCGCAACCAGCCCGATATTTTCAACCGATTCGATGACATCGATCCCATTCAATTCCATAGACTGAATTTCACGATGGCTCTGCCGACAGTCTTTCCGGTCCAGCAGAATGTTGATGCACGTTTGCGAGGTCATCACCGAGCGGATATTAATCTGTTTTTCACTGAGATGGGAAACGAGCGAGGAGAGCAGGCCGACTGCATGACCCACATCCGCGCCGTGAAGCCGCAGCATGGCGACGTTCCGGTCGAATGTCACGCTTTTGAGTATTCCTTCGCTGCGATGGCGTTCCGCTCCGATCCAGGTGCCGATACCTTCCGGATGAAAGGTGTTTCGAATCACGATGGGAATTTTGCGGTCGAGCAGGGGCTCCACGGTTCTCGAATGAAGAATCGACGCGCCAAAATAGGCGAGTTCCGCGGCTTCATCATACGAAAGGTTGCTCAGGAGCCGCCCGTCCTCGACGATTTCCGGAGAGCCGCTCAAAAAGCCGTCCACGTCTTTCCAGATTTCGAGCCGCTCGGCCTCGAGCACATCGGCGAAAATGGCCGCGCTGTAATCCGAGCCGCCTCGGCCGAATGTGATGGGGAACCCCTCATCCGTGCTGCCAAAAAATCCTGTGACCACAGGGAGAATTCCCGATTGAAACAGAGGATGAAGATATTCAGGCAGATTTTTTCTGGCAGTAGTTTGCTTAACGCTACCTGCGCCGTACCGGCCGTATGCGGTCAATCCGATCCGGTCGGTTTCCACGGCCTGCGCTTTCACGCCGATGATTTTCAGCAGTCCGGTCATGATACACACGGATATGCGCTCGCCGAGTGTCAAAATGTGATCGCGGGTTTTGGGTGTGGCCTCCTGTGTGTAGGCAATACCTTTGAGCAGACGCTTCAGCAAAGCGATGATTTTCTGAGTTTCTTTTTGCACGGATGATTGGATGCGGCTGTCCGGGATAGATTCCCGAATAAAATGCTCGTGAATGTTTTCGATTTCATTGAGTGTCGCGTCTAACTTTTTCTCGTCATTCAGTGCTTGATCCGTGGCCTGGATCAATCTATCGGTGATCCCTCCGATGGCCGAGAGCACCACAAGCCGCCTTGAAAAACTGTTTGCTTTGATAATTTCTGCAATACGTTTCAGCGATTCCGGGTCTTTCAATGATGCCCCGCCGAATTTCATGACGATCAATGTCTGTCTCCTTGTTATATTTAAGAAACTGAATATTAAGTGTAAAAAATATGTCACCCTGAACCTTGTTTCAGGGTCTATTCTTTTTTAGATGCTGAAATAAATTCAGCATGACAATATTTAAAACTTCCCCCTTGTAATCCGTTCCTGATTCATGGGGCAGCGGATGATCTCCGGCAGTTTGCCCCACAGTGCTACTTCGTTCTGGTAAACCACCATGGCCCCTTGAATTTCATTCAATTCCTCAAAAAATTCGAAACAATTCTGTAAATCGTTTTGGCTTTTAATCCGATTGCCCAGTGCCGTGGCTGCCGCATCCGCCAGAACCGCATTGTGAGAAATCACCACAGCCGCGTCGGCTTTGCCATAGCTGAATGAGTGACCCACTGTGCCGGAGGAGGTGCAGATTCCCAATGGTCTATTCCCTGGCTCAATGACAAATGCCAAGTCCTTAATCTGTGAATTTCCTGCATAGATACCTATTGTTACCGGTTCCCGAACCTGCAATGCGATATCTCCGCCGTTGTCCACCATAGCTTCTTCTGCACCGGCTTGGAGTATGGCTGTCAAACTTTCCAGTGCAAAGGTGCCAGCCACCGAAGCCATCGGTCCCACACCGGTTTTGGCGCTTTCCGTACACATCCGGGCAATAAATTTCTCCGCACCCCGGATCGGCTCATGAGGCGCGTGTGTCGTTCCGAATTCAGGATCTTTCCGAATATAAGCTTCCAGATTCTTCCGGCACTGCAACAGCCTTTCTTCGCCTACCCGGATGTATTTTCCCTCGCAGAGAATGGTCACAATGGTTTCTTTGTGTTCGAAATGTTTTCTTGTCCAGCGCATGTCAAAAAAAAACCCACGATTTTGATTTTCGCGGGATTTTGTAAGGTTGTCTTTTTTAATTTGGATACAGACGCATTCAACTCGATCCCACGATCAGGCGGGTCTTCTTCATCATCTTCGTTGTTTTGGTGAATGTTGAATGCATTTACTATTTATCCTGTTTGAGTGAATAAATATATCGAAAAAATTCTTTGATGTCAAGCGTTATTAATTAATTTTTAGATGATGAATAAAAAGAGATTGCTCCCGCTCGTTCCGACTTGAACTCGGAACGGATAAGGAGGCAAAGGCGTCCGAAGTACAACTTCGGACGAACAGTTTGTAGGCCGGGGTTTACCCCGACAGTATCGTTGTTTTCGTCGGGATCAATCCCGACTTACTTAACTAATATTTAAATGCTTGGCCACTTACGGGAACAGAGATGTGCGCTTGTACGAAAACCCAATTGCCATTTCGTTTCTCAAGAACGGAAGTGATTCTTACACCTTCCAGTTTGACTGGTTGCTCATCAGCGATCACATCCCAATCCATGATCCCCGAAAACCAGGCCACTTTGCCTGAATCATGAACCTTGATGATTTCGTCCCTGGTTGTAACCTTTTTGGTTTCTGAGTTAGCGAACTGTTTCTGAAGTGTCTCTTTAATTGTTTTCCACCCAACCAGGCGCTCGGCAGCATCGGTACCGAAAATCACCATATCGTCATCATGTGCATAGATTTTGGAAAGCAATTCCATGTCCTCAGTGACCATTACTTGTGAATTCTGGTCGATCACAGCTTTGACTTTTGCCTTTTCGGTTTCGAGATCAACTTTCTGAGTGCAAGCACTCATCACCAAAAAAGCGATTGCGATAATCAAAATAAAATTCTTCATGATTCCTCCCATCATATTTTCTTCTTAGAGTATTGTTGGGCCAAGAAGCCCAACAGTTCAGCACCCTGAATACGGATGTCCAGGGCGATCAAAAATGTCTTCACCCCATCTCCTTCGCCATCGCCATCACCTTCACCACAGAACTCCAGGCGCGGCCCGTCACGGCCACACCCAGCGATCGCTCGATCCTCCCCGCCAGTTTCGACCGGTAGAATCCCTCCGGCGCAAGAAAATAAAACACCTCGCCGCGCAGCGCAAACTGCTCGCTTTTCTTTCTCACCGCTTCCAGCGCCTCCAGGTCCGGTTGTTCCGGCACGGCCGTCAGAAATCCCACAGCCAGCAGGCCCGGCTCAGACTCGCCCTCGGGAAACGGGTTGTTCGCAATAATCCGCGCCAGCTGCTCCGCCCCCAGCAGAATCACGAGCGGCTCGAATCCGTATTCCTTCCCGATCGCGGCGCTGATCCTCCCCGCCAGTTTAGCGGCATCCTTACCCCGATGCCGGAACACCGCGTTGCCGCTCTGGTGATATGTCTTCACATCGCACGCACCGAGTCCCTCCAGTAGCGCAACCAGTTCCTTCATTGGCAGCAGGTGTTGGCCGACCATATTGATACCGCGGAACAGTGCAATCCAGCTCTTCATTAATGGTAGTCTTTCGATTATTGGTTTATGACATCTTCGCAAGGTTTCAGGAAAAAGCAACGCTTTAAATCGTTGGCCGTGGTCCTGGATCGCCCTGGATTTCATAATCCAGGGTGGATAACTACGGAGCTTCTGCTCCGAATTTTTATATATACCCTCCTCGTGGATTTGGCAGCTGTTGATATGCATCTTTGGATTTGATTATTTTTATGATAGTATGAATTAAGTCTCGAAGTTTTTCGGCCTTCTGATCCGGATTGATGATATTGGCCTCCCAGTACAGGTTTTTTTGTATTGTATCTGATTCAATATGGAATTGATAGGTTGAAAACGGGGTTATCATTCCTATTATGTCGTCTGTAACAATTACTTGAAAAGTATCCGGATAAGAAAAAAAATCTATATTATTCATTTTCTCATAAATGGAATCCAGTTCTGATTTTGTCAATTTAAAAAAAATCGTAATCGAAGGATCCATTACCATGTCTTTGGTATAGGTGCATTCAAACGTGTTTAAGATGTTTTTTGATCCGACACCGTAACTGAAAACCATGTTCATGGTATTTTCATCCGAGTTGCAATCACAAACACTTTGAATAGGTTCCATTGATTTTTCACAGGAAAGAATTAAAAAGAATAAGGATGCGGAAACAATAAATAATTGAAATGGCTTGATCATTTTTCATCCTATTAATATTATCGTAATGGCAGAATCCTACTAATTTCAGTGATTGTTGGGCTTTTTAGCCCAACAATTCAGTGCCTGGATTTCTTACTCCAGGACGGATCACAAAAAAATTTAGCTGATCCAAAAGATTCGCCAGAAAGGCAAAATTTTAGAATGAATCAAAAATAACGAGTTTCTCTAAAGTCTTTTTGCTCGGTTTTTCTGGCCACTCCACAGGAATGCCAATTGGAGTGAAACAGATGAGCTTATAGTGATTGGGTATATTAAAAAACATTTTCATCTTGTTCTCAGGGAAAAATGTAGTAAAAAATCCTGTTCCATATCCTAATGCTCTGGCAGAGATCATCAAATATCCAGCGGCCAGTGATCCATCATATATAATATAGTCGGGATATTTTGCTTCTGAATCTACCAACACGGCAATATATACGGGTGCAGAAAGCACATTCTTCAATGTTGCTTTTATTGCTTTTTCGGTTGATTCCAGTTCCTTCATGTCATGGATTTTATGGCTTGTGTATGATTCCATATACCACGAGAGTGCTTCTTCTCTCAATTTATTCAGTTTGTTTCTATCCTGAATAACTAAAAATTTCCAAGGTTGTTGATTTCCAGCGGTCGGTGCGAAATGGGCAGACTCTATAATTTTCATAATATGCTCTCGAGGTACTGGTGTGGATTTAAAATTGCGAACCGTTCGGCGATTTTCAATGATATCAAACAGATATTTTTGCCTGGAATCATATTCTATTTCAGGATCAAATCCAGAAAAATATCTTTTAATTGGCGTGCAAATATCAGCAATAACTTTCCATTTTCCGTTCTCTTTGTGGTAAATTAATGTGAAATAGGAATCAAGATTGTATTTTCCTCCTTCTGGCAATTCTTGCTTGTAATGAAAAATAGCGATGGTATAACCATTATTCTTAGCCTCATGAGTTTCCAATAGCTCCACTGGCATTTCCCAATTCGTTTCTTTAAACCAATTTTCATGGAATTTATAATATCCCTGGCGACTGTTTATAAGCTCTCCATTACTGGT
>CAZIAH010000050.1:0-28351 GCA_964537715.1 uncultured bacterium | reverse complement strand
CTGGGCCACAATGAGTCCGCGCTGCCCTTTCCCGATTGGCGTGAGCATATCCATGATGCGGGTCGTATAATCCTTGGCTTCTGATTCGAGCTGGATTCTCTCTTTCGGATAGAGAGGCGTGAGATTATCGAACAAAATTTTGCTTTTGGCTTCTTCGGGATTTTCGAAGTTGATCGCCTCGACTTTGATCAAAGCGAAAAAACGCTCGTTGTCTTTAGGAGGCCGGATTTGCCCGGAAACGATATCGCCGGTTCTGAGACTGAACCGCTTGATCTGGGACGGCGAGACATAAATGTCATCGGGCCCGGGAAGATAATTCGTATCGGAGGATCTAAGAAAACCGTAACCATCCGGCAGAATTTCCAGAACCCCGTCGGAAAAAATATTCCCGTCCTTCTGTGTTTGTGCCTCCAGAATGCGAAAGATCAATTCCTGTTTCCGCAGCCCCGAATATCCGGGAACATCCATGTCCTGAGCCAACTGGGTCAGTTCAGATATTTTCATTTTCTTTAATTCACCGATTTCCATAAACACTTCCTCCGATAAAAATGGTACCGATCATAATCATCTTAATCACCCCGAAAAATCAAACAGCACTCCCTGACTGAAACGCATATGGATGGGATATGATAATTATAAAATAAGAAAAAATGAGAACGGTTTGGAAAACCTTTATTTGTGTAGAAAATACTCTAGATTGGATTGTCCGTGTGTTATCTCGATCTTTCTATGTCTACGATATCGCGGCCTCTTTAATTATTCACCTTTATACGAGCAATAATTTAAATAAATTTTTTTCACAGATCAAGTCTTTTATCAATTTTGTCAAAAAATCCTCAAAACAGGCCCATTTGAGATCCTTCCCCATTTTCCTCTTCTCCGAAGATCTTCACTTCGCCGTAAAGACCGTCATACCCGGGCCTGATATGCACATTCCCATCGCGCACTCGAAGAATTCCTTCCAAAATTTTTCCCGGGACGAATGTGGCCAGTTCCTCGTTGGACAAATCCAGCAAGATACGAAATTCGTTTCCCCCTTTTTCGATGAGCCGTTCGTATTCCCGAACGACCCCCGTGGTTTCCGTTCCAAGTCCCAGTGCTTCGGCAATAATCTCCTGCAGAGGAACTAGCCTAACAAAAGGAATTGGCTGATCCGGTGAAAACCCTTCAGCACGATCCGCCAACGCATCGACGCGATTCATGACTCCAACTGTGACCGGCCGGCCGCAGACAGGGCAGGTTCCCTGATGCGCTTTCGTTTCCTTCGGAGAAAAAAGCACATCGCAGTTCCGATGGCCGTCGTAATGGTATTTTCCTTCTTCGGGGAAAAATTCGACGGTTTTCAAAAACCGGTGCCGATCCTTTGTGCGAAGAATGTCGGTAATGGTCTGATAATCCATTTCACAATCGAACAGGTTGGCCTCCCGGCCGAGTTTGGACGGAGAATGGGCATCGGAATTGGAGATCAATGCGACATGATCCAGCGCGGAAAGGCGCCAGTTCATGGCAGGATCCGAGGAGAGACCGGTCTCGACTGCGTGAATATGGGGCGCCCACTCGCCAAAGGCTTCCTCCATGGAATCGTATCCCGACTGATCTCCGAACAAAGAATACCACGGCGTCCAGATGTGGGCCGGTATCAGCATGCACGCATCCGAAATGTCCAGAACCATTTTAACCAGTTGTTTAACTGAAAATTTGAGGATGGGACGCCCGTCCGAGGCAAGATTTCCCCAGCCGGAAAGGGAAGCAATGATTTTTTCGACCACCTGAAAAGAGGGAGCAAAAACCATCATATGAACCCGCCGTGTTTTCCCTTGGTCCGAATAGATATGATTCAGTTCAGTCGTTAGCATAAAATGAACCGAATCCGGCTGACCTTTCAAACGGAACAAACCGTTCCCGGTGGGTTCCAGTTTTTCACGAAGTTCGGCGAAATAGACAGGATGTGTGAAATCTCCGGTCCCAAGCAGATCGATTCCCTTGATCTTGGCCCATTTGTCGAGTACGGTGACATCCATTTCTTTGCTCGTTGCCCGACTGTATTTGGAATGGATGTGAAAATCTGCGATAATCCGAGACATGATTCCTCTCCGTTTTTTTATAAATAAGGTTTAATAACCATACAAACCCCGTTGGCTCGTACTTTTTTCATATTTGAATTCTTTTAACACGGGAGATTTGATATTGATGCGGAAGAAAAACCGCTTGTACGCACCTGTAGGCGTCCAGGTAATGCGGGCTTCCCAACAGTGAAGGTCGCGGTAAAAAACAAAATCCTGGCTGACAAATTCCTTCTCGACTAAATCCAGCCGCGCCCTATAGGAGATCTTCCAGTTCTTCGTGAGATTGAAATCGAGATTGATATTGCTCCAGAAAGTTTTCGAAATGTCCAGAGGATTGCGGCGGTTTTCCGTGTAATTCAAATTGAGAGTTAAATCCCAGGGAATGTTCAATCCTGTGACTTCATCATCGATATCGAAACGATCGCCCGGTACATCTCCGAGATTTTCAGTGCTAATCGGTACTGTCCCGAAATCCTCCGGCAATTCAGGCTTTTTGTCTGCGGTGGTTTTGGTCCCCCGCTTCAGATGGATCCGGGCACTGGCATCGATGTAGGTAAGACGGGCCCACCGGTGTTTGAACCAGTCTTTCCAATCGTTCCGGTCGATATCATCCACATAAAGGCGGTTCACTTTGCTGCCGTCTTTATCGGTCTGATAAAACGAGTAGCTCGTATTCAAAGTGAGGTTGAGATTTTTTCCGGGGCTCCCTTGCAGCCGGGAAGAGAGATCGCCTAACTTAAATTGCGCGACCTTCCAATTGTAAGAGGTCGAAAGATCCCAGTTAAAAAGATCGAACTTCTTGATGTTATCTTCTTCACCTGTTTTCATCTGAAAGAGATTCTTTATGGAAGCACTCAACGACTGGCTTTCTCCACGGGGTGTGGATCGAAACAGGAGATCGGAAAATCGGTCCTTCATCGTAACCATACCCGAAGTATCTTCGACGGCCTGATAGTATCCGTATTTCTCTTTTGAAAAATCGGGATGATAGGAAAAACTGAGACTGGGTGTCATGACATGACGAAACTGGGTGGTCTTGAGGAACGGAAACCGGAACAGACCGTACAGCTTTGTATTCATCGACAGGGAACTGCTGAATGTGCGAAGTGCGAAGAACCCCTTCTTTTCCCGTTCTTGGATTGAATTGGTTGCGGGATCGAGAGTGTACTCCTTTTGACGGTCGTACCATGTTTCCTGGTAGCTGATCCTCGGACTGAAGGTCAGCCATCCGAACAGCTTCGGAGAAGTGTATAAACTCAAGGAATGATCCCACGCTGCCCTTCTCTTTTCAGTGACATCATTGCTGGAGTAACTGCTTTTTTGCCTGGAGTGCAACACTTTAATATCGAATGAGTAGGGAACGGTAAAAGCATGATACCACCGGTTTTTTGACGATTTTTTTCCGGTACTTCCGGGTTTCGGCAGGAGATTGGTCCATCGATTGGAAATGGTAATCTGTGGTAGGACTTCCGACACATTGTCTGTCTCAAGATTGCGCGTCTGATTCAAATAAACATCGATCCCTCCGGACTTGCCGAGTTTTTTGTTGAATTTGGCATTGGATCGGATCTCTCGTTGCAGTCGGTATTCCCTGCTCGTGCTTAAATCATTGTAAAAACTCCCGGAACTTATAAATTTCCCATTGACGGAGAAAGTGGTTGTCGGAGAAATCTGATGGAAATGGTTCACAACCAGATCCCACCGTCTCTCTTTTACACCGGAGATATCAAAGTTTTTCCTCGTCCATGAGCCCGAAATGTTTCCGCTGAGTTTATATCGAACGGCATATCTTAGATTGCCCCTGAACAGAGTACCGCTCTTTTCGAAATAATCGAACGATGCTTTTACATCAAAGTAATCGCTCGGCGCCCAGTAATAACCGATTCCTTTTAAATAACGGTTGGAATAGGCCACATTATTGACAGTATAGGTGCTGGTACCGTATCTTGGAATCAGAATGCCCGAATGCCGGCCTTTTTGAATGGGAAAATACCCGAACGGAAGTGCTGCCACAGGCACATGTCCGATATACATGACAATGGGTTTCATCACCACTTTGTCGTTGATCATGATTTTCATTTTTTTGGACCAGAAATGAAAATGGGGATTTTCCTTTTTATCGCAGGTCGTGTATTCCGCTTCGCCGACATTCAGAGTTTTCGCTTTGACCATTTTGAGTACTTTTCCGGAATAAAAACCGTCTTCGTAAGCGGTTCTTCCCCGGACCACGCGGCCTTTGCGCGTTTCAAAATTGTAGGCCATGACCTCTCCCGTCATTACATCGCCCGATTCAGAAAATTCGGGAAGATCCGTGAGCTGTTCCACCTGAAGAGAATCACCGTCCTCATTTTTGATCCACACCGTATCCAGGACACCTTCCGCAAGCAGAACCCGCTGATCCCAATCCACAGTAATACGATGTGCAGTCAAGACCATTTTCTGACAGGAAACTTTAGCCCGTCCCGTCAGAATCGTCTTCTTTTCGCCCATTAAATTCTCAATGATTTGGGCCTCGTAATGAATCGGACCTTCTAATTCCTGTTTCGGTTTCTCCTTTTTGGTTTGAATCGTGTCGGCTACAACGGTCGTATCGACTTGACCGAACAGGTAATGAGAGGAAATAAGAATGAAAAAACCGGTGAGGCACAGAATATGTTTTTGAAATGGATTCAATCGATTCTTGAGATTCCAAATAAAGAATGTTAAAATGGATTACAAATCTAACTCAACGCTCATGGTTTGTTAGTTTCCAGTCTCCGGTTTCCGTCTTCCGGTCTCCGATCACAGGTTACCGGATTCAAACGCCGCAAGCCACGCTGCACCGACCAACCCCGCACTGTTGCCCAACTTGGCTGGAACCAGATCCACAGCTTCGGCAAGAACGCGCAAGCTGTTCGCTTTCATGGTTTTGCGCGCAGGATTGAGAATCCGATCGCCAGCTTTGGCCACACCCCCTCCGATCACAACCCGCTGAATATTGAGCAGATTGACCGCGTTCGCCAGTCCGTATCCGAGATAGATCCCGGTTTGCGCGAGAACATGGAGCGCCAGTTTGTCTCCCTGGTCAGCCGCATTGCTCACATCGACCGGCATCATTTTATCCGGATCGATTTTGGACAACAGGGAATCCGGATTCGATTGAAGTCCCTCCCGCACCTGCCGCAGAATCCCTTTGGTGCCCACATATGCTTCCACGCATCCTTTACATCCGCAGCTGCACATCCAGCCGTTATAATCAATCAGGGTATGACCGAATTCCCCACCCGCGTCGACCGCACCGCGATAGGGCCTACCGTCCAACACCAGTCCACCTCCCACACCCGTGCCCAGAGTCACAAGAAGCATGTGCTTCGCTCCTTGTCCGGCACCGTAAGCGTACTCGCCCCATGCCGCCACATTGGCATCATTGTCCACCACGACCGGAACGCCCAATTCGCCGGAAAGCATCTCGCCAAACGGCTGATTCTTCCATTGTTGCATATTGGGCGCCTCATAAAGAATGCCCTTTTCCACATTGACCGAACCGGCCGTGCCGATCCCCGCACCCTTGAGTTCGCACCCATCCTGGTTTTGATTGAGCTGTTGAATGGTCGCTGCGGCACGCCTGAGCATTTCTACCGCCGGTTTTTCTGCCTGAGTCGGGATTTGAGTCTGTACCAGGATTTGTCCTTCTTTTGTGACCAATCCGATTTTTACGAATGTACCGCCGACATCCACACCGGCGAAAACTGTTTGCTCCATTGAAACCCTCATTGATTTCTGGATGATTTGGTTTGTGTCCGCTGATCCGGTTTACGGCGCTTGGACCACCATGTTTCCAGCCGTTTCTTGATATTTTTTTCTTCTCCGATTTCCTTGGGACGGTAAAAAATCCGATCTTTGAGACGGGAAGGCAAATGTTCCTGCACCACAAATCCGTTTTCGGAATTATGGGCGTACTTGTATTGTTTCCCGTAATTCATCTCTTTCATCAGTTTCGTGACGGGGTTGCGAAGATGCAGGGGAACCGGTTCGGGCGGCGATTTGCGGACTTCTTCGCCGGCTTCGGAAATAGCTACGTAGGCCGCGTTACTCTTGGGTGCGGAAGCGAGATAGGTGGCTGCCTGGGAGAGAATGATTCGGGCTTCTGGCATACCCACAGCATGCACGGCTTGAAACGCCGCATTGGCAATGACCAGTCCCTGCGGATCGCCGTTTCCGATATCTTCCGAGGCTAAAATGACCAGTCTCCGTGCAATGAAAAGAGGATCCTCACCGGATTCGAGCATCCGGGCTAGCCAGTAGACTGCCGCATCTGGATCCGATCCGCGCACCGATTTGATGAATGCGGAAATCGTATCGTAATGAAAATCACCTTTTTTATCGTAAAACAGCGTCCGTTTCTGCATCGCCTCCTGAACGACTTCGATGGTGACGGTTCTTTTTCCGCCTTGCTCCGGGGCCAGCCGGCTGCAAAGTTCGATCGTATTGAGCGCGATCCTTGCGTCGCCGTTCGAGAGTTGGATGAGATATTGTTTGACATCCGCGGACATTTCGAGGTGGGAGGCTTTGAGTTCCCGATCCTCGATCAGTGCACGGTTGAGAATCATTTCGATTTCCTTTTCGGTCAAACTTTCTAACTTCAACACGCGGCATCTGGAGAGCAGCGGCGAGATCACTTCGAACGAAGGATTCTCCGTGGTGGCGCCGATAAGAACAAGTGTACCGTCTTCGACCGAATGGAGCAGCGCATCCTGCTGCGTCTTGTTGAACCGGTGAATTTCATCGATAAACAGGATGGATTTCTTACCCAATCCTTTTTGATTGACCACTGCCTGATCAATGACCTTGCGAACCTCTTTCACACCGGCCGTGACCGCGCTGATCGAATAAAATGCAGCCTGCGTTTCATTAGCAACAATTCGAGCCAGCGTCGTCTTACCGGTCCCGGGCGGCCCCCAGAAAATCATGGAAACCGCATTGTCTCCTTCGATGATTTTCCTGAGGATTTTTTCAGGGCCCACGAGATGGGTCTGTCCGATAAATTGTTCGAGACTTTGCGGACGCATCCGATCGGCCAGAGGAGAATTTTTCAATGCGGAAGGAATTTGTTTTTCGGCGAATAAATCCATAAATTAAATGTAACTGTAATTGATCTTAATGTCAAGACGTAAAGGTTCCGCCAAACAGGCAAACTTTTTCAGGTCAAAATCCGTATGTTAAAGTGCCTTATAGCATAATTGGACAGAGCTTTGAAAATCATTCAAATCAAATCACTTGTCAAACATTACCAGAAAGGCAAAATCGAGATTCCGGCCCTTCGCGGCATTTCCTTAGACGTGGATCGGGGAACTTTTGTTTCTATAGTTGGTCCGTCCGGATCGGGTAAATCCACACTGCTTAACCTCATTGGCGGATTGGACCAAACCACGTCCGGACACATTGTCATCGAGGACAGAGATCTGACTCGGATGAACCGGAACGAACTCGTCCTTCACCGTCGAAACACTGTGGGAATGATCTTTCAATCCTTCAATCTGATTCCCTCCCGAACGGCTCTCGAAAATGTGACGCTCGCCCTCGCCTTCGCCAATATTCCGAGGAAGCAGCGAAAAAAAATCGCCTCAAAGCTTCTCGATCAGGTCGGCCTCTCCCATCGGCTGAACCACAAACCCGGCGAACTTTCCGGAGGAGAAGCCCAGCGGGTGGCCATTGCACGCGCCCTAGCCAATCAGCCGGTCATGCTTTTGGCCGATGAACCAACCGGAAATCTGGACAGCCAAACATCGAAGGAAATCGTCTCTCTTTTAAAGAAACTCAACAAAGAGAAAAAAGTAACCGTATTGATGGTAACCCATGAGGAAGAACTCGCAAAGCAGGTTTCGCATCGGATGATTCATCTGCTCGACGGGAAAGTGGACAGAGAAAAAGTGTTGGAGAATCTCTCATGAAAATCGGCGACCTGACACGAATGGCCCTCTCCAATCTCTGGCGGACCAAACTCCGAACTTCACTCACGGCTCTCGGTGTCATTATCGGCATCGGCGCGCTGGTTTCGATGGTCTCTTTCGGAACGGGATTGCAGAAAAATGTCACCTCTGTCTTCAAGGAAAACGATCTGTTTACCAGTCTTTACGTGTCGCCACAAAAGATCGATACGGATGAAGTGTTGAATGGAAATATCGAAGAAGCAGCGGGTTATCTGGTTAAAGGACCGCCCTCTCTGAACGATTCCGCTCTGACAAAAATCCGGGCGATCTCTGGCGTTGAAATCGCCTTCCCCGAAATTCGTTTTCCGGCAAAGATCCGGATCGCAGATAAAACCGCCAAAGTCACACTCCAGGGGTTGCCGGCATCCATGAAACAATATCGTCCATTCTCCAATCTCGCTTACGGGACTTTTTTCACCGGTGACGCGGAAAATGAAGTGGTTCTGACGCAAAAAACATTGCAAAAACTCAATCTCCGGCTGAGGGATGCGGAGAATTTCAAAACCATTACCCTGGAAGATTCGATCAAGGGCGTCCGGTCGATCGATTCGGATTCACTGCTTGACCGCGAGATCGAAATCGCCACATCGGTAATCGACCTGAAAAAGATACCCAACAATCCGTTTCAATACATGACTGCTCTCTCCAATCCTCCGATCCGTGAATCGAAGAGAAAGATGAAAATCGTCGGGATTTACACCAATACCAGTCCGTACGACGAAGGAAGATTCACAGGGGACGTTCTGGCTCCGCTTGAAACGGCTCAACAGATTCCTCATCTGGGATTTTCCAGCGTCTGGGAAATCTTGGGCAGGCAAAATGTACCGGGCAGTTACAATGCGCTTTATGTCCGTGCTAAAAAAATGACGGATGTGGAACCCATTCGGGAAAAAATCGAAGCCATGGGATTCGGCGTCTTCTCCATCACGGATCAATTGAAGGAAATCAAAAGGGGATTTTTGATTCTCGACACGGCCCTCGGCGCTATCGGCACCATCGCACTGATCGTGGCGGCGCTGGGCATAATCAATACGATGATCATGTCGATTCTGGAGCGAACTCGCGAGATCGGCATCATGAAAGCCATCGGAGGCAGTGAAAAAGAGATTAAAGGGATTTTTCTGATCGAATCGGGATGCATCGGTATCCTCGGAGGAATGTTCGGCTTTCTCCTCGGATGGATCGTGACCCGCATCGCCAATCTCGTGGCCAATTTTTATCTGTCCAAAGAAGGGGCGTCTTACATCATCGACTTCTTTTACATTCCTCTCTGGCTTATTCTCGGTGCCCTCGTATTTTCCATTCTCGTGAGTTTGATCGCCGGTCTCTATCCCGCATCCAGAGCCGCACGGATCGATCCAGTCAAAGCACTACGCCACGATTGAGTTTCCTGAAAAAGCGGATAACCATCGAAATCGAAAAAAACACTTGACTTTCACAATCGTTGTTCTTTACATTTTTGATGGCTCGTTTGACTCATTGTTCACCGCAGAAAATATCACCAATATTCTTAAACAGTTAAAGGCAAGGAGGTCAAAATGCAGAAAAAGTCTCTTTTTCTCTTGACAATTCTCTTATGCATGATTTTTACAGGTTCGCTGGTCTTTGCGCAAATCGAAGAAAATCTCGAACGATACACCGGGGAAAATGCGGTAGGGTACATAAAGCCTCTTGTGAACGGAATAGGTGCCAACATGAATCGCGGGTGGTACCACTCTGCCAAAATACCCAAAAACGGAATCCGGCTCCGCATCGGCCTGGCGGCTATGATCGCACCGTTCACGAACAAGGACAAGACTTTTGAAGCTGAAACCGAAGGCACATTTACTCCTCAGCAGTCCGCAGAGGCATCCACAGTGGTTGGCAGTGAAAAATCCGTTCCTGTGGACGGAACAGGAGGGACAACCTATATCTTCCCCGGCGGATTGAATATGAACGCCATTCCCTTTGCAGCTCCACAGGTTACTGTGGGAGCCATTATGGGTACTGAAGCAACACTACGGCTGTTCAACAGCAGCTGGCTGAATATGGGTGGTGATTCCGAAATGGGAGACATTTCTCTTTTCGGCATCGGGGTCAGACACAGCATCGATCAGTACGTCCCCTTGTGTCCTGTGGATATTGCCGCGGGCGTTTTCTACCAGAAAATCAGTGTCGGCGGAGATTTATTGAAATTTACGACTCTTCACATGGGTGTGCAGGCCAGCCGTGGTCTCGGTCCGATTCTTCTCTACGGTGGGATCGGTTTGGACAACAGCAACGCCAAACTCGAATACGAATACAACGGTGAATACGGAAAATATGGAATCTCGATGGATATCGATGGAGACAACGGAGTTTTAATGACTGTGGGACTGGGATTCAATTTCCTGATACTGCACCTGAATGCCGATGCATCATTCGGCATTCGAACCGTCTATTCTGCTGGCTTGACTTTTGGTTTATAAAATTCCTGGGAGGCAATTATGAATAAAAATATTATAAAAATAGTGATTCTAAGCATACTGTGTCTTGTTTTGATGGGTTTCAAGTGTGAAACGCGACACGTCGAAGTACCTGTTCTGGGTACCGCAGAAGAGGCGATTCAAATCGATGAAGCCGGCACTGCCTTCTCCAAGACGGGCATGGTCGATGCCACTGAAGTAGTCAACGACATTATAGAAAGCAGTGCATTTGAAGAAGTGCTCGGCATCCATTTGCAGGGTGTTACCTATACCATTATAGACAACGAAAGCAACGCCGGCACAACCGTTACGGGATTTGTACAGGTCAGCGCTACGGCCACAGGAACGAAACAAGATCTGATCACTCTGAGTGAAGTAAACCTGGCATCTGTTGAAGGAACAGAACAATCACCTGCCCTAGGCAGTGACGGCGTCTGGCAGATCGACCAGTCCATTTCTCCTTTTTTAATCGGTGACAACAGAATCTATTTTCACGTAACGGGAAACGCATCTTCATCCCCCATTAAATTTAAAATAGTAATTAAAGTGGCTGTTGTCGTACTTGGAAAAGTCGAAGTCGATGTGCCAATGATGTAGAATGGTCACAGATATATTGAATCGATTTTTGAATTAGTTCTTTCTATATGAAAACCGCAGTATTTTAATTTCGTCCCGGCTAAAGTGATCGGTAACAGCAGCTTTAGCCAGTACATCCTATAAAGAGTTTAAAGCCGGGCCAGAGAAGGAGAATGGTTCCGGCTTTTTATTTTGATTACTTCAGGAAAGGATGATACGATCATGTTGAAAAAAATTTTGTTTCTGATCTTATTATCTCCTTCATTTATTTTCGGAGGGGAAATCTACGGCACGATCAAAATCGGTAAACGTTCGATCGGAGAGGGAATCAAAGTCGAAATTGTTTGCGGAGAAAAAACATACACCAAAAAGACCGATAAACATGGTGCGTACAGCATCTATGTCCAGGATAAAGGACAAGGAATACTCAAGGTTCACTACCCGGAAGAAAGCGATCATGCGCCTTCGATTCCCGTTTTTTCCTATGAAAAAAATGCGGTTCGATACGATTTGGTTATCGTAATCGATCCGGAAACACATCAACCCGTTTTACAGAGAAAATAGACATGAAAACAGACAAGACAAATCAAACCAGAAATCAAAATGGCAAACCGACAAAAGACCGGTGGGACAAGGCGAACATTCTTCTTCGTCCTCTCGGAGGCATCTTTGCGGCCGTCTCCGTGGCCCTGGTCGGATTCATCGGTTCCCATTTTCTCGAAAAGCGCCAGATCAACGACATGCGGCTCCGGCTCTACACCGAACTGATCAGCAAACGGGAAGAAGCCGAGAGCAACCTGCGCAAAGACATGTTCACGGAAATCATCGGTTCGTTTCTTGATACGAAAAAATCCCTCATGTCCGAAAAAGTACTCGAACTGGAACTCCTCGCGTACAACTTCCACGAATCCCTGAACCTGACACCGCTCTTTCACCATTTAAACAAAGGAATAAAAAAAGATACGTTACTCAGTGAGGAACAACAAACAGAATACAGGAACCGTCTTTACAAAGTCGCCCGCGAAATTTCTTACAAGCAATTGACTGTGCTCGAAAGCGCCGGCCAGGCATTCCAGCGAACGGTTTATCTCGATACATTGAAAAAACACCTCGGAGGATATACGCTCACACCCTGCACACTCGAACTCGATGGCATTCAACGAGATTTCAAATTAAAAATCCTCTCTGTCAATCCCCGAACCCAGGAAATCGAAGTGCGGCTCGAAATATTCCGGTACGATCCTAAAAAGGAGGAATCCGAAGAGAATCAGAGCACCTTTTGGCTGAGTTTTTTCGATTTTCCTATGATCGATCAAACGCGACTCTCCAATGATCAGCGTTGTGCGGTTGTGATGACCGATTTCGAAGACAATGAAACCGAAATTGCTGTGGTCTATTTCCCGGGTTCCCATGCCTCGATCAAAGAAAAGCCCTACTATCAGGAAATGATTCAAAACCTGCTCAAAGAAGTACCGGAAGAGGAATAACGATCATGTTTTCTCTGAGAAAAAACAACGCATGGATACTTTTCTTTTTCTGTTTCTTTTTCCCATTTCAATTAAAATCCGGGTCCTTTGATTTTTTTAAAGAGAAGATTATTTTTAAAATTGACAAAGAAGAATGTCAGGTGATCGGTTTTTACTATTTCAAAAACAATGCACCAGACAGTTCTGTTCTGAACCTAATCTATCCAGTGAGTGAAAATTTCAATCTGCCATTTCCGCATTTCTTTAAGGTCACAAATTGTGATAACGATGAGCCCGTGCCTTATCGAATCTATGCAAACGGGATTCTGTTCCAAATCCACATGCCCCCGAACGGATTCAGAACCTGCAGTGTCGAATACCATCAGAAAACACCGCAAAATATCATGGAGTACATTCTGACATCCACATCCCGCTGGAAGCAACCGCTGCAATCGGCCAATTTTATCATTGAAATGCCAAACGATATGAACCTGGAAACCATTTCGCTGCCTCAGAACGGATGTCAAAAAGAAGCAGGAAAAACAATCTATCGAATCAACCGGCAGGAATTTATGCCCGATAGCAACTTAATCATAAAATGGGTGATTAAGAAATGAAGATCAGAAAATTTTTGTTCTGCATAATTGCACTTCTCTTTTCGTCATCCCTTAGCGCAAATCCTATTCAATTGCGATTTATCAACGAACTATATTTTGATACAACTGGCTGGTTCATAGAGTTAAATCCCGACTATTATTATTTTGAAAATTTAGACAGTTGTTTCTTGACTTCCCGATCGGATACTGCCTATTTTAAAAATGGAATTAGTTATAATGATGAATTTTTTATTATTACAGAGGACAGTTTGCAAGATCCCTTGTTTATAAATCCATTAGGAGATTCCATTACATTTCACATGTCTCAAGAAATTCCATTTGATTTTTTATCTTTTGGAAATGCCTATTCAGCTGAAATAGTTGCCCCATCAATGGGCCAATCCATTTCACTAAAGAGTGATTTTTATTATTTAGACAATACACCCACACTGGGGGGAAAAAACGATTCCCAAAATGCCGTGTGTCAAATTAACGGTCACATCACTGATCCTGAAAACAATCCTTTGGACAATGTAAGTATCTATGTAGGTATCTATCATTCTACAGGCTCTGGAGAAGGTTATTCAATTTCTGATAGTTCCGGTAATTTTTCGATTAGTAAATTGGCAGCTAAAGTATATTTTGATCTCACAAAAGACAATTATGAATCTCTATTCCTACATATCCAAGCATATCCAGATAGCACATTCACTGTTCATTTCCAGATGAGTCCACTTGAGGATGTAGCAGAATATGAGTATGATGGAATTCATAATTATCAACTCTATGACAACTATCCCAATCCTTTCAATGGTATGACCTTTTTCAAATACGAAATTCCCATGGACGATTGGGTGGATATTGACATTTACGACATCCGTGGACGTTTCGTAGAAAATCTGTATCATGGATTTCAACATGCCGGAGAATATACGCTCATGTGGAATGCGGTTGCTGTTCCTTCGGGCACATATATTTTCCAATTAAAGACTTCCCGAATCACACTGAAGAAAAAGTGTACTCTGGTTAAATAGCCTGATCATATCCAGGCTCTTCTTGGTATTGGTGATATAAAAGTAACTGTGCTTAAACTATATTCTATGTTCTGACATACAACCCGCCGTGATTTCATCAATAAAATCAATGGAATAAAAACCAAACTTGACATTGACCAAAATAACATCTAAATTCAGTTCATGCCAAAAAGAGAACGAATGAAATTAAGCAAAACTGTAAAATCGATCAGTTATCTCAAAGCCCATGCTTCCGAGATATTAAGAGACGTTACCAGTAATAAAAAAACAATGGTAATCACACAAAACGGTGAAGCAAAAGCTGTTCTTCAGGATGTAAAAATCTATGAGGAAGTACAGGAAAGTCTGGCTTTGCTTAAAATCCTCGCATTGAGTAATAAAAACAAGGAAAAGGGAAAATACAAATCCGCCGAAAGCGCATTCGGATACATACGGAAGAAAACTCTGAGCAAGAAGTCGTGGTCAGAAAAACAGGTGTCACCCTGAACCATGTGCCGAACCCGTTTCAGTATTGTTTCAGGGTCTCATATTCTTAGATGCTGAAATGAATTCAGCATGACAATTCTTTCTGATAATTCTTCAGAAGTTTCAAATATAAATTGTTAAACAAATTATTAGCCTAAACTAGAAATACACCCCATGTACAGCATCCCAACAAACATCGAAAAATTAGGCTTCGACAAATGGTTTCAGGATCGAGTCGATTCCGATAAAACAGCCGATTATCAAATCGCAAAAGTAACTGCCGTAAACAAAAACAGCTACGTCGTTCACAACGGAACAAAGGAAATGTTTGCGGAGATCTCAGGCAAAATGATGTTCAATGCGGATTCTCCCTTGGATTATCCTGCCGTGGGCGATTGGGTCTATGTGCAGATTTTTAATGAAGACTCACTTTCTGTAATTTACGAGATCCTTCCAAGAAAATCACTGTTGAAGAGAAAGACCGCCGGGAAGAAAATCGATTTCCAGCTCATCGCCGCCAACATCGCCACGGCCATGCTCATGCAGTCGCTCGATGCCAACTACAACCTCAGACGGCTGGAACGCTATCTCGTCATGGTCCACGAAGGTCGCATTCATCCGGTGGTCCTGTTGAGCAAAAGCGATTTGTCCACACCGGATGAAATCGAAATTAGGAAAACGGATATTCAGAAAATCATGCCGGACATCCGTATTATCGTTTTCAGCAATCAGGATCATTCGGGATTGGACAATGTCAAAGAATTATTGATCCCGAGGAAAACCTGTTGTCTGCTCGGCTCTTCCGGTGTCGGGAAAACCACGCTGCTGAACAACCTCGTGGGCGAAGCCCTGTTCGATACGCAGCCCGTCCGGGAAAAAGACAGCAGGGGAAGACATGTCACGTCCCGCCGCCAGATGATCGTTCTGAAAAACGGGGCCATGATCATCGACACGCCCGGTATGCGGGAACTGGGAAACATGGCTGTGGAATCGGGACTCGAAGATACATTCAGCGATATTGCGAAGCTGGCCGATTTGTGCCGGTATCGCGATTGTACCCACCTCCGGGAAGAAGGCTGCGCGATATTGGCCGCGGTCGAAGCGGGCACCCTTTCCGAAGCGCGGTATCAAAATTACATCAAAATGAAAAAAGAATCGGCCTATCTGAAACTGTCTTATCTCGAAAAAAGGAAGAAAGACAAAGCCTTCGGTAAATTCGTCAAATCCGTGATGAAGGATAAAAACAGGGAAAATCAAAAATGACATTTGGCAGAATCAAATCGGGACTGATTTTATCATTGACGTTATCGAATGTACTGCTGCATTCCGAAATATCGGACCGAACTATCCGGTTGTCCGACGAACTGAAGATTGAAAAAATCGATCAAGACGTCTACGTCGTGATTCACAGTTTCCCCTGGCCGGCCAATTCTATGCTCGTCCGATGCACAGGGAATGTGTTGGTCTGGGTCGATACGCCCTACACCGACGAAACCGCCGGGCAGGTGTTGGGCTGGATCCAAACCGAATTCGGCATGATCCGGATCGTGGAAATCAATACGGGATATCACAACGACAATCTCGGAGGCAACGGCTGTCTCAGCCAAAACGGGATCGAAATCTACGGCTCCGATCTGACGGCCCGGCTCCTGAAAAAACAGTCCGAAAAAATGCGGGCGCAAACACTGGCTTTGCTGCAAGAACCCAAATTCAAAAAATACTACGATGCACATGCAGCGGCCGTGTATACGGAACCGAATCATCTCTTCGAAATCGATAAAGGGCTGAATCTAATGTTCGGAAAAGACACCGTGGAAGTGTTCTATCCTGGACCAAGTCACACAGAGGATAACGTAGTCGTTTACTTCCCAAGCAAAAAACTCCTTTTCGGCGGGTGCATGGTCAAATCCATCCAGTCAAACAATCTGGGAAACACATTAGATGCCGACATGAAACAGTGGCCGGTTTCCTTGAAAAAAGTACTGGATAAATTTGGCGATGCCCGAATCGTGGTACCGGGACACGGTCCGGCGGGCGGTATTGAACTGATCGAACATTCATTGAAACTGTTTGAATTCAATGAGAAATAATTCTACAAGAAGAGCGGATTGATGCAAAATCTTGGCGTTTGCGGAGACAATTGCAGCCTCTGTCCGCGGTTCATTGCGACCCGGAGCGGTGACATTGACGAATTGAAAAAGGTTGCTGTTCTGTGGCATCGGGCTGGATTTCGGGACAGAGTGGTTTCTGCAGAAGAGATCGCCTGCCACGGTTGCCTCTCTTCAAAAAGGTGTGCGTTCGAGGATGTGAAGAAATGTGCGGAACAGGGAAAAGTCCGAAACTGCGGCGAATGTGCGGACTATCCTTGCGATCAAATTGAAAAGGTCTTCGGACAAATGGAAACATTCAGCAGAAGGTGCAGAGCAATCTGTTCGGATGCAGAATATCAACAATTTCAAAAAGCTTTCTTTTCGAAAAAAGAAAATCTGGATCGGATCCATCAAAAAGTTGATAGAAAAAATTGATATTCTCTGTGTCGGGGTTGCGTCGTACGATCTGGTGTTCAATGTTTCTCACCATCCGATCTCTGACGAAAAATGCATCGCGGAAAATTTGACGTCCTGCGGGGGAGGACCCGCGGCCAATGCGGCAGTCGCGGTTACCAGGCTGAGAGGTAAATCCGCGTTCGCCGGTTATCTCGGCAACGATTTCTACGGCAGAGAACATTTCGAAGAGCTCCGATCAGAAGGGGTGATGACCGATCTGATCGTTCGGGGGGATGATCCGACACCGCTTTCCGTTGTACTGGTAAAACCGAATGGCGAGCGGTCGGTCATCAACTACCGGCCTGATCATCAACGTCTGAAAAAAGGAGCCGTCGATTTCTTGCGGATTCAGCCCGGAGCGATTCTTTTCGACGGTCACGAACCGGATCTCTCTATTCCTCTCGCCAAGCAGGCGCGAAGACAAAAAATCCCGACCATACTGGATAGTGGTTCGGTGCACCACGGCACAAAACAGATGATCAATATTGTGGACTATCTGATCTGTTCCGAAAAGTTCGCCGCGGATTTTACCAGTGAACCCGTCATGAAAAAAGCACTGGATAAACTCTATATGCTTTGCCCGAATGTGATCATCACACTTGGAGAAAAAGGACTGCTCTGGAAACGGAAAAAGGACGACGGATGTTTCCCCGCATTCAAAATCAAAGCAAGGGATACGACTGGTGCCGGGGATACATTTCACGGCGCTTTAGCGTTTTACATCGCGGCAGGAAAATCCTGGGAAGACACGCTTCGATTTTCAAGCGCGGCCGCTGTGCTGTACGAAGATCGGTGCACGCAAAGGCATTCCCGACAAAAAAGAACTGGAACAATTCCTGAAAAACCAAACGGGGTAACTGTCAGGACAGAACACTCCTTGCCAGAATCGAGAGATTTTATTATATTGATTAACAATATTTCTTTTCAACCAATCAAAAGGAAAGAATAATGGAACACACATTCAAAGAATTGAAACACATGACTGCAGCACAATTGAAAGAGATCGCAGCCGAGATCGATCATGAAGCTGTCAAAGGGTACACGCAACTCAACAAAGACCATCTGATCAAAGCAATCTGCACGGCACTGAACATCGACATGCACGAACATCACGAAGTGGTGGGAATCGATAAAAAAGAGATCAAGTTGAAAATCAAAGCGCTGAAGAAAGAACGGGACAAGGCTCTCGAAACCCATGATCATAAAAAGCTTAAATCCGTTCGAAAAGAAATGAAAGGATTGAGAAACCGCCTTCGCAAGGCAACCGTATAATGCTTCTGTGTAATCTTGCGATCAGAGAACATTAAAAGATCATAAAATGATTTGAACATTGATTTATAAAAGGGGGAATCATTGAAACGTTTCATCAAAATTCTGCCCATCTGTCTTCTGACAATTTTTGCAGGATGTATCGTCACTTCGATTCATCCGCTTTACACTGAGGATGTGACCATTTTTGATGTGAATCTCATGGGGGAATGGACCGGAGAAAATGGAGATGGAAGTCTGATTTTTAGTCAGGATGGAGAGAAAAAATACAAACTGATTCTGAAGGATGAAAAAGACACACTTCGATTCGAGGCACAACTGGTCAAATTACAGAAGCAATTGTTCCTAGATTTGTATCCGCTCTCTTCTGAAAAGGACGATGAAACTTTCTGGGGATTGCATTTTCTGGCCCTGCACAGCATCCTTTTTGTCAAACAAATCGAACCCACACTCCAGTTGGCTCCATTGGGTCAGCAGTGGCTCAAAAATCAAATCAAAAACGATTCTTTATGCATTGCCCACGAAACTGTCGGGGACCGGATTATTCTTACAGCTTCTTCCAAAGATTTACAGAAGTTCATCACCAGTCATTTCCAAGCCGAAGATGTTTCTGATGAAATGGAAACATATATCCGGAAATCGACTCCAAAAAATTAAAGCAGTTTGTAGAGGCTGTATCAAAAATCAATTTTATGTCATTGCGAGGAGTCCCGATTATTCATTACATTTTATAATAGAATATCGGGACGACGTGGCAATCTCATAGTTTACACTCAAAATTTATGGGATTGCTTCTCCCCGAAACAAGTTCGGGGATCGCAAAGACATTTCAAGGACTTATGATATACCCCTTCCGAATTAAGCTAAAACTTTAATCCGTTCGGTACGGGGCATTCCAGTAGAATCGGGTTAGACCCCGGCCGGTTCCAAACCAGACATAATCTCCATCCAGTAAAATCCATCGCACTTCATTGTCCAGAAGACCGTCTTCGGTGGTGAACGACCGCCAACGATCCTCTTCCTTGATGTATTTCAAAACCCCGTGATCGGTTCCCGCCCAGACCGCCGCACTGTCGGCTAAAATCGTATAGATCGGCCCTTCTGTCTGAAAATGCGCTTTGGGAAACCCTTTCCACTGGTTTTCCTTTTTATAGAAAACTTCTATGCCGTCCGAAGTACCGATCCAGACTTCGTCCTGCCAGACCGAAATCGCCCGGATCGTATCTGCAATCATGCCCGGATAATCCTGAACGTATTCCCACTCTCCATCCGTGCTGACATAGTGAAAAAGCCCCTGATCCGTGCCGGCCCAGACGTCTGCACCATCCGCTTCCAAGCCATAGATCGGCCTGTGGATCAATCGGTCGTCACGTACCTGCTCGATGACCATGCCCGGCAGGAAAATCCGATTGATGCCGTATTCGGTGCCGACCCAGAGTATTTTATCCCCGAGCGCGAGACTGTACACCTGTTCGTCCCAGAGATTCTGGTGGACTCCGTAAACACGCCATACATTTTCGTTCTTGTCATATTTGGCCAGTCCCTCGTCCGTTCCGAACCAGACGAAGTCCTCATCTACAGCAATGGCATAGACCCGATCGCTTGGAAGCTGTGTAATCAATTCGGCTTCGTAATAGACCCACTTCTCATTCTCCATATCCCAGTTGGTAATCCCCCCGGTTTCCTCATCATGTGGCGTTCCGCCAATCCACATACCGGTCTCGTCCCACGCCATCGCATTAACACGGGAAGCGTACAGACCAAACGGCAGAAGATTCAAAAGCAAAATCTTTACATCCGTTTTGGCGGCTCCGAGTCCTCGGGTGGCCATCCAGAGATTGTCGAAATGATCGAGCAAAGTCGCTTCGATTGGAAATTTTCTGAGATCCATATCCTGAATATATCCCTCTGGGAAAAAGAAATATCCGGGTTCCGTGAACAAATTGGGCAGGGGATCAAACTCCTGCCTCGCACCGAACCACTGAATATCGTCCTGACCCGCTTCCGTCTTATTCGATTCCCGAAACACACCAATCGTGCGATCCCCTTTTGATAAACCATAGGGAGTGTCGATCCAGACAAACTCTCTCCCCATACCGATGGAGGTCACTGTTCCGGTATTGAGAGAAGCATAGGTCAGATTGTGCCATTCTTCGGAACCGGGAAGGAGATAGGACAAAGCCTGCTCAGAGGCACACCAGAGATACCCCGAATTAAAATCGTAGGCCACGACGTGAATCCGGTCATTCAACAAACCATCGCTGACTGTATACGGAGATTCCCACTTGTTCTGATAAAAATCGTACCGGGAAATCCCGTTCGTCGTACCGAAATAGGCAAATTGATGATCCAGAGTGATCGACGTCGCAAAGCGGGTCACCGGATAACCGATCCAGTCCCCGGGCCGGTACAAATGCTCCCGTTCCAAAACTTCGGGCTGGCCGAACAGAGGAAGAGTTAGTGCAAATAGAAGAAAACATGAAATTAAAAAATTATAAGTACGCATATTCTACCTTTCGAAATTATATATTCTCTAAATAATTGCATGTAAGATACACAGTGCGCATCCTACTATTTTTATTGCTGAAACTCATATTCATACAACGATGAATTCTTTATTTCTTTTTCTTTGTATAATATATTTTTTATATTCAATCTATCTATTTCAGATAAAGATTCATCTGTATAACTGGTATCCGCTTTATACCAATCTTTTTTATTAAAATATTTCTGTAAATCATTACTTTTAAACTGCCTTCCGTGTCTGGCAAATATTTCATTCCTAAATAATCTTAATTGCATGAGTGATAATGTATTTAATTCAGAATCTTTAGTTACCCTTTCTATCCAGTTTTTCCACGGTATAATAACAGGTCCCGAACAATCTGTTGTATCAAACTTATCAAATGAAAGCATAAAACCTGCCGATAAAGATGGTTCAATATTATTCAATTTATACAATATTTGGCCATTATTTCTCTTATAAATATCAATATCAGCTTTAATATTTTTATCATAAAACTTTGGTGTTATCCAATTATTTTCAGAAAATCTTATATCAAAAAATGCCTCACCAATGTTACCATGCCAGGTACTGCCAGTACCATAGTAATAAACCATCCATTTATCACCAGTGGAATATTTTCCATAAGGCGCCTTATACTCTACTATTGTAGTTGTCTTACTTTTAGCCGGGAAAAAAACTTTTTTCACTTTAAAATATTTGTATACACGATTGTTCTCGTTTTCTTCAATGGGATAATCTATCGTTTCTGTATATTTATCATTTACCCACGTATTAAATAATATAAAATCTTTAGTACGGCCATAAAGCGCTCCTTTAACAGGAAAACCAACCGCCACCGTTGCAGAATCCCCATTGTTAAAAAAAGTAAAATTTGCAGTCACTGTATACGATTCAGGAAAATTATGAGTTTCAATAAGTACATATTCTCTAATAAGAGAAATACTTGGATGCTCATCTAATAACTGTGCACCGCCTCCAGTAATATCAACTACACTATCATCTCCATATGCTTTTAATAATTGAACAAAAACAAATAACCATATAAGTTGATTAATTTTCAGTAACATAAAATTTCCTCTCCCTTCTATTTACAGTTTAAAAAAGAAATTAATACCTAGCATTACTATTTATAAAACTCTATGTTCTCTTCAAAATAATCATTTATCAAACTCATTTTAATCTTTATTTATTTTTATAGTTAAAATATGATGCTGACCCCAACTCCTCCCGGATAGACATTCACAAACCATTTTACTTCGGATTGGGAGCAGCCCATGTCCGATCCGGATTGGTATCTGCTCATGTATTCATTATAATCTTTGATGGCTCTCGTGGGCTGGGTCCAGATTTGGGCCTCGGTAATCACGGTATTGAGCGCAAAATTTCCCACACCTTCCCAGATACTTCTCTTAAACCCAAGCCACACCACAAGTCCGCTGCCAAAATTGACAATGCCGGTGATGGCATGGTTTTTCCAGGATCGTCCCTCTTTTTCTCTCAAGGCGCTCTGCTTCAACAATTCTTCGGCTTCAGCAAGTTTTTTCCTTCTCTGTTCCGGAGTACTTTCTGGAATACGTGCGAGCCGGTCCGGTGCGCTTCCGGGAGTCATGGGCGCGATGATCTGCCCCATTGCACCGAGGAATGTGGTCGCGGCTCCCAGAGCCATGTCCTGTCTCGTTTCTTTGTCTTCACTGGTCAAAAAGATCGCTCCCTGTCCCACGGTTGCCGCGCTGTATCCGATCAGCCAGCCGTACCACCATCGGTCGGCATTCGGTTCTCCCTGTTTCAGCATCTGCTGTAGTACCTGCAATCTTTCCTTGACCTGTGAATCAGACAATTCGTTTTGAGCAAAAACAGGATAACATTGATAAAATAATAGGAGGGAAAAAAGAATTTTCCACAGACTAATTTTGATGTTAAATTTTTTCAAGACGCACTCTCCTGTTTTACAATCAGTGTCGATTCCTTGAGCCGGGTGCAGAGAAGCATGCTGAGAACCATGAGACCGATAAGCACGATCAAAGGAAGCGTCATCGAACCCGTGGCCGGAGACTTGAAGAGGTCCATCCCAAAAATGAAAACGATCCCGGAAATCTGCCCCATGAGCAGCAGCAGGCCGTTGGACGTACCCTCGGGTGCCGGATAAGCGGTCTCGGCCCCATACTGAAATCCGATCGGGCCGGCACTTAAAAGAAAAATCCCCATCACAGAAGCGGAAACGAGAAGGAGCCAGTAACTTGCGGCCCAAACAACGCCGACAAGTCCCAGAATCGCGCCGGTCAGAGCCAAGACCATAAAAGGAACTCTCCTGCGATAACGATCAGAGAGCGAGGGGAAAACCAAAGCACCGACAATCCCGCCCAGGATCATCAGACCGCCGGTAATTCCGGCCTGTGTGATCGAAAATCCTCTGGGTCGGACGATGTCTTCGATCCACGTCGTCACCGCATTGAACACTCCTAATCCCACAAAGAAAATGAGCATCAGAAACACAAAGTCTCTCTTGCGGAGTGTCTGTTTGAGACCATCAAAAACCAGAGAGCGTTCTTCCTGATCCGAACGGCATGGAGGTGTCGGAGGCCGTTCCTTGACTAAGCTGAAAAAAACGATGACAGCAATTACAGATACGATCCCGTATGTAACAAGCATACCGCCGATACTAGAGTGAATCGTCAGATAGGGAGTCAGCACCAGCCCCGAAAAAATACCGAGGTACATGGCTAAGGTTCCAAGACCCGAAGCAGTGGCCCGTTCCTGAATCGGGAACCAGAGAGCCGCCACCTTGGTAATGGCATTGAGAATGAACGGCTGACCAATGGCGATTCCGATTTGCCAGATCAGCACCAGAGTATAATTCGTTGCTGCCAGACCTCGCAGCAGACCAAAAATACCTGTCAAGGCGGCGCCTATCCCCACAGCGACGCGGATGCCATAGGTGTCGATCACCCACGAAGCGGGGATCGAAATCAGGATATAGACGATCATAAAACTCATGGACAAGAGACCGATGCTGAGGTCCGAGACCCCGAAATATTCGGCTGCCCTGCTTGTAACCGGGGCAAAAGTGATCCATAAGAGCTGATTAATGGCAATGACAAACATGAAGGCAGAAAGCACGATCCACCGGTAACCATAAACTTTGAATTTTGTCTGTTCCATAGAGGATGACCTCCTTTAAATATAATTCACGAAAAGAGGAACGCTTACATAGTAGACGAATTCACGATCAATCGGATCAGGCATATGAATAGGAGTGAAAAAAACTTTGGGCAACACATGGATTGCCCTTTAAAAAATTATAAATGATGATTAAAAATAAACAGGTCTTAATTAAAAAGCAAGACAGAATCTGAACAATTCAAAATCTTTTGATAAAAAATTATTGAATCACCACGGTTCCTTTTTTTCTGAGAATGGCGATTTGTTTTTCCTGAACCGGATTTCCCACGAGGTTCACATATTCAAGACGATTGAGATCGAACAAAGGCCGGATATTATTGATACGGTTGAAAGACAAATCCAGGATTTTCAAATATTCCAATTCGGAGAGAACATCAATTTGAGAGATCTGATTGAAAGAGAGATCGAGCTCTTCCAAAAGATGCAGATAACCGAGTTGGGAGATGTCGAAGATACAATTGTTGGACAGATCGAGTGTGACAATGTTCGTGCAGAATTCGAGACCGGACAAATCCTGAATATTGTATCCGGAAAGTTCGAGATCGCCCTCCGTATTTGCCAGATCCTGTTTCCGGTAAACCACATCCAGATTCCCGTATTCCTTTTTCTTAAGTGCGGAAATAAAATCGTATACGCCGCTTTCGAATGTTTCTCTCTCATGCGCTTCGTCATAGACCACCTCGTCCCAATCCACGGCGTCTCCGTACCAGCTAGATTCATTCTGATCCGCGCAGACTGAAAGGGATGGTGATTCGGAAGGAATCGAACCCGGTTTGTCGATCTCTTCCAAAATCTGGAAGATATGAGAAAATTGATTCAGGTTTTTGATTTCGCCATTGGAGTGATGTCTGGCCATTTCTTTCCTGTAAAACTCCAGCCGGTCCGGGTGATAAAGCATGACGAGTTGTGAAAATAGTTTGTTAATTTTATCGGTCTTGGCAGGAATACTTTCCTGGATACTCGAGGCCAGCCGGTTAAGATAGGAAAAGTTTTTACTCCGGTAGGCCTCTACCAATTTGTGCGTGATTTTATTGAGGTTCTCCTGTGTGTAACTCTGGATCAATCTGTCGTACAATTCCATTGCGCTACAATCCCTTGTTGGATCAATTTATTTTTATGTCATTGCGAGGAACGGAGTGACGAAGCAATCTCATTTATTAGTTAAAACAAACGATACGTCTCGATAGCTTTGATGATCTGGTTTGCGATCTTCCGGTGGGTCTCGACGGTCGGATGTCCGTTGGCCACGTAGCCTCCGGGAAATTCATCGAACTGGGTGTAAAAAATATCTTCATGCCCGGCGGCTTTTTCTTCCTCCACGACCTGCCTCACATTCTCCCGAATCCAATCCACAGGCGCCGCAACGGCCAGGATTTTTACATTGGGATAAACCTTCCGAATCGTGGCGATGAACTCGTGATATTGGGTCCTGTACAGTTCCGAGTTGCTTTCGGCAACCGGATGATCCCATCCTCCGAATCCGGAATAATCGTTCAAGCCGAGACAGATCACAACCAGATTGGGAATCCACTGGTGAAAATTCCATTTGGGTTCTTCGAAATCCATCAGCGCACGGTCGAAACGTTTGGATAAAACCATACTGGGGTCCCCGGTCCAATCATTCGCCATACCGATGCCCGGCCGGCAGGTGGTATGCACCTGGGCCTGAAAATGACGTCCGATCATGAATGCAAATCCCTGATCGATATTTGTCACCGGCATTTTCGCTTCCCACTCCATTTCCTGCTCAGTCGCTTCGTTGCCCTCGGCAGCAGTAAACGAATTGCCCAAAAATTCGATTTTCCGGTTTGGTTTCGGCGGAAGCTCTAACAGTTCCGTGCTGTCATTCAGTAAAAATCCGGAGAAAGAAAAGATCTGATCGAACGAAGTATTGCGCTTCGAGAAAAGCAATGTATGAGAGGTATCTGCCAAACCATCCGCCAGCGTATAATCGGATTCGCCGGATTGATCGCCGTGAAAAACACAGTGGAATTCGCCGTCGATATAAATGTTGTAATAATTCACATCGTCATCAAGACGAACGCCGATCTGCGTGCCGATAAATTTGATTCGGATGGACACTCCCGGCCACGAATGTTTGGGATGCAATGGGTCACTCCTGTCCCATCTTCCGAAATACTGAATGTCGGGATGGTTCGCGGGAATCAATTGTTTTGCATTAAGCATTGAAATCAATCCTAAAAATAATACAAAAAGAACTGGGCGGATTCGTTTCATTATTCGATTCTTTCATATCAATATTTACAGAGATCACAAACTTTTCAATTCTTCTATAATTTTTTCTTTCAGTTCTTTGTCAGGTGTTATCTCAGCAAGTTTACTTAAATAATTCCTTAAACCTTCAGAATCATTGATCTTATTATAATAATATTTTATTTGATGAAAACATTCAGTTATATATTCATTATCTGGATATTTCTCTAATAACATCTTTGCAGCAAGCATTCTCTTTTCATCATGTTCAATACCTTCCCGATAAGCATGATTTAACATAATATATCTTAACGATCTTGTTGCATACACACTGTTCGGATAAACATTGACCAGTTCATAAAAATCTTTATCCGCTTCTTCGATATTTTTCTCCATACGCTTTTCTATACCTTTTTCCAATACTTCCACAGCATTTCTCTCTTCTCCTGTCGGTTCTTTCACCGTTACTTGAATCTCATTTGAAAAAAGAGGTTCATACCCACCCTGTCTCCATAAAAATTTTATTCTATAAATATCCGGAGCTAAATACCTCCCCAAAATCTCACCCTCAGAACCAAAGGCTGGTAAAATATCTCTAACATCTTCTATTAATTCTCCTGAAGACATAGGAGATATTTCGCCGTAAAAAGTAGTCATTAGCGATTCAATCCGCTTGTCTTTCGAATTTAAAATATACAAATAATGATGAAGAGAAGATCTTGGCATCTTGGGACCTGTTTTGTCCTTATTTTTGACTGAAATTGAAATCCATATCGGTTCGAGGGTTAGATATACCTTTTTTTCTGTCTTTATTTTTATCTTCGTATCAAATGATTTCAATTGAGGCTGGGTAAATACGCTATAAATGAAAAAGAACACAAAAGCAAAATACACTGATTTTTTATTCATCTTAAAATAAAGTGCCAACATTTTTCTACCTCTGATTTTGTGTCATTCCTGCGAATGCAGGAATCTCCTAAATTTTGATTATTAAGAGATTCCGGGACAAGCCCGGAATGACAAGTCTTCATTATTTTGGACCTGTGATACAGCTACGTAGGTCAGAATTCTACTCTGATATTTTTTTATCTCTCCCCCAGCAATTCGGCAATCTTCGGTTCCATGGCCTCGGCCCAGACCCTGTACCCCTCTTCATTGGGATGGAGAAAATCCGGCATCAAATCCTGCCTCAACTTCCCGTTCTCCGACAGAAAAAGATGGGACAGATTTAGATAATAAATCGTCTCACTGTCCGCGATTCTCGATGCCAATTGATTGGCCCGTGTGATTTTTTCCCGCTGCGGGCAGGGTCCGGGTTCCCGCGGAAAAATCGCAAGTAGAAGAATTTTCATCTTCGGGAACTGCGTGTGCAGCCGGCCGCACACAGCAATGATGCCGTCGGCGATCTCTTCGGCAGTGTTATCCTTCCCATTGGAGTTATTTGTGCCGATTAAAACAACGGCCAGTCTGGGAGAGATAATAGAAAAATCGGAATGATCCAGCCGCCACAGGGTATGCTGCGTCCAGTCCCAACCGAATCCCATATTCACTGCATTGCGGGATGTGTAATACTGATCCCAGTATTTCTTTCCCGTATTGTCCCACCCGTTCATGATGGAATTACCCACGAAGAGCAGATCCACATTTCCCTGTTTCAACCGTTCATTTACAGCATCATGACGGAGCCAGTACCACTCCTGAACCTCCGGGAAAGGAATGCGCACCGGCGTGACCG
Organism: uncultured bacterium; assembly: GCA_964537715.1. Classification (GTDB taxonomy): domain Bacteria; phylum Zhuqueibacterota; class QNDG01; order QNDG01; family DSAB01; genus CAZTZL01. The sequence continues at coordinate 264 of CAZIAH010000050.1, read as the reverse complement.
CCTCGTGTGTCTTTTTCGCAACTTCCTTAAAAAGTATTTCCTGCTGAGTGGTGCATCCGGAGAGTGTGATAAGCAACAACAGACCAATCATTATGATTTTTCGACTCACTGATGCTCTCCTATTGATTATATCAACAAAAGTTCGATATGGTTAAAGAATGATTAAAAATAAGGCGTGCAATGATAAAAATCAAGCTGCAATTATTCTAAATGCATAACACCTTTTAAAAGGACAAAGTCAAGAAAAAAAATCCCTTTTTAAAA
>CAZIAH010000049.1:0-28653 GCA_964537715.1 uncultured bacterium | reverse complement strand
GCTCATATAGGTTAATGACAAGATCAATGAACTGTGTTTTCACACAGTCTCAGAGCATGGGAACCAGAGCAGTATTCTCTCCTCAGAGGAGAGACCCTCATCCCGAGCATCGGGATGAGAGCTTGTCCCGCACTTGCTTGCCCGCCATTTTTTTAGGGGGGATGCGGGAAAGAGAGGTGTCCATTTCCTAATTTATTTGTCGGGATAAATCCCGACCTACAAGGCTTATTTACTCTTTTTGTTTATTAGAAAAATAATCAGTGCACAGACACCCACACCGATCAATTCCACCAGCGAGGCGCCTCCGGCTTTTGTGACAACCCAGAGAATCGGTCCTTTCACATTGGTCACGAGAAGACAGGCTTCCTCCGGACTGACACCCGGTGTGCCGAGTGTCCGGGATGCAAAATGCCAGGCAAAATGAATCCCCAGAGGCACCCAGATATTGTTAAACAACAGATACGCCTGTGCAAACAAAAAACCGGCAGCTACGGCACTGATCAACGACATCCACCAAGGAAATTCTTGTGTAAAGCCGGCAAAATGCAAAACGCCGAAAAACAGCGAGGAAATAACAACACCGACTTTCAGTGAATACCGGTCTGTAAACGCATTCATGAAAAAACCGCGGAAAAACGTTTCCTCGATAATCCCGGTTTCGGCACTGAAAGCAAAGGCAAAAACAAGCGCCGGTAAAACGACTCCCGCGGACATGAAATCCCATAAAAATCCTTCTATGGAATACCAGCCGAATAATACCATCAGGATTAAAGCCGTGACCTGAATCACAAAACCAAGAAGTATACCCAGTAAAAGCTGGGACAGCCATCCTTTTTTCAGAATAAAACCCGTGAATGAAAACGGTTTTTTCATAAGAACGCACAATGCAAACCAGACAGACAGAACCACGACAAGAGACCGCATACCGCGTTTGAAGAAATTATAAATTGATGGCGACCATTCCTGGGCATTGGAGGTAACAGGTTGTGATAATCCCAAAACCTGGAGCAATTTTCCAAAAGGATCCACAAGAACCAGCTCTCCGAGGACAATCAACAGAATCACCACAACAATCGGCCAGAACAGCCGTATCCCCTTTGATCCGTAAAAAATTTTCTTGATTGCGGATGGCATATGCACCTCCATATTTTATTTATGGATGGTGATAGAACGTAATCATTGGTTTGATAATACAATGAATAGTTAGTAGGATAAAACACCCATTATTAATTTACGTTATCAACGGGATAAGTTTCATGAGAATAAGGGCAAAAAAGAATCCTTAAAAGAGATTCCCATGCAGAGCACGAGAACCAGAAAATTTATGGGCGTTGAATAATAGATCTGCCCTACTTACCATAGAAAGTAATCAGTGGTTTGATCGCGCACAGAACACCTAACAGAATAAACCAACCTATATTGATTTCCATGATCTGAGGAATCAGTTTTACGATAATCAGAGCAAAAAAGAAAGCTGTAGACTGCGCCAGCTTTGTATCCAGAATGCCAAGTTTTCTGGCACGTTTATCAAAATATTGATACAATCTCATCTCTTACCTCCATAGATTTTCTTATTCCTATACTCAAATACTCAAAGAGAACTCAGCACTCCATTCATATAGCCCAAGGTAGAAACCTTTGTTGTTCAATGAATTAACTTTTTATTGATATGTTTTTCATGAAAGCAATATTGACGTAAACAACTCATAGCAGCATATTCAACGTCATTAATAGGATTTGAACCAAAATGGTTTACATAACTATCATACATTGGCCATTCTCTTATATAGCTAGAACCGCCATGAACTAATTCTGACCTTAAATCAAAAAGCTTATCAATTTTTTGTACCCAATTGGATCCAGGTAAGTATTCATCGATGGAACTCTTTATAGAATCTTCAACATTATTTCTAATGCCAAACAGAGCATCAAGTACAATAAAGTAAAAAATATATTGTTCTATACCACTTGAGACTAAAGCGTAATTTAAAAAATTAGCTGCCTTCGATACTCTCTGTGCATATTCTTTATTTAATTTATTATATAAATCATACCAATTTCTTATATTATTAACTAAATCTTTTTCTAAGATTATTTCCCCAGCAATAGGAAGCATTAAATTACCAATGGGTGCAAAACTTTGGCGAGAATTTACTTCCGAATCTTTATACGGAAACTGGATAGAATATGAGCTAACTTTACGCATACTTTTTTGTGTATAGTTAATGTTTATTTCAAATAAAAATGCGAAAAGGACTGCGATAAATCGTCTGATAATCAAACTAGCAAAAAACCTAGATCTATTTTGTGTACTCAATATTTCACATACTACCCAAGTTTCTGGGAGATCTATATCGTTGTAAAATCTGTGACCCTCAAGAGTTTTGCAGTTAACAGGATTCCATATTTTTAAATATGGATAATCATTATAAAATTTTTTCCAGTAACTTGCATCATCTGATTTAATAATATGTAAATCATCATAGTTTAAATCAAACGAGTTTGTAATAATACCCGGAAGAGGATATAATATTAACCATTTAGTCATAGAATTTATCATTGAATTATATATAATATGCCATAGTTTTTTTGCAAATGATTGTACGTTTGGAATATTACGACATTCAAACAAAGTCTTTGTATTATTTTTATAAATATCAAATATTTCTTTATTTAAGGCATTTCTTTGTAAAGTATCATTTACAATATTTATTAGATCATCATAATCACTATATCGTAAGTTATTATCAAATCCAATAGACATTTGTGCAATATTTTTGCATAATCTAACAGCCTTTTTAGTATAATACCATTTTGTGGCTATACCTATTACTTGATTAAAAGGAATGTCACCTGGAATGAACTGAAATGAAATTGCTATTTCAATATCTTTGGGATAAAAAAATATCTCTTTAGTAAAGGCTATAAGCTGGCTATATATTTTCGAGATATTCACAATAACATTTAGTTATATATTTTTCTGATCGCTCTGGATTCCCTAATTCAGAGTATATTTTTATGGGGCTTCTGCTCCAATGAGGATTATAAAGCCTACCTATTCAATACATCAGATGTTAGCAAAAATCACCGTAAAAATCAAACATTTTATTTGCTATGCTTCCTTACACCTATTAGGGCAAAAAAATAGGTTCCCACGCAGAGCATGGGAACCAGAACATTAATCTCCCCTTGAGAGCCTGTCCCTGCTATCTTTTAGCCGGGAGGAGATCCTCATTTCGATGTGTCGGAATGAGGCAGAGGGGTGTCCAGAAAAAAAATGGGGAGGTGCTGAACACCTCCCCACGCGGCTAACTTAATGGAGGTTTTGTATGTCGGTCAAAGCCGCTTATTCTTTTTTCAGCAGCCCCACAAGCGCATCGACGGCGCGGGGGTCGCCACTCTGTCCCAGCCAGAAAATCGCCTGTTTGCGCACCTCTTTGCTGGAATGGGACTGGCTGATACGAATCAGTTTGGGAATGCCTTCGTTATCCGGCAACTGGGACAGAGCAAAGAGAGCCTCTTTCTGAATCTCGACATCACGGTCTTTCTCAACCACATCCCCCAGCGTGGCAACGGCCTTGTCCGAAGCCTTCTGTCCGATCCAGAAAATCGCCTTTTTACGCGTTTCCAGATCCCCGGCATGATACGCCAGATCGATTATGGCATCAAGCGCTTCGGCCTGATCCATTTGACTGATGGCAAACACCGCATGTTCCCTGATCCGGGGCGAGGAATCGTTTTTCGCGATATCGATCAGATCCTCGAGCACATTGGTATTGTCGGATTGACCCAGCCAGAACACAGCCTTTTCCCGCAAATCGGGATAAGAATTGTTTCTGGCCAGATCGACGAGAGCCTGCAAAGCGGCCTGGGATTCGATCTGACTGATGGAAAAAACCGCCTTTTCCCGAATGTTTTCGGAGGGATCGTTGTGGACGATGGAAACCAAAACCGGAAGGACTTTGGGATCGTCTTTACGCTGGCCGAGCCAGAACACGGCCTTTTCGCGCACATCGCTATTTTTGGAAGCTTTTGCGAGATCGATGAGCGTATCGGTAGCTTGGGCCAGTTTCATTTGACTGATGGCAAATACACTTCCTTCGCGAACCTCGGAGGAGCGGTCGTTTTCTGCGGTCGTAGCAAGAAGCGTGAGCGCCTTGTCCGTGTCCTGCTGCCCCATCCAGAAAGCGGCCTGCTTTCGGATGTCGTCGTGCTCCTTGCTCTGGAGAATATTTTTTAAGAAATCGAAGCCGGAATCCGTTGGCGGATGAATCCCCACGGCCGAAACAACGTTCTCTTTCAATTCATTACCGAATGATTTTTCGTACAGGCCGGTGAGAAGCGCAATGCTTTCGTGACAGTCAGCCTTCCCAAGCCAGATCAGGGGCCGATTTTCCAGATCGACCTGGATCGAGAGATTCCCGAAAAGGATCTTCTGCAGTCGGCCGGAGCCGGAATAATGGAAAAGCAGAGCGACCTCTTTGAGCACCTTTTCTTCGGGCTTGTTCTTATCGTCGATTTGATCGAGGGCTTCCTGGGCGGCTTCCCGGATGGTCTGCGAATCAAAAGCGTGATATGAATCATCTTCAACTTTTTTACCGGTGAGAATCTCCGAGAGGGTAATTTTACAATGATCGTTCCAGCAGCCCATGACCGACTTTTTACCCATCATTTTTTCGATGCTGTACCCGATCCAGTTCCCTTTGGTAAAGTTTCGATTTCGAATTTCCTGTTTGACCCAGTCCCAGCGTGTCTGCAAAGAGGTTTCTGGATGGGGGCAGCGAATAACAACCTGTTTTTCGGCTGCCGGAACGGATTGGATCAGAAGTGCTGTCGAGATGATGATTCCTATAAATTTTATTATGGATTTCATAATTTATTCCTCCGTATCCATGCCTAAAATTTCGAGCAAGGCCTGACGCGCTTCGGGCGTTCCGATATCGCCCAGCGAACGAATGGCTGCTTTGCGGACTTCCAGATTGACGTCGTTTTTGGCAACGCGCAGGAGAATCGGAACCACCTGATCGCTGTCAATATCTTCCAGCGTATAGACAGCGGCCTTCCGAATATCGACATCGGTTTCTTTACTCAAAATCTGATCCAGAACCTTGATGGCTGTTGGGGTGCTGAGATCGTCGATCTGATACACGGCCGCCTTTTTCACTTCGATAGAATGTGTATTTTTGATGATATTGAGAAAGAGTTCCGGGCTGTCATCTTCAGCGAGATCGTCGAGAGCGTACACGGCTGCCTTGGCCAGTTCCGGATCGGATTCACTGACGGCAATCTCGACCAGAAAATCGCGGGATTCGTCCAGTTCGATATCGCCGATCGAATAAAGAGCGGCTTTCCTGACTTCCCGGTCTTGACTCTTGTTAAAAATCTCCCGGAGGGTTTCCGTAGCATCGCTGGTTTCCAGATCCTTGATTTCATAAACAGCGGTTTTGGCCAGCTCGGCTTCCTGGCCAAGAGCAATCTCCTTCAGAACAGGGAGGATTCCGGGGCAATCTCGGTCCCCGATACTGTGAATCGCTGCCTTACGCACTTCGATGAAAGGGGCTTCTTTGATGATGCGAAAAAGCGCCTGATCGGCCGTTTCCCCTTCAATATCCTCGAGGGCATAGGCCGCTGCTTTGGCCACTTCGACATCGCGGTTGTTCAAAGCCGTCTCACCAAGAAGAACCACAATTCCCGGGTCATCCACATCCTCAAGTTCATAAACGGCGGATTTGCGTACCTCGGTACTGGCGTTGGAGTTGAGAATTTCCTTGAGGGCGTTCAGCGCCTGTTTGCTGTCGATGTCGCCCAAAGCGTAGACTGCCTTTTTACGAACATTGTTCGAGGGATCGGTTTTCGCAATTTCGATAAGCTTTTTTACAACCTTAGGGGATTCGATGTCATCCAGGATGTAAATAATTTTACCTCGAAGACTTTCGCTGGTGGACCGGTCATACAATTCCATGATGGTCTCCAGGGCTCGCTCATCCCCGATATCTTCCAGTGCCGAAAGGGCAGCAAGACTGATTTCTTCGTCATCGCTCTTCTGCAGGGAGCGAACAATGGTCTCGTACTCGCGCTTGCCGGACTGAACCAGTTGGTAGCCGATACGGATCATGTTGGCTTTGACATCGTCGGCCCACTTGCTTTGTCCATTCTTTTTCAGGAAATTCTGATAACACCGGAACACGGATTCGGGTTCCTGACCTGATTTTTCCCGGGCATAGCACTGCCAAAAGGATGCATCGTCCCGGTAGACGCTTTTGGGATAAGTTGACAAAAACGAATCGAATGCACGGATGGCTTCATTCCACTTTTCATCTAAAATCAGGTTGTATCCTTTCTGATAGGCCTGAGCGGATTCGTCTTTGGATGCATCCGGCTGAATCATGACAGCCAGCTCGGGCCAATCGGCGATCTCGGGAAGGACAGAAATATCCGGAAGTGGTGGTATTTTGATCGAAGATAGATCAGGAATGGATTCGTCAATCATCGATGACAAATCAACGTTATTGAGATGCCGATCGATTTCAGCAGTCATTTTTTCGATCTCATGCTGTTTCTTTTCCATCTCGGCTTGTATCTTTTCCCCATTGATTTCAATCTGTGTGAACCCTGCAGTTGAAAAAAGAATAACTATCAATCCTGTGAGGAGGACTGGTTGGCGTATAATTTTGAATCGGGTGTTTGATTTGAATTTCATGACAATAACTCCTTGATCAATTTTTTCACAGGCGCTGCCACAAGATGATATAATTTAATTCATAAATCATTGTGATTGGCAGCGTCTGCGTGTAAAAAATGTTATGGGTAATCATTATGGTTTCTCATTAATATGTAAACTGATATGTTTCAGGATTATTAATCCAATTAACAACTTCCTTCACAGGTTCTTTCGAGTCAAGCCAATAGTCAGGGAAAAATCCTTTATTTCCATGACAGTCTGGATGAATCTCAAGCCATTTTGTTAATTGCAATTTAATTAATGAATTTTTTAGACAATAACTATTCTTGCTTGAAAAAACGAATGCACCACAAGAATTTTCCCCGATCACTATTGAATTTGGTATTGAAGATTTAATTTTTGCTAAGGTTGTTTCTCCAGCAGAAGCATTATAATGATTTGATATAATAATCACTTTTCCTTTGTATGTTCCAATTTTATCATGTTCAATATTTCTATTTTCAATTTCCCAATAACGCTGTGGCTTTTCTTTGAATTGAGAATTAAGTTTACTCATCTCATCAAAGAAAACTTTGGTTTCTGACGGACACGAATCCGTTAAGTATCCATCGTCAGTATACCATGTAGCTGGCATAAATTTTAGTGCCCAATTATTCTTGTTTGGAATAAACGCTTGACAAATAGAAGGCGAATATAGTCTCAAGACATAACCTTTGTCTATTACTACATCATTTAGGTTAGTAATAAATTTGTTTCCCCATTCCGAATCACCACCACTGTTATTGATTAAATTTAGAACAAATAAATCTTCATTACGTAATTTTGTTCCATAATCTACAAATTGTTTTATCTCTTTAATATATTTTTTACCGCCAAATTTTCTTATTCTAATTACGGGTATATCTTCTAAACTATCTACAAAAAGTGCAGGATCATTTGCTTTATCCCAAATTTGTCCAATTCTGCATTGATGCAGAGGCAAATTATAGATGCCACTATTAAATTTTATCTTTAAAAATTGTGGATTATTGTATTCAAACAGACCTATTAAATATTGCTCAGTATCTTTTTTTGAAAGAGTTTTGTACAGATATTTTGTTGAATCAATATATTCATCACCAACCATAATATCACTTAACTTGGATTGAAGTACAATATATTTGTTGTTTCTTTTTTCAATAACTAAATCTGTGAAATAGGGCATTATTCTTTTTTTAAGTTCCCTATTTTTAAAACCAATAATTCTGGAGTGGCCGTCATTGATATATTTCAGGTGATTATAAATGATATCTTCAAATTCAGCTACAGAAATGCTGTCTGTTATAGAACCTTTCACAAGATGTTTTAATTCCCGGAAACATTTATAGAAGTCAACACCTTGTTTTTCCCAATATGCCTTTCCGCTATAGGCTGTTTTAATAAGGTATTTAAACATCTCGATGTCTTCTCTTGCTTGATTTGTTGTAATGTATTTTGGGCATGGTTTATCAATATAGTCTGGTATTTCTTTATAAGATACATTTCTTGACAGACTATCAACGTACATACTTACAAAACTTGGCAAATTGTCTATTTCTGTTGCAACAAGCCTAGAAGGAATTAGATTTAATATCAAGGCTGCTAAGAACAAAGTGTTTAGTAGTATTTTTTTCATCAATTTTATCCTTAAAATGTTGTTATTGCACTTGCGATGCTCTCTTGTTATTACATATAACTATGTGTTAATGTGATTGGCCTTCTCATGTTTCGAAGAAACGGTTTGTCGCATCTCTTCGAGTGTGATTTTCAGAAGAATTCCTTTCCGGTCCACACCGCTCCTGACCATGTCAATGGCAGACAGGTCGTGTTCTTTATCCAGATTGGCGATTTGCAGAAGAATCACCTCCAGATCGGAGACAAGTTCAATGAGCCGCTCCTGCGCACCGTATTGGGTGAGTCCTTTTTTGAGTACATCGGCTTCCTGGACGAGTTCCTGTGAGACCTGTTGTTTACGGGAAAAATCGAGAGCGATTGGATCTTCGTTTTCGGCATCGAAGTTGATAATCCCCAGAAGAAGCACCTTGGACTTTTCAAGATAACGGTCGGTCTGATTCTCGAACGACGCAAGTTCGGGAGATATTTCCCTTTTTTCTGTGAATTGCGGAACGGCCTTTTTGGTGGATGAGGGTCCGAGCATCCCCTTTCCAATGAAAATTCCGATGACAAGCAATGCGACTGCAGCAGCGACTTGATAGACCCATTTCGGCGCAGGAAAGATGTCTGGAAACCATCGCTGTGGTTTGTTCTTTACTACTGAGGGTCTCCGAACTGATTCTTCCAGTTTGGGTGCGAGACGATCCCAGTATCCGGTCCAGAAATTCTGGTCTGGCTCTATCCGCTTCCGCCGGGACATGGTTTTGAATGTGGAAGTCAAACCGGCGTATGCCTCGGAGCATTTCGGACAAGACTTCAGATGTGCTTTGAATGCTTTTTTCTGCTCGGAGGACAATTCATCGTACAGCGCCTCGACGAACAGGCTTCGAATCGTTCGGCATTTACTCATGGACAGTCTCCAATCCCAGGTCGGCTTTGTAAAAAGCCAGTTCCTTCTGGAGTTTTTGTATGGCTCGGAAAAGTGTTCCCTTGGCGCTGCCTACTGTAATTTTTCGGATATCGGCAATCTCGTGAAATTTCTTTTGATGGTAGTGACGCAGAATAAAAATCGCGCGCTCTTTATCCGTCAACTTCTGCAGAGCCTGATCGATATGCTTCTGTATGAAGTTCGCTTCGGTTTTCCGTTCCGGATGTGTCTCTGCATCCACGCTGAAGGAATCCTGTTCGGGAAGTTCATTCTCATTAAAAGTTTGTGTCTGTTTCATACTTTTCATCGATTTTTTCCGACGATAATCAATACAGGTGTTCATCGTGATTCGGTAGAGCCAGGAACTGAATTTGGCATCGCCGCGGAAATTACTCAGATAGCGATAGGCCTTGATGAAGACTTCCTGCGACATATCTTCTGCATCCTGAGGATTGGACATCATGTCCAGAGCAAGATAATAGACCTGATGTTTATACCGCTCGACCAGTTCCCGGAATGCAGCCATATCGCCGTTTTGTGCGCGCTCGACATAAATCCGATCTTCCGTCAAACTCTGGCTCCTGTTTAATCAACTATTTAGACGAGGAATTCTCTAAAAAGGTTCTTAAAACAATAAATTTTAATCTTTATTCATTAAAAGGAAATTTGCAGTGAGATGCAAGCTGAAATTATCGGGAATCGAATTGATGCAGCAATACGCTTAATTATTCTGAAAATAGAAAAAACTTAAACGGTGAGGGATGACAAGCTTTAAACATCGCCCAAATCATTAAAAACTGCATTTTTAAGTTGACACTCTGTTCTGAATCTCATATCTTAAGGGAACAACCAATTCTTCTCCGTATTCAGAAAGCGGCATGCATTTGAAAAAGCAATCCAGGCAAAGCGATTCTGAACTGATCCGTGGTATTCACGACTCGGACGGGGAAGCGTTTCGAATCCTGTTTCACCGCTATTACGAGCCCCTGTACGCCTTTCTGTGGACGCGAACCCGTTCCACGGAACTATCCAAAGATCTGGTTCAGGAAGTGTTCACCCGCTTCTGGCAGCATCGCCAGTCCGTGGACTCGGACCAGGGATGCAAATCCTATCTGTTCCGTATTGCCGACCGGCTGCTCATCGACCATTACCGCAGTCAATCTTCAAAGAAATCGGCCCAGGACAATCTCCGTTCCCGGATAGAACCGGATACTGGCGATCTGGATTTTCAAATCACACTGCAGAATGCCATCAGTGCGCTCCCGGACCCGGTACGGCGCGTTTTCCAGCTCAGCCGATACGAAGGTTATACTTATCAGGAGATCGCCCGGATGGAACACATTTCAATCAAGACCGTGGAAAGCCGGATGACACAGGCCTTGAAAAAACTGCGCGAGGTTCTAATAAAAAAATAATTTTAAAAATTGCAATCGGAAACTTTTATAACCGAATAGATAACAAGAATAGGGGTTTTCAGATTTCATCCGTATAGTTAATTGAAAGGATAGATGCATGGAGTCACAGCACAAATCAATCTCACAAAACGAATACGAACAGCTTTGCGTCAAAGCGGTCACGGACAGTTTGACTCCTTCGGAGAAAAAAGAACTGAACGACTGGCTGAACCGATCCGAAGAAAACAGAGCATACTATGAAGACTGCAAACAAACCTGGCAGCAAACCGGTTTATCCGCGCCCCCTGAAATCCCCGATGCCCAAACGGAATGGCACGATCTGGCCCGGGTGCTTTCCATCTCTCCCAAAAAGAAAAAGACCGGTATGCTGCCTTCCATTTTGGACCGGCTGCGTTCTCTGTTGAGCTCTTCTCCCGTCCGGACACGTTGGGCGTTCGCATCCGCAGCGATTGTTCTGCTTGTCCTTTCATTGAATCAATTTGTTTTCAACGCGAACAGCATTCAAACCGTCATGACACAACCGGCAGAAAAAATAATCGTGCGGCTTCCGGATGGTTCCGAGGTGTGGCTAAACAGTGAAAGCACACTCCAATATACAAAGAAATTCTCTGCAAAAGAAAGAAAAGTCCGGCTGAGAGGAGAAGCTTATTTTACGGTCGTACAGGATGAGAAGCCCTTTGTGATCTGCACGGAAAACGCACGCACACAGGTGCTCGGCACGGCTTTCGATATATGGGCACGGCATCAGGAAACCCGTGTAATCGTCAAGCGGGGACATGTCCGGCTGATGCGCTCGCTTCAGGATACCGCCAGTGTGGATCTGATCAAAAATCAGATGAGCCGGATCGATCAGCAGGATCCGCCGGAGAATCCGTCTTCGGTGAATGCGGAAAACCGGATCGGATGGATGGAAGGACGCCTGTTATTCGAGAAAGCGCCCCTGTTTGAAATCCTGGAAGAAGTGGAACGGTTTTACGGAGTGAAAATTGACCTGATGAACGATACGCTGGCCCGCGAAACTCTGACAGCCACATTTGAAAATATTCCCCTATCCACCGTGCTCCAGTCCCTAAGTCTGAGTTACAACACGGCATACCGGGTCCGGCCCGATGGTCAAATCGATTTCGGCATCCCGCAGGAGGAAACGTCATGAAGTTCCGGGGAATCCATTTTCTCGGGATGGCAATGGTTGCCTGCTGGATCTCATCTATCCAAGCTGCGGCTCCGAACATGCTGCTCAAAGAACCCGTGACCCTGCACTGCGAATCCACACCCCTTCGTGAGGTACTGCACTCCCTGTCCGAACAGATTTCTGCTTCTTTCGTATTCAGAGATCCGCTGGTGGAAAATATTCAGGTCTCTTATGATATCCAAAACGGATTGCTCGAGGATGTCCTGACCTATCTGCTCCCGGAACACCGGCTGTCCTACAAAGTACTGCCGGACGGTCTGATTGTCCTGATCCCCAGAGACACAAAGAAACCGGGTACGACACAACAGGTTTTCCAATCACCCAAAGTCATCTATAAAACCGAACCGGTCTATCCGGCCGCGGCAATTCAGCAGAATGCATCGGGACAGGTCTATCTGTGTCTGCGAATCAGCAGCCAGGGAGAAGTCGATTCTGTCCGGCTGAAAATGTCGAGCGGATTCACGATTTTAGATTCGGCAGCGGTAGATTATGCTTCGAAATTGCGTTTCTCCCCTGCCCTGTCAAACAACAAACCGGTTCCGATCTGGATGGAATGGGAATTTGATTATAAATTTTCCGATATGACGGGTGTATCCAAAATGATTTCACAGCAATAACAACAGATATAGAACCAATCAAAGCATACTTTTTGGCCAAAAAGTATCCGAATTAAAAATGAGGCAGAGAAAGGAGGCAGATTCATCAAAATATTCCTCGAATAAAAATTGAAAACTGTATTTTGATTTCTGATCAAGTGGAAAAAAGTGAGAGTGTAAACCGATTCCACAAGATTGGAGAAAGGAGAACATCATGAACAGAATACGATACTTGGCGGCCATTTGTATCCTGTGTCTTTTCGTGTACTGTAGTTCATCTCAAAAACTGAGTTACGGGATGAAACATTTTGCCTACGATTACAACGGCAAATCGTATACCATCTATAGTTACACACTGCAGGACAAAGTGGGATACAATTTATTGATTTCAAACGAAACCAAACAAGACCGCCTGAAAGCCAAAGATTTGAATCAGGATGGCGTCATCGACACGGTGATCACCGGTTCCCTCCCATTGTCCGAAGCTGAAGAGATTTATCAAGTTGGATTGAATAAAGCACAATCGAGCGGCAACCTGGAAAATCGGGAAATCACGCGGTGGTATGAAACAGAAGATCAGAATTACAAATATTCGGTGCAGACCTATCTTCCCCTGTACGGGGAGGCATACAATAATTTTATGGTCACAGAAAAGAAACCGTTTGGCAAGACTTATTTCTTTAAAGACATGCTGGCTGACGGTTCTCTGGACAGTGTCATCACCGGTAAAGCAATGATATCGTCGTTCCAGCCGTTATACGACTACGTTCTGAAACAGGCTATTCATGATAAAAAGCTGGAAAAACATGATGAATATTATTACGTGTCTTTGAAGTGATCCTGCCTGTTCCGATGAAGCAGGAATGACCATTCAAAAAGAAACGGGGCTGTCTGAAATTTTTTAAAATCGCAATTACCTCCTGGCAATGGGCAGATACTACAAAAAAGAATCATTATAGTTCTCCCATGTATATTAAAATAATTTACCCCCAGACAGCCCCATTTTGTTATCATCCCGCCAAAATTCAAAATCAATCTGTACATTCAACCATTTCAAGTTTTTTTAGGAACAAATTTCTACTTCTTTAACAATCCTTTCAACTTACTTTTAGCTTTTTGTTCTTCCGCACTGATCTGGGATTTGGCTTTGTCGGTAACTTTCGCCAATCCCTGTCCGATTCCTTTTTTCTTGACTTCGGCAAGAGCGCGCTTCGTTATTTCAGTGATGACCTGCTTGGCAATTTCAGGCGGAGTCGCACCGTTTGGACCGCCGATGTTCCTCATTTCAAACGCAGGCAGGTTTAAATCGTATTCCTTGTTGAGCGGCACAATTAGAGCATGGATATTGGCTTTGGAAAAATGAAACCGGCGAATAATCAATTTGGGCTCTTTGCCTTTTTTCTTTTTCTTAGGTTCTTTGGCTTTGGGTTTGGTGGTTCCTCCAGTAGGAAGATTCTTTTGAATTTCCTCCAGGTTGTTCTTCTTGTCCTTGTTCACCTCGACATAGATCTTCGGAGCTTTGATGGTGATATCATCAATGATCTTAACTTCTTCGGTAATGGATTTGACATTGATCTTCGTTCCTGCCTCGCCAAGAGAAAAAGCATATTTTCCTTCAAATCCTTTGGGATTGCCAACCGAAAGACCATAGATTCCTCCGGATCCATCCTTCAAGCTGATCTTAACACTGCTCACCCGAACAGCTGTTTGGGTGGCCTGTGAACCGAATTTCTCAATAGCCATTTTGATGAGAAGATTAAAATTGGAAAAAAGAAAATATCCGCCGACAATAATAGCCAGCACAATAACCAGAATCGTAATGAGAAGTCCTTTTTTCGATCTTTGTTTCCTTTTACTTTTAAGCGAATTTTTCATAGGTTTGGATGGATTTTTCTTAATCTCGTATGGACTCTTTTTCGGTTTGGTTTGCACTTTTTTGGATTTTGGTTTACTTTTCTTGGAGTTGGTTTTCTTTGCCATTGTATCCTCCCGTTCTACTGATAGTTATTATTCATGCTGTCAGTTACAATAAAACTCTGCCTTTTCCAAAAAATCAGAAAATCACCGGATTGCCCGAATTGAATCCTGCGATAATAAACAATCTCTATCGAATCAATGTCATTTTCCTGATTTCGATATGCGTTCCCATTTGGAGACGACAGAGATAAACACCGCTTGTGATAGATTCAGGATTCCACATGACTTCATACTGACCAGCTGAAACGAACTGGTCGAAAAGAGTTTCTACCTTTTCCCCGAGCGTATTAGTGATGCTCAGGATCACCCAACCGTCTCTCGGTATTTGAAATGAAATCAGTGTGTTTGGATTAAATGGGTTGGGATAATTCTGCTTTAATTCGAAATGGACGGGCAGAAAGGCTGTCTCTTCAACATCCGTAACCACTGCAATCGGCGCGCTGAATTCCGACGTATTGCCGGATCCGTCTGTTGCTGTGGCTGTTATGTAACCGCCTGGGAAAAAACCGGATAGAGAAAAAGTAAAATTGCCGGATCCATCTGACACAGTTTCTCCCAGAAAGAATTTCCCCTGGTCAACTGGATCCTTAAAAATTTCGATGGTCATATTCGGACCGGTCGTACCCTGTATGGATATTGATGTCGCGGATAAAATGACCGGAGGGGCAAGTTCGGTATTTCCGCCGTTAAAATTTAAAATTCCCCCTACGATATTTCCAGAAATTCCGTTCCGAGAGAGAGTATTCTGGATTGCCTTATCCCCATCAATACGAATACCATGCCAATTATGGTATCCGATGATATTTTCACTAATCAGGTTGTTCACGGTGCTGTCGTTTTCTCCATGAATGTAAACCCCATAATTATTGTTACCCAATTGGATCTGCCAGGTCTCATTCGTTCCGATGTTGTTATTGAGGATGATATTCTCGCTGGATTCGAAGATTGCGATACCGGTCCAGCTGTTCCCGCAGATATAGTTTTCAATGACTTCATTGTGATTACTCTGGTCTGTGAAATAGACGCCTCCATACCCCCCTCCCCCTCCTCCAAGTACTCCTGCTCCATTCGGCAGTGTGTCATCCATGGTGCGGTTCAGGCCGATAAAATTTCCCGCAATCAAATTATATGACGACGAATCGGTAACATAAATACCGCACCACGGATTCCCCGAGATGATGTTGGGGACCGTATCCAGAGGCACAATCTCATTGTGCATGCTATGGTCATCGATGTAAATACCACACTCTCTGCCTCTGGCCTCCACACCTGTTGGATTTGTTCCGATATAACAGCCGGCAATACGGCAGTAAGTTGCTCCGTTCAGATGAATGCAGTTGTTCCCGAATTGATTGAAAACGAGGTAGTGTATTTCGACAAGACTGCTCCGTATTTCCAGACCGTCGTTTTCATGCAGGGAACCGTCCAGTTCGATTTCCGGTCCGAAAGGATTGGTATCCTCCCCGATAAATTCCGATTGAGATTGACCATAAATGGCCAGATTCGAATCCCAAATTTCCGGAAGCTTGCTGATCGGTTTGATCGTCCAGACACCTGTCTGCTGATTATATCCCAGATCGGATTTGGGAATCTGGAACCGGATATCATCCGGTCCTGGATTGTCATTGGCCTGAGTAATAGCCTCTCTCAGGCTTCCTGGACCCGAATCATCGGCATTGGTGACAAAATATTCATTGGCAAATGCGGTTGGAATTGAAATGACGATCAGGCAGCAAAAAACAACTTTTAATCCCGATTCAAAGAAATATGTTTTCATTATTTCCCCCTGATATTGTTTGTAATAAATCCGCAAGAGCAGGGCTCTTGCGTTTCAAGATACATTCAAAACGGTTGTCTTACTGCGGGATCGGAAATGTAAAATCCAGAACGACGCCAATGTGAAACGTAATAATACCGGTTTCCGATTCGAGAATGTCGTAATGCAGATTGCTGTTGTCATCAATCTCTATGGAACCCTTTTTCATATACTTGGCCACGCCCCCTTTGAGATATCGAACACCCAGTTGAATGGAAACAGCTTCGAGTTCTTCCTCTTTCTCACCGCTGGCATCAAAAACACGAATCAGCAATCCGCCGCCGAAGCCGTAATTCACGGCCGAGTCTCTCAAATGAGTTGTTGATGCAATGGTTTGGTCATCGTCATCATCGTATTCCTGATTTTTCACTTTGGTACTTGTGGTAAAACTACCGAATCCGAACAACCCATCGATATAGGGACGGACGACACCGGAGTGTGGTGTAATACGAAGCATCAGATGACCATATAAAATGCTGTTGGTCGTGGTGACATCCACAAAAACATCGGGAATAGTCTTGCTCCAGGGCTCTTCCCGCGTTTCATTTCCGTAAATCAGGTAATTAAACGCCAAACCCACATTCAGAAAAGAGCCGGTCGTTCGATAAAAACCAAATAACGTAAATCCATACCCCAGATTATCCACATTATCATGGAACTCGCCCTGTGGAAATCCCAATGTAAAATTGCCACCCGCTTGAATGCTGCTGCTCGCCTGGACTAGGGGCACTGCACACAGTATTTCACAGAGGATGAGGATAAGACAATATTTACCGGATTGCATAGACGTTCCCTCCCTTTTTAATGATGTGTTCGCTGAAATGAATAAACGTAAAATCAG
The DNA here is from genome assembly GCA_964537715.1 of uncultured bacterium. Lineage (GTDB taxonomy): Bacteria > Zhuqueibacterota > QNDG01 > QNDG01 > DSAB01 > CAZTZL01. The sequence continues at coordinate 11,574 of CAZIAH010000049.1, read as the reverse complement.
GCTTGAATATAATAAAAAATGGGAAATCCGCCTTTAAAATGCAAGCAAAATCTATGATAAAATCCGGGCATGCTCCAAAAAAAAGTTTGTCAATTCATCATCTTTTGCTATCTTTAAGTAATCACAGCGTTTGATTTGTTTTCGACCCTCTGACAGTAAAAAGACTTTACGGACGGGGGATTAAAAAATGAACTTTAACACCCCGGTGAAAATAGCAATCATCACTGCCATCGTCTCCGCTCATTGCGGTTTTACGCAATCACCTTTTTCGGACAGGAATATGGATCAGGCCCTTCAAGCGCTCTCGGTCGATTCCATTTTTCAACATCTTTCTGTCTTGGGAGATGACTCGCTGCAAGGCCGGGCAACCGGCAGCTCCGGTGGTGAAAAAGCAGCGCGATATATCGCTTTACAAATGGGAAAAATAGACCTGAAGACAGCCGGCAAGAGTGCTTCGTTTTTTCAGGATATTCCCCTGCACGGCAGCATTCCCACTCGGGAAAGTCAACTCCAAATTGTATCAAACCGGGATGTCACGACACTCAATTTGTGGCAGGACTACATTCTTTACAATACCGGCGCGCAGACTTTTATTTCCACTCCGCTACCGCTCATCTTTGTCGGCTATGGTATTGTTGCACCGGAATTCGATTACAACGATTATCAGAATCTGGAAATCAAGAATCGGATTGTGGTATTCCTGTCCGGTGAACCGGTTTCGAACGACACCTCTTATTTCGATGGTCCCCTGCCCACCATCTATTCCGACCCGGTGATGAAACACCGCATCGCGTTATCACGGGGTGCAAGAGGCAGCATCATGATTCCCTTGCCGAGGGAAAAAACCTACACGGATTGGAGTTACTGGGTCAGACAATATTTTTTCGAAGATGTCAAACTGATGTACGGCATTTCGGAAAATATCAATGTTTTGATCAATTTTTTCAAAGCGCCCATCCTGTTTCAAAACACCAAATATCGATTCGAGGAAATCCTGCATTTTGACTCGACCGGTACAATGCGCAGTTTTCCATTACACTTAAGTGCTGTTTTCCGCGGGAAATTTCGCGAGCGGGATTTTGTCTCGCAAAATGTCATTGGCATGCTCGAAGGAAGCGATCCTTTGCTGCGCGATGAATACGTCATTGTCTCCGCCCATTATGATCATCTCGGAGTAGGCATGGCTGTGGCGGGAGATTCCATTTACAACGGTGTGGTGGACAATGCCATCGGTACGGCGACTGTCCTCGAGCTGGCCAGAGTATTTAAAAGCATGACAATCCCGCCGAAAAGATCTCTGTTATTTTTACTGCTGACCGGCGAGGAAAAAGGACTGCTTGGTTCGAAATTTTACTGTGACCATCCGATCGTTCCTTTGCATAAAACAATCGCCGCGATCAATATAGACGGATTGGCCATTCTTGACAAATTCAAAAGTATCACCGGAATTGGCTCCGAGCATTCGACATTGGACAACACGTTGCGAACGATTGCACAGAGATTGGGATTGACGGTTGCCCCAAAACCGGAAATCGTCACTCTCCGGGATCCAGTCTTGAGTTCAGATCAATTCAGATTCTGTCAGTATGGTATTCCCTCGATTCTGATCATGGAAGGCCTGAATTATCAAAACCTTTCAACAGAGGAAGGCCTGACCCGGTTTCTCGAATGGGGGCAGAAAATCTATCACAGCCCTTTCGATGATTTAAATCAACCCATCAACAAAGCAGCCGTGGAACAGCACGCCCAGGTTTTGCTGACATTCATTCACTCCGTTGCCAACACATTTATCGTCCCCCAATGGCTGCCCGATTCAAGATTCATCAACACACGACTGCAAACAATTGCGGAGAAAAAATGAGAACCTTTAAATTTGTATCGATTGTTATCTTCATTTTTGTCTGTTTTTTGTTGTCAACCTGTGCGAGTAAAAACATGTCGCTTCGTGAAAACGGGATGACGATCCGGATCAAGGGTTCGGATACCATGCTTCTGTTGGTGCGGCGCTGGAATGCGGAATTCATGAAAAAGAATCCGGAAATCTCGGTCTATGTGGAAGGGGGCGGTTCGCGGACAGGCATTCGGGCGCTCATCGAGGGAACCATAGATATTGCCTCGGTTTCCCGCCCCTGGCAATCCGATGAAATTCGGGAACTGGTCGAAAGACAGGGATCGCTTGGCATTTCCATTTTGAGCGCCCGCGATGCATTAAGCGTTTATCTTCACCCGGACAACCCTATACGGAACCTGAGTTCCAAACAAATCAAAGGCATTTTTTCGGGCCACATCACAAACTGGCGGGAAGTGGGCGGTCTGAATGAACACATCGTGGTATTGAACCGCAATACGAATTCCGGCACCTACCTGTTCTTCGCAGAACATATTCTACTCGGGGAAACCTACAGTCCGGAGGCCATCACATTACAAACGACATCAGCAATCACCGATTTTGTGGCAGCGCATCGCAATGCGATCGGTTATGGCGGCATGAGCTATGGCAAGAAAATTTATCACTGTAAGATAGATGGCGTAGAACCAACGCCACAGAATGTTCGAAACGGCAAATATCCCATTGCGAGATATTTATACCTCTACACCACACGTCCACCCCAGGGATTGATAAAAAAGTATATCGATTGGGTTCTCGGCCCTGAAGGACAAAAGATCGTTGCCGAGATAGGATATATCCCGCTCTATGAAATATAGATCACGACGATAGAAAAGCCGAGAACACAAATTCTCGGCTTTTGCAATCCTAACTAATAAACAAGATTTCAATAAAAAAGCTTATCTGATTATTTACTTATTCTTTCTAATAATGATATCTCCGTGGTAATTGCTGAACTGAAATTCAGGACCACCGCCGTTGATAGCACCGTAAAACGCCCTTTCAATTCTGATCTTATATTTACCGTCTTTCTCGTTTGAATTTTCCTCGATCCTCTTTGCTGCTTTTTCAATCTTCTTGATCTCAAAATCACTGTACACTTCACCTTGCTCTGTTTTAATAATCACATTGGCTTTGACTGAAGTGGGCAGTGACACATCAATATCGCCGTGATAGGAACTGAAAGCCATGGGTTTCTGGGGGTCGACTTGTTTAAAAGTGACTTTGATCTCACCGTGATGTGAGTTGGCCACCACACTTCCCGACACATCGGTGAGATAAATGGGACCGTGATGATTTTGAACGTCCAAATCTCCGGTCACATTGTCCACCTTGATGGTTCCGTTATGATGGGCGGATAGTTCCATCGACGTTTTAAACGGGACTTTTATAGAGACATCCACCGTCTTTGTCAGAGATTCCACATCGATTTCGATCTTGTTGTTATCTTCCTCAACTTCAAGTGCGCTCGATGTTGTTGGAATACGAATCAATCCCTCTCTTTCTTTTTTTGAAGATTCTTCACTGTCCAGTTTTTTTAGCTTCGTAACAGCTTCAATCTCGACCTGATTCCCCGGATAGCCGGTTACAGTAATGCTGCCATTCATGAGTGCCAGTTCAAGGAAAACAGGCTCATTCGGTTGACTCAACGGCAAAGTCAGTTTATCGACAACATCCTTCTGAGCCATGAGCTGGTTGGCTCCAATCCAAAAACTTAACAAGAAAATAATTTTTGCTTTCATATTCAGGCTCCTTCCATTGATCAATGGTTGAACAGTCGGCTCGCCCTTTTTCATGAGGACGTATGCTTTTTCAGTGAGCTGTCTAAAATGAGCAGATCACCGTTAAATCCTTTCCAGAAAATTTCTGGACCGCCTTTGCCCACCCGAATTTTATCATGATGTCCGGTTTTATACTTGCATTTCCCATCTTTCTCTATCTCAACGAACGATTCTTCTTCAAGATGTTCGACCTCAAAGTCTGAATAAACTTCACCATTGAAGGTATCAATCTGAAAATCTGCTGATAGATTCTTTTTGAAATAAAGTCTCACATCTCCGTTCAGAGAACCTATCGTACAATCCTTTGTGGGATTCTGGTCAAACCGGATTTGGACATGCTCATTCAATGCATAGATCCTGCCGACCTCACGAATACCAGACGCATCAATACCACCATTGATGTTGTTGGCACTGCAGGGACCATGCACATTCGAGATGATGATATCTCCGTCATTGATGGTTTCCAATTCCAAACCAGTATGAAAGGGCACCTTCATATCAAAATGGTACATTACTTTGTAGCGTTTGCCACACCAGTGATTGTCATGATTCTTTTCCCTGAACGGACCATTGACAAAGAATTCGATTAAATCCTCTTCTTCCATGACATCAAGTGTCACCTCTGATTTGGCTAACTCGAATTGTTCAGCCGATCGAGCCCATATTGTTTTCTGAATAACAACATCCACTGTTTGTTTGGCATGTCCTGTGACCTTAATATCTCCGTAAAGATTATTAATGATCAACATCTTGGTTTTCCCGTCTCCCTTGAAACTATAACTCTTTTTCAGGGTTTCATGGGATTCATGCTCGCGCGCCATCAGACCGATAGCCATGATTAAAGTAACGATAACAAACCACTTGTTTTTCATTCAATCCTCCTTTTTACATCATATCGTTTAGCCTGACTTGGGCATGATTTCGCACCTCGGTTTCCACTGCCTGATTTTGAATCAGCGTTTTGAGAGCCTGGCTGGCTCTCTGAATTCTCAAATCGGACAGCACATCGATCAAAGCGATCTGAACCAGAGGAGATTTTTGACATTGAAGCGAAGCGGACAATTGATCCCGGACCATCGGATTGCTCCCGAACAAATATAAGGCATCCGCAACAGCCAGACGCACATTGATATTAGGATCATGATTCAACCGATCAATTAACCTGTTCAATAAGGGTGCATCGGGTTCTGACACCTGCTTTATGAATTGTATAGCCTGAAGACGATCTGTTGCTGCCTCATGATCCAGCAGGGCCAGTGAGACAGTTTGCTGCAAACTTTTGATCTCTTGTTTTAATGCTGTTAATTCACTGCTGGCTCCGATTCGGATTTTGAATGTATAATTCAATAGGAATACAATCATCACTACACCGACTGTCAACCCCAGCTGCATAGCCGGTTCTCTGGGCCACCATGGAGCGAGAAACCGATTCAACCGATCCCGTAAAGAATGTTTTGATCGGGCCTTTGCTTTCTCCTCCGTCAGCATGGTGTAAAACCGGTTTCGCAAAGAAGGACCAGGTTCCGCTTCGGGAAGACCACCCATCCGCTTCCAGTTGGCTTCCATTTCCAGAACCATCTTTTGACAGGATTCACACTGCTTTAAATGTTCCTTCAAAGATTTCTGGTCCTGCTTGTTCAGGTTACCTGATAAATAATCCGCAATATGCAATTCGATTTCTTTACACTTCATTCTATTCACCACTCAGTTTTTTATAAATTTGACTCAGGTCTTTCAAAGCCCAGAATACGCGGGCCTTCACAGTTCCCACTGTACACTGCATGACTTCTGCGATTTCCTCGTATTTCATATACTGAAAACGGCTCAAAATTAAAACTTCCCGTTTCTCATCGGCTAAAAGACCCAGGGCCTGATAAAGCAGTCGGTTCGTATCTTTCTTTAACGTCTGATCTTCAGGATTTGGATCATCCAAAACTGGATCTTTGATTTGACCCAGAGTTTGCGTCGGATGTCTCTTTTTTCGAAAGTGTTCTGCCCTTGCACTCCGTGCAATGCTGTACATCCAGGTGATGAACTTGCCTTCTCCCCGGTACGTATGCCGGGAGCGAATGATTCGCATGAACACGTCCTGCACCAAGTCCTCGCTCAACGGTGCATTGCCGGTCTGCCAAAAAAACAGATTGTACAATTTTTGATGATACCGTTCAAACAACACAGATAGTTGATCCAGGTCACCATCCTTCACAGCCATCATCAGATCATGATCGGATAGTCTCTGCAATCCATCTCCCGAGAATCAAAAAATCGCTTCATATAAGATAACGGAATTTTTACAAAAAGGTTGAAAATTATTTTTGTGAATTGAAAATAAAGGTAACTTCAATATGAACAAAATGAAATAAAAGGAAGCAAAATCGCCATTATATCTCTCCCCTTTCAGGGGAGATCCTCAGTTTTGCTGAGAGCTTGTCCCGGCAATCTCTTAGCCGGGATAGAGAGGTGTTCCCCTTGAAAGCATCTCGAGCGTAGCGAGAGACCTTGGCAATCTTTTAAGCCAAGAGGTGAACCTCGTCCCGATTCTTCGGGACGAGGAAGAGGGGTGTCCCCCTTTGACAAAATAATTTTCCTTGACTTTATCATTCAAATTAAGTATATTAGCAATGTCTTAAACAGATTGAATATATATGGACCAACTCGAAAATACATCTGATAAATTGAAAGCAATCGCAGATCCAACAAGGCTTCGGATCATTCAATTGCTCAGTAAGTGCCGCCGTAAGGACTGCGAGCCCATGATTTGTGTCAATGCACTAGCAAAACAGTTGAACATTACACAATCTGCAGTGAGTCAGCATTTGAAAATATTGCGCCAGGCAGGTTTTGTTAAAAGCGAACGTCGTGGATATTTCATCCACTATCGACTCAATCCCGATCAAATGGATCAGGTATGCAATGAACTTTCGTCTATAATAAAAAGCAGTTGAAAAAATTTTAAATTGCTATTTAAGCGATTGGTTATATGCTAAAATACTTACTTTATTTTTCACTCTTGATTGAGTAGAAAATTTTTTTTACCCATTTTATTAAGTAATCGCTTAAATACTAAAACTAACAGGAAAGGAGGTGATATCATGATGCAATGCCATCCGCAAACTGGACACGGCGAATGTCAGTGTGTATGCTCGAATCTTTGGAGCACTGCCAAAAAAATCCGCGTTCTTCAGGATAGGCTTAAAACGCTTGAAGAGAAGAAAAGCGAAATCAAAACGCTGATCAGCGAATTGGAAGCGGAAAAGTAAACCTAAAAAAACCTCCGGGGATTTTATATCTCCGGAGGTTTAAAATTCAAGTATCATATTAATCAAGACATATCTCCCCTTTCAGGGGAGATCCTCAGCTTTGCTGAGGTAGAGGGGTGTCACAGCTGAAAACAAGCGAATCGTCAAATTCCACAGGGTGTCATTTGTCACCATTCGTCTTCATGGGAAAATGGTTACGATAATCTTCCATCGCAGCTTCTATCACCTTCTCCGCATGCGCTCTTCCATAGATACCACCCACTGTAAAAGAGACCTTGGGACCGGGCTTTAACTTATACGTCCTGAAATAATGAATCAAACGATCAACGAGAACATTAGGGAATTCCTTGATATCGCTCACTTTTCCATACACACGATCGTTATGAAGGACAGAGACTATTTTATCATCCGCAGCCCCATTGTCAATCATCGGTATACCGCCGATTACCCTCGCTTCAATAAGAATTTCAGCTCTGTTGATCGGTCTCTCACTGAACACACAAATGTCCAATGGATCGTGATCCCCCCGGTTTGACCCCTTCATTAATTTCGATACGGTATCGTCACAATAAGTCCGGGGAATAAAACCATATAATGAAGGTGGTTGAGATGAAGTCACCTGTGGACGATCAACACGCAGATAACCACTGAACTTATCGATCTCATATTTCATCATATCGAAAGGAGTGATTTCAATATAGGCGTTAACCACTCTCGGTGGATCAGAACCAATACTGAGTCCATGCCAGGGATGAGGGCGCCAATTTGAAAACGCTGATGTTTGTTTCATGAGTCATCCAATCATTTTAAAATTTACGGCTGTAATTGTTTGACGAATTATCACTGGAGTCGCCATCTTTACGATTTCATACTTTCCAGGATCTCTTGCCCGAATGCCATGCATTCGGATCGTTTCAGATTGTCATAATCTTCCACATTTCCCATGATCTTGGCAGTTTGTGGATCCATCAGGGATTTTGTGATTCTGCCTAAAAATACCTTCGACGGGACATTGTCAATTTCACACAGTTTTGCCAGATGGTTGTCAATAAACGTTGTCGTTTGCTGCGGCCCGACTGGCCTGCGCATGTTGCCGCACACGGCAAAAAAACCGCGCACTTTCTCTCTGAGCCATTCCTTGTTTGCAGTAATGTATTCCTGCAAGGCTTTGGAAGTGACTCCTCCCCGAATGGATCCGCCGATGATGATGCGATCGAATCCCTTCAGATCCGGATTTTCACGTACATCGAAAACATCTGCAATCCCGCCCATGCCTTCGGAAATCCACACCGCGGCATCACGGGAACTCCCGCACCAGGTACCGTAAACTACCGCCCATCTTTTTTCAGACGGCATAGGGTAGTACTTCAACGCCCACAGATTGTTGGCCAAAGCGACCGTACCCATCCCAGCAATTCCAAATTTGAAAAATTGTCTTCTTTCCATGATCCACCTTCCTGATTTCCCGAAATATTTTTCTCCCCTTCAGAGCCTGTCCCGGTGATCTTTTAAGCCGGGAGGAGACCCTCAGCTCTGCTGAGGTAGAGGGGTGTTTAGTTCCCGAAGGTGCTTGTCATCTTCGGTTATCATTCGGTGAGTCGAATAACTCCACGCTGAAATTAAATAGTCATAATCATCTCATTCCTGCCTTGAATATTCATAACTGATTTTAATCCGACTGATGACTATTTATTTTTCATTCACCACCGCTAACTTTTTCCGGTTTATTTTCCAATATTTCCAAAACAGCTCGTTTGCCCTGTTTTGCTGAAGCTGCACTTAGAAGAGTTCGGATAGATCTGGCAGTTTGACCCCCTCGCCCAATCACTTTTCCTATGTCTCCGTCGCCGACATGTAATTCGAAGATAACAGTCCGTTCGCCATCGACTTCTTCAACTTTAACTTCGTCAGGCTTATCAACCAGATGCTTAATGATAAATTCAACAAACTCTTTCATTGATCACCTCCGCTATTCTTCGAAAAAGAACACCATCGATCAGGAAAAGAATAATTTAGAAATATGCAGCTCCAGTGAGAGTCGAAGTTGATTGAATCATCCAGTGATTATATTTTTTTTCAGGATAAAGCCCGATCTACGTTATATGTGCAGTTAATGAATTTTCAGATGCAAGTATTGATTAAACATAGTTGAAAATAGTTATAAAATCAAGGTAAATTCGCTAATGTTATAATTCCCAACTAAAAAAGCCGAGCATGTATTCTCCTCGGCTTCTATTGAAATATTTATTTTAGCTAACGAAGGTGTTCTTCGCCTTCGGTTATCATTCGACGAATAACCTCATTTGTCGGGATGAATCCCGACCTACGAGGCTCTGTTAGCCAGGGCGACCGTACCGGCACCGACGATACCCAATTTAAAAAACTGTCGTCTCTTCACAATTCACCTCCCTAATTTCACAAAATATCTTTCTCCCCTTCAGAGCCTGTCCCGGCGATCTTTTAAGCCGGGAGGAGACCCTCAGTTTCGCTGAGGAAGAGGGGTGTCACCCTTTGAAGAGCCTAACCCGCACTTGATGTGGGAGTGATCCCCGACCATCTCTGTATTTCGAAGTAGAGGAATATTGCTAATGTTAAAACCAGACATTCTAAACAGCGTTTTAAATACAAGAAAAATTGACCAGATGAAAAAAATGAAAAATATTTGTGATGGCAGCCAAATCCTCATAAAATTGAATTTCATGTTTTTGGCTTATAATCTATATGATATGGATATCCTTTTTCAACTGTTAAATCAAATTTAATTCGAAATATCTGATCATATTCTTTAGGTCTATTTTTTTTCTTGTATATCCATTTAGCATTACCTTCGAACGCAATGGATTTTTTAGGTACATATTCAATTTCCTTTAAAGTAATACTGTCCACTTGATTTTCTTTTCCAATAATAATTTTCTTTTGTTCGGCCAGAAAACAAAATAGCATCCATAAACCTATTTCAACTAATTGGATTGAAATTTTATAAAATTCCTCTCCCTCTGGTCTTGTTAAATAAATGTAAACTGCATCTGTCAAATTTCTTTCAAATTCATGTAGAATTTTTAAATAAATCCGTTTTTTCATTCACCAATTCTTTCCAGTTGCCGAATGTATCCCTTAGCTCCGCGATCCTTTACTTTTACTAATTACTTGACCTATTTTACTAAAACGGGAATTCAAGATAAATAGAAACGTTACCCACAAAATCACGATAACAGCCTCGATAATTGATAACATCAATTTCGGCATTGTTGCTGTAACTGACCCGCTGATTATAGCATAAAAAACACTTGACATGAAAGAAATAACAAATACAAGTGGAAACGTCAATACTGAAAGTATACCAAGTACAGTTGCTTCACGACCAATAAGGAAACGACCTTTACCAAGAGACCATTTCCCTTTTATCAAAGTATAGATACCAAGAATCGTTAGTCCCACTTCGATACCCAAGATCATGTTTCCCCTCCACTTATAATATATGTAATATATCTATTTCCTCACTATAGCTTTCCACAGCTTAACTAAATATCCCCAGGGCTCAACCCTCAATGGAGTACTTCACGGTAGAATTTCAGCTGCCGAAGGTGTTACTCAACTTCGGCCATCATTCGGCGAGGTGAAGAACACCTCCCCGAGCTTGAATATTCTTGGCTTTCATTCGACAAATTGAAGAATATTTCACTATACGTATATCACAACTTTTTTTTAACATAGGTTTTTAAATCTCTGTAATAATTTTCATGAGGGTCGATCATAATCAGCTCTATAACATCGTTTCTCTTGCGGTAAGCTAAAAGATACTGCACATTTTTTATTTTGAACTTATGAACAAAAACCCCCCTCAAATCTCCCTTTTTCTCTTGCCCGATATTCGCATTTTTTATGATTTCTTTGATTTGACGGTCTAATTCTTCCTTTTCATCCTTATGAAATTTTTTAACAACTCGGGCAAATGAAGGCGACTGAATGATTTTCATTCTTTGCCTGCTCCGAATTGATATTCAACACCCTGGCCGCTTTCCAATTCCTTCAAACCAATCAGTATTTCTTTTATGAGCTTAAAAGACAGATCAGGGTTTTGTTCGGCTATCTTACCTATCTGGGCCCAGTATTCAATCTGCCCGGGAATAGTTCTCTGTTCAACTTTTGCTAATACCTTGGCATCGTTAATCAATGTATCAGACAATCTCACTGCAGTGCTCATGATGCTCCTCTTGAAAATGAATCCAATTCTTTGTTGCAATATAAAACATATTGTAGCAAATTGCAACAACTATCTCATTTACAAATTCAAAATTTACCGAAAAAAAGGGGTATCTAAACCTTAAATCATATATAAAAAAGGAGCTGTATCATATTTCACAAAATGTCTTTGCGAGTCCCGAACTTTTTTCAGGACGAAGCAATGACATAGAATGGCCTTTTGATAAAGCCCTTTACTGACTAAATCAATGGTAATGTTAGTCAAAAAAAGCCGAGAACAAACATCCTCGGCTTTTACTATAATGTCTATTTAATTCAAATCACTCTTTCACACACCCTTTAAAATTTGCCCCCTCTGTTTTGGCGCCGGTCAAATCGGCAAACTTCAGATTCGCATTGCTGAAATTGGCTCCTGATAAATCGGCATTTCTCAAATGGGCCC
>CAZIAH010000048.1:0-28736 GCA_964537715.1 uncultured bacterium | reverse complement strand
AGTCGAAGACGATATCGACATGTATCCCGATGTATTTGTCGGCAGAGCCCCCGTTGAAAATTCGGAAGAAACGGATGCATTCGTGAATAAAATCTTAACTTATGAAAAAAATGCATTAAATGGCAATGAGCTGAATATGTTATTTTTGGGAGAAGTTCTGTGGTGGAACCCTTATACAAATTCTGGCGAGGGGAAGGACTATATCGATGAAATGTATGTGCCGGACCGATTTGATCCGATTACCAAACTTTACGAGCATAAAGGCAATGAAAATTATCAATCAACCATCAATGCGCTCAACAAGGGACAAAATATCATTAATCACGATGGGCATGCCGGGATAAGTGTAATGGGCATCGGCGATGGCAGACTTATCAGTGACGATATGGATCTCCTCAATAACGGCCCCGACTATTCTATATTATTTTCTATCGGCTGCTGGCCGGCTGCCTTTGATGAGGATTGTATTGCCGAGCATTTTGTGACCAATCCCAACGGCGGAGGCGTTGCTTTTATCGGGAATTCCCGTTACGGCTGGGGAAGTCCCGGTAATCCGATTTATGGATATTCAGACCGATTTGACCAGCAGTTTTATAAAAATCTTTTCATCAACGATATACATCATATTGGCAGTACACTGGGTGCTGCAAAATCGGTTTATGTGCCGTTTGCTGCGCAGGAAAATGTATACCGCTGGTGTGAATACCAGGTTAATTTACTCGGCGATCCCGAAATGCCTGTGTGGACTGATGTCGCAGGAACAATGATCGTTCAACATCCGTCCACACTGCCTCTCGGGAAAAGCCAATGCATGATAACCGTTACCGATGGGAACCAGCCGCTTGAAGGGGCTTTGGTCTGCCTGAGGCAAGGCGAAGAGGTGTATCAAACAGGAATTACGGGGTCGGATGGAATGGTACGTTTAAGTGTATCGACATCAAATATGTCAGATGATTTGCAGATCACCGTGACCGCTCATAATTTTCTGCCGTATGAAAATACAATTTCTCTATATACCGATAAACCGTGTGTACAGATCGCTTCGTATACAACGAATGGTTCGGCACAAGGTCACGTGGTTCCAAGTGCAACGGTTTCCATGGATTGTTGTTTTAAGAATTATGGAACGGTTTCAGCAAATGATGTTTCTGCTGTTCTCTCTTGTGAAAATACAAAAATAATTCTGATTGACAGTACCGAATCAATAGGTACGATTCCGGCAGGCGATTCCGTTATTGTCTCAAATGCGTTTTCATTTCATACTAGTTCCGATCTTGTTAATGGTGATGTGATCCACTTGAGTTTAAAAATATCAGATCAGGGAGAAAATACCTGGACTGGAATAATCGGCATCACAGGTTCCACACCGCTTTTATCCTCCAGTATTTATCAGATGTCCGATTCATCGAATGGGGATGGTGATGGTTTTGCCGAACCGGGCGAAACAGTAACCCTGACTTTAGCAGTTCAAAATAGAGGATTGGCTTCAGCTCAAAATACTACGATAGATCTTGACAGTAATTCTCCTTTTCTTTCTTTGATTGGTTCTTCTCTTGATTGTGGAGAAATATTGCCTGATAGCACGACGACGATATCGTTTAACATGACTGTCGAAACAGATTGTCCGAATCCGGCCTTTCCCCAAATCAATCTGTTTATGGAGACCAATGGAGGGTATCAATTTACGGACAGCATTTTGGTATCCGTCGGTGAATTCGGTATTCAGGACAATATGGAATCTAGCGACAGTATTTGGACACATACCGGTTCTCCCGACTTATGGCACCTTACCTCAGATCGGAAACATTCCAGAAATTTCAGCTGGCACTGCGGGAACAGGGGAACTATCGTATACGATAACGATATGGATAACCATCTTGAATCCAACTCTTTTATACTCGATCAAATTTCAGAGCTCACCTTCTGGTGCTGGTATGAACTTCCCAACTATGGCGTGAATGGTATTTATCCTGAAATCAATGATGGCTCCGGCTGGAAAAAGCTGGATTTTATCGGCAGCGGTGGTGCCTTGGGGGCTTTACCTACCGGTAATGGCTGGTTAAGATACAGTTATGATCTATCCAATTACCCTGCCGGAACCTGGGTAAAATTGCGTTTCCGATTTGTTAGTGATTTTGAAGAAGTTACTGAAGGTATTTATATTGATGATGTGATTGTTCAAAATAAGAACAAAGGAAAAACCTTTCCAGCTTATCCCGAGCCCTTTTCACCCTATCCAGAACTCACCTGTGAAAATGTGGATAACAATTTGAAACTTTCCTGGGAAAGCAATGCTGAGGAAATAGAACATTATGAAGAAGATGGCTACACCTTCCAGGGGTATAATGTCTATCAATTTCGTTCCCTACTCCCCGTAAAGTCAAACAGCGTACGGGTTGCGACATTTGATATCGTCGATGGCATTAAGGAGATCGTGGAAAATATTATCGATCCGGAAACCGGCCTGCCAACGCAGATCATTCAACAGTATGGTTCCGATTCCGGCATAGAGAGAAATTTCACGATTGAGAAGGATTATCTGGAAAATTATCATCTGATCAAAGGTAAACCCTATTATTTTGCGGTGACCGCGTATACTTACAATCCAGCAGAACAAGCGATGCCGAAATATACGGAGAGTATCATAGACGTGATAGAAATTGGTTATCTCGAAGGCGCTCCTGGTTTGGCATGGATGGATACCATTCAAGTCACCCATGCTGCAGGAGAAAGCAATGGCAGTATCGTACCGTTGGTTGTTGACCCTGCTCTTCTGACCGGCCATGATTATCGGGTTGATTTTAGTTCTGTTTCGTCCACAGGATTGACATGGAATTTAACGGATGTAACGGCAAATACAGCGTTGTTAAATAACCAGACCAATTTCAGTGGAGATGAAAACTATCCGGTTTTGGATGGATTTAAGATCATTGTAAAAGATGCAAGCCAGCTCTCTTATTATTCAATCCAGTACCCTGAAATGAATCCGCAACAGGGGATTTATTACTATATTGCAGATTTTTATCTGTTCGGTCTGTCGGAAACTTCGAGGGCAATAGATGTTTTTGGCAGAGGAACGGATAATCGTCTTGAATTGGAAAAGGACTACGAATTACGATTTACCGGCGAGTATGAAAATCCGGATGCAGAAATTGCAACTATCAAAGAGGGAACCGGTTCCGTGGCAACACTTTATGGCGCCTGGCGTTATGACTTAGGAGACCATCCGATGAATCCGAGTCCTGGATCAAATGATCCATTCACAGTTCGTATCCCCTTTGAGGTGTGGAACATCGATGAAAACAGGCAGGTGAATATGCTTCTCTACGATCGATCTCAGTTTTTGTCGGACACACCATTTTATGCTTTTAACCCATCCTTTGAAATGTATTTCCATATTCTGAATACTCCTTACAAAGAAACGGCAGCGGACACCAGTGGTAGTGAAATGGACAACCTTACTTGGAGTTTGATTTCGGCGAATTTATTTTTCAATACCGGAGATAGAATTCAAATTTTTTATGAAAACATATTCACAGCGGAAGATATCTTTACTTTTACGGCAGATACTAACATGTTGATAGATGATAATGATGAGAGATTCCCTGAAAAAATAGAATTGTATCAGAATTATCCCAATCCGTTCAACCTGTCAACAACGATCTCATTTTACTTACCAAAAGATGATCTGGTGAAAATAAAAATATACGATATATTGGGAAGGGAAATTTGCACACTTGTTAATAGCAGAATGCAGGTTGGACTAAAAAAGGTGGACTGGGATGGCAAGGATCAAAGCGGGAAAGTCTTGACAAGCGGAATATATTTTTACCGGTTGCAAACAGAGAACTTCCGGACCGTACAAAAAATGCTTCTTGTACGTTAATTTAAAATAAAATCTGATTTCATCGAAATCTGAGGCCATCGCCCCCCAATTATTTCTTGACAAGGTATCCAGAAATCGGTATATTTTAAACAGATTGATGTCGAAATCGATATTGTTTTCCCCCTTGCCTTGGATATTCAGGGGGATTTTTCATGTGTAAGCGTAGATCCAATGATACTGACAAAAATTACCCTCCACGGTTTTAAATCATTCGCCAAAAAGATCGAGCTGAAATTCGGGAATCATATTACGGCTGTCGTCGGTCCCAATGGATGTGGAAAAACGAACATCGTCGATGCGATCCGCTGGGGATTGGGTGAACAAAAGCAGTCCGTGCTCCGAACCGACCGCATGGAAAATGTCATTTTCGGTGGGGCCCAATCGTCCCGCCCGCTCGGTATGGCCGAAGTCAGTGTTCACTTCGATAACTCCAAGCATTTTCTTCCCATCGATTATTCAGAAGTAGCGGTGACAAGACGGCTCTATCGTTCCGGTGAGAGCGAGTATCTGCTGAACAAAAACCAGGTTCGCTTAAAAGACATCCACGACCTCCTCATGGATACCGGCATCGGCACGGATGCTTATTCGGTGATCGAACTCAAGATGGTCGAAGACATTTTGAGCGAGAAGACCGAGGACCGAAGAAGACTGTTAGAAGAAGCTGCCGGTGTGACCAAATACAAGTATCGATTGAAAGCGGCCATAAGAAAATTGGATGCGACTAAAAACGACCTCCTTCGGATCAATGATATCATACGGGAAGTAGAGCGCTCGGTGAATTCCCTGAAGAGACAGGTTAACCGCGCCAAGCAATATCAGATTCTCCAGGAAAAGACAAAGGAAATCGATCTCAAGAGAAGCAGTCAGCTTCTGTGCCAACTCAAGGAAAAAATCAAACCGTTGAAAACGGAACTGAATTCGCTTCGGGGACAAAAAGACGGACGGACCACCGAAATTGTCAAGGAAGAAGCCGATCTGGAAGCCCTCCGTCTGAAAGTCATCGAACAGGAAAAAACTCTCACCCAGACCCAGGAACAGCTCAATGAAACGCTCGATCAGGTGCGCCGGACCGAAGGAGACATCCGGGTGAACAAGGAACGGATCTCCTCGCTCGAGGAGCAGATCACGAGAAATAAAAACGAAATCGAGAGCCTGAAGAAAAGGCTGGAGGATCAAAAAAATCATCTCAAAGTTTCCATACAAAACCGGGAAGCGCTTCAAGTCAAAATTACGAGCACTGGCAGAATTTTCAACAACAAGAAAAATGAATTGACTGTTTTTCAACAGGGGTTAAATTTAAAACGTCTCGAACTCAACAAGAAAAAAAGAGAATTTATCGAGCATCTGGAAAAATTGAACCGGTTGAACAACGAAGAAACGAAACTCCGCACAAAAATCGACAACAGCAAGGGCCGGCTGGAACGGCTCGAAGAAGAAGATCTGTTTTTACGGGAAGTCCAGAAATCGTCCCAGCTTAGTTTGAGCCAAAGCGATCAAACCTATAATGATCTCCAAAAGGAAAAACATCAAAAGATACAAACCAAAGAAAACATCCTGAGACAGGAAAACAAAATTAGGGAGGCGCTTAAAAAATCCCAGGAAGATATGCTCCAATACCAGGGAGAAAAAAATCTGATTCAGGGAAAGTTGAACCTACTTCTCAATGTGATCGAATCGAACGAAGGCGTCGCCGACGGCACCAAAAAATTGTTAGCGGAAAAGGTCGGCGGCATGATCGGTATTTTTGCGGAAACGATGGAGACCTCTCTCGAACACCGGCTGGCCATCGAAACCGGTCTGGGAGAGGCTGCGCGTTACCTGATATTCGAAAAAAACAGTTTGGCCTATCAGGCAATCGATGTTCTGAAAAAAAGAGGAGGCGGAAAAACGACCATCGTTTGTCTGGACCGTCTCAAAGCACTTCCCGAAAAAATCAAGCAACCCGCCCTGCCGAAAGAGATCGATATTGTCGGATGGGGCAACGATCTGGTAGAATGTGATTCGAAATTCAAGCTTTTGACCGATTATCTGCTCGGCGATCTTCTCGTGGTCAGGGATCTGGAACAGGCTCAGAAAGCGGCCTCGTTTCTTTCCGGTACGGGATTCCGATGCGTGACTCTGAATGGCGAACTTGTAACAGACTGGGGATTGATACAGACCAAAGATGTTCTGAAACAAGATTTGGGCATGGTGGGGCGTCAAAAGCGGCTCAGGGAACTGGAAGACCAGTTAGCTCAAATCGAAGCTTCCATTCAGAAAGAACAGGCCAAACGTTCCGAGATAGAATCCGATACAGTGAAAATACAGAACGAAAAGGAGCTTTCGGAAAAATCTCTCAAAAGTGTCGAAGAGCAGATTGCGGAGCTGGAGAAACAGCGCGTCAAACACCAGTTCGAAAAAGAAAAGGCCGATGAAACACTGCAGAAACACGCTCTCGAACGTCAGAATCTTCTCAATGAAATCGAACACAGCAACAAAGAAATAGAAGATATCCGATCCCAATCGAGTCAATGTACCGAAGAACGGGAAAAAATCGAACAGGTCACGAATAAACTCCAAACCGAAGTGGATCGATTGGAACAAGAGGAACGTACAAAAGAAGAAGAGGTGCATCAGCAGAACCTTTCACTGGTACGTTTGAACGGAGAAGCCCAGAATTTGGATTACGATATAGAACGATCCCAGAATTTGATCCGGGATATCGAGACGACGATTGAGGAACGGATCGATCAGACCGAACAGGCCAAAGATGAAATCGTCAAATCGAAAGAAAAAAATGAAGAGAACGAGAAGTTGCTGACCGGGGGATTTTCGAAAAAAAGCGAGTTGGAGGTGCGTCAACACGATCAGGAGGAACAGTATAAATTACTCCGTGAGCAATTGAATCAACATGAAAAGGAAATCCGACAGGTCAGAAAAGACCGCGACGATGTTTCCGAAAAAATCCATCAAATGGATATTGCTCTCTCCGATCTGGAACACCAGGCTCAAGCTTTAAAAGACCGGATTCGTGATGTGTATGAGACCGATCTCGAAAAATTGAAATACGAAGAATCCATCGATATGGACAACGCTGAAGAAGAAATCGAATCGCTCAAGAACAAGATCAAATCGCTGGGCCCTGTTAACCTGGCCGCACTGGATGAATACACCCAGAACAAAGAGCGGATGGATTTTCTCGTTCAGCAGCGGGAAGACCTGCTTTCCGCCGAGGGGACATTGAACGGAACGATTCTAAAAATTAATCAAACCGCCAGAGAGCGGTTTACGGAAGTTTTCGGAAAAGTCCGGACCAATTTTCAGGAAACGTTTCAGCGATTCTTCCAGGGAGGCGAGGCTGATCTGCGCCTGGCCGAGGGAGAAGATCCTCTCGAAGCTGGCATCGAAATCTTTGCTCGGCCCGCAGGAAAACAGCTCCGCGACCTGAGCCTGCTTTCCGGCGGAGAAAGAGCGTTGACTGCCATTTCTCTGCTCTTTGCGCTTTACATGGTCAAACCCAGTCCTTTCTGTATTTTGGATGAAATTGACGCACCGTTAGATGATGCCAATATCGGAAGATTCACACGTGTACTGAGTGAATATGCCAGCAAAACCCAGTTTATCATTGTCACGCACAATAAAATGACCATGAAAGCTGCGGATACGCTTTACGGTGTCACGATGGAGGAGGAAGGCGTTTCGAAAGTCGTTTCTGTCAAATTTGACAACAGCTAAAAACGGGAAAGGAGCGTAAATCTGATGAAACGATATTTTTTGTTATTTTGCATAATGATGATTCTCATTCCTGCTTTCTTGCGGGCAGAAGGAGTACGCGGAGGTGATATTTTCTATGAAGTCGATGTGGCCCGTTTCAAAACGGCAGAGGATTGGACATTCCTGGAAATCTATTTTTCCATTCCGCGGGATGCTTTGTCTCACGACGCTTTATCCCATAAAAAAGCCGACGACGGCTATAAAGCATCCTTCGAAATGGGGATCAGCATTTTTTCCGGAGATTCACTGATTGCGGAAAAAACCGTTCAGAACATCGATCCCGTAGCCTCGCTCGATGAAATCAAACAGGGTCAGCGGCTTTTCAATGCATTTTCTATTTATCTGAAAGAGGGTAAATATAAACTTCGCACCCATGTCACGGATCTTCTTAAAATGCAGGGAGGATGGCATGAGATGGACCTTGAAATCGAACCGTTCTCCTCGACCGATCTGGCATTGAGCGACATTCAATTGAGCACAAATATTTCAAAAGATACGGCCCAAACCTTGTTCACCAAGAATGGATTTCGCGTTATTCCCAATCCGGGCGGTTTGTACGGTCTCGAAGTGCCTATTTTGTATTATTACTGTGAAATTTACAATCTGTCGTCTCTTAAAGCAGATAAAGATTCCAGCTATTCTGTTCAATCAGTAATCAAGGATATAGATGGAAATGTGGTTCGGGAACTGGAACCGAAACACAGATTGAGAGCGGGCACAGCTGTTGTCGAAATAGGAAAAACGAATGTGGCGGGATTGACATCCGGAAATTACCAGCTTCAGCTTTCTGTGACCGATGAATCCACGGGGGAATCCATAACCAGAATTAAGGATTTTGTTGTTTACAGACATGCGGACTTCATTCAAAAAGGCATTGCAAATACACAGAACCCGACAGAGAAAATGACAGACGAATTCAGCGGACTGACAGAAGAAGAGCTGGATTCGACATTCGAACTTTGCCAATATATTGCCACGGGAAAAGAAAAGAAACAATATAAAAAGCTTGATTTAAACGGGAAACGAAATTTTTTAAAAAGTTTCTGGAGACAGCGTGACACCGAACCTCTGACGGAATTCAACGAGTACAAACAGGAATACTTTCAACGTGTCGTTATAGCCAATGCCCGATTTTCAAACGCATTCAAAAAAGGCTGGAAAAGTGATCGGGGGCTGATCTATATCAAAAACGGAGAACCCGACGAGATAGAAAGACATCCCTATCAAATGGATAAAAAAGCATACGAGATCTGGTACTATTATTCCATTGAAGGGGGTGTTCAATTTGTCTTCGTGGATATCCGCGGCATGGGAGAATTGCAGCTAGTGCATTCCACTGCCAGAAATGAAATTCACGACGATGACTGGGAAAGGTGGCTAGAGTAAACTAAAAAGCCGAAATTCTTTTTGATTAAAAATATCCGAATATGAAAAGGCCTTGAACGATTCATTCAAGGCCTTAATTTTAGTAGCGGGGGTAGGATTGATGGCGCTGAAAATATGCGCCATCCTGTGCAGGGTAATCAATTTATTGATATTCGCTCGTATCCGCAGCTTACACTGCTCCACTCGCTATTGCGCAGTCGAACCCCGGTTCGAATCTTCAACTATTATAAAAACAAAGAGGGATAATCCGAAGTATCATCCCTCTTTGTTTTAGTAGCGGGGGTAGGATTCGAACCTACGACCTTTGGGTTATGAGCCCAACGAGCTACCAACTGCTCCACCCCGCGGTTTTGTTTAGCTTAATTAATATAAGTAATTTTTTCAAAATGTCAAGACCTTAAATTGTCACTTTTTTTTAAATTCGGAGTCGCTTTTCTGTTCATTTCATAGCCGGATAATGCAACCCTGCTTTGGCAGAACAAGGGTTTGATTCTTGCTCTTGGAACGATATAATCATGCTGACAGTGGATATCCCGCTGCTCGTGGTAAGCAGTACATTAAAAAAGCCCGTTTGAAACGGGCTGTCGGTTCTGCATTCATTCCATTTTATTTATTTGGGGATTCTTCCCTGGATCTCGTTGATTTTGTCACGAAGCCTTGCCGCATCTTCGTATCGTTCTTCCTGAATCGCCTTTTGCAATTCAACATTGAGAAGCTGCACCTCCTCTTCCTCTCCATATTTTGCAGTCTCGGTTTCGATTTCGTTGCTGATGGAGGCTTTCTTCATAACTTCTTCATCGACAAAAATCGGCGCATCGACTCTCAGAGCGAGCGCAATGGCATCGCTGGGTCGTGCGTCCACTTTCGACTGCGTCCCGTTTTTCTTGAGATCGATCACAGCATAATAGGTGTTTTCTTTTAAATCACTCACAACGACACGGGACACATCTGCATTCATGGAATCGAGTATATTTTTGAGCAGATCATGTGTCATCGGACGCGGGGGCTTGACCTTTTCCAAATGCAGCGCAATCGCCTGAGCTTCCGCAGGTCCCACAACAATAGGCAACCAGCGGTGGTAGGTATCGTCCTTTAAAATGACGACAAATCGATTGCTCGACGTATCCAGTGTCACACGTTCAACGCGTACAGCCACAATCATCGGATGTTCCTTTTCTTCCGTGAACTCGTATGAAGCATAGAAATAAATTATGAAAAAATCAAGTAAAATTTCAAAATTTTAAAATTGGCCTTTAATTCTCTTTTCGGGAGGCAAAATCGATATTCACGTGGTAAAGGGCTTTGAAAATATTCTGCCGGATGTTGGCATTTTTTTCTCCAGACTGTAATTTTTCGATGATCGATTTGACCTTCTGCCGCCTCGTCGTGCCATCGGCCGGACACAATCTGGGAAATTGAGGAAATCGGTATTCAAGCGCCAATTTTTTTATCAACGCTTCTTCGATGTAGCAAAACGGACGAATGATATGCATTTTCCCTTTGAAGATTTCCTGTACGGGATGCATGGCTTCGATTTTCCGACCGAACAAGATGTTGATGAGAAGCGTCTCTATGATATCATCTTTATGATGGCCGTAGGCGATTTTGTTGCATCGATTTTTATGGGCCGTTTCATACACGGTTTTCCGGCGGTATTGGGAACAGATAAAACAGGGATTCTTTTTGGCATCCTCGGCAAAAGCTTTCCGGCTGATTTTTGTATGCACAATCCGGTATTCCACATTCAAGGCTTGAAATAACCGTTCCAGATTTTCAGACAGTTTTCCGTTGTCTTCCTCAAACCCCAGATCGATATGAACGGCAATCAAAGAAAAATCATTGGTCACATGGATGAATCCGTCTTTTAAAAATCTCAGCAGCACCAGACTGTCCGAGCCGCCGGAAACACCCACAAGAATCCGGTCGCCGGGCCGGATCATCCCGTAGTCGAGTATAGCTTTCTCTGTACGGTTGCGGATTGTCTTATACAACCGGGTCGGTTTGTGAAAACTAGTTTGAATGGGTGGTCTCCAGTGCCCAAAGTATGGAAGGGGTCACGTCCGTCAGGGAATGGATTCTGTTTTTCAATTCGTTCCGTCCGCGGCCCCACAGTATTGTCATGACCGGATTGCGAGTATGTGTCTTGACCGAGAGATCTTCGATATTGCCGTGATCACTCGTGAGGATCACGGTATGTTTGCCGAGATCGATTGAAGACAACAACGTATCTACAAACCGGTCGATTTTAAATATTTCATAGCTGGCCCGGTCCATTTGTTGACTGTGGCCGGCTCTGTCGGTTAAAAAATATTCATAGAGAATGAAATCGTATTTTTTTGATGCTTTGGTAAGTACGCTCGCTGCTTTTTCAACGGAAAATAGAGGCACATCAAATCCGCGCTGAATCAATCCCTCATTGGTCATGTCATGATAGATCGAACGTTCCTGAACGATATCTTTCGGTCCGAAAAAGGGAAGGTCAGCAGAGAGTGTAACAATGGTCGTCACGGAAAGTTTCCACTTGATGTTTTCCGGCAGGGAGAAAAAAATAGAACGGTACGCATTGATGAAGACGGAACGGAATCCCTTCTCTTTTGTTTTTTTGAGTACGGAATGTTCTTTTAAAATGTCGCGAAGCGTCTGATTGGGAAATCCCTGAAGATGTCTTCCCAGAGATTGCGAACAGTTGATTCCGGAAAACAAACTTGCCTGGCCGGTCGCACTTTGGGGCAAGCCGGCGATACCGAGAGTCGCTTCGGTAGGAACGAGAATCCCGTAATGATCGGAATCGTTCAGCTCCTCTTCCTCAATGAAGCGGGAAAGATGTTTGATCCCGTGAGCCGCACACGGGTTCTTTCGAGGATCTTTTTCTCCGAGGCCCAGTCCGTCTACAAAAACAAGAATGATCACGGCGAATATCCGAGCTCTTTAATGTAAATGCTTTTCTTGCGCCATTTTTTCCTGACGCGCACTTCCAGTTCCAGATAAACGGGCCGTTCCAAAAACTGCTCGATCTTCGAACGTGCCAGACTGCCGACTTTTTTCAGAGCCTCCCCCTTTTTCCCGATCAATATTCCCTTTTGGGAATTTTGTTCGACCGTAATCACGGCACGGATGAAATCCTTATCTCCGGGCCGCTCTTTAAACGTTTCGATGTGAACCGCCGTTGCATAGGGAATCTCGTCGCCGTAATAGCGAAAAATCTGTTCCCGAACAATCTCGGCAACAAAAAAACGTTCCGGTTCGTTACTCAGCATATCGGCCGGATAGAAAGGAGGATTTTCGGGAAGATATTTCAGAATCAGGGAGTGAAGCAGATCCAGACCATCTTTGCGAAGAGCAGAGATCGGAACGATTTCCTGGAACATCTCTTTTTTCCGAAAACGGTCTATGATCGGCAGCAGAAGCATTTTTTTCACCGAATCGATTTTATTGATCAGCAGCAATTTGTTGGCGGATACGTCTCGAAGAGAATCGATGATCTGTTCGTCTTGATCGTTCACCTTTAAAGCGGAAATCATCACCAAAAGCAGATCAGCATCCTGAATGGATTTTTGGGCCGTCTGAAGCATGGCTTCCTGAAGATGATATTTCGGTTTGATCAATCCGGGCGTGTCTAAAAAGATAATCTGATGATTTTCGCCGGTCAAAATCCCCAGGATCCGATGACGGGTCGTCTGCGGTTTGGGTGAAACAATGGCCAGCTTCTGATGAAAAAAACTGTTCATGAGCGTGGATTTCCCCACATTCGGTTTCCCGACAATGGCCACGTATCCGCATTTGAAATTCGATTGATTTTGGCTTTTTTCTGTCATGTTAATAAACACATTTGATTCTTGCACCGTGATAATAATGATTCAGTATTTCCTCGTATTTTTTTCCGCAAATCGCCATGGTCGCCGCGCCGGTCTGACACATGCCCACACCGTGTCCCCATCCTGCTCCTTTGATAAGAAATCCGGTAGGCGGCAGTCCGTTGGGGCCCCGTTTCTCGATGTAAAAACAGCTGCTCCAGAGCGTGTTTTCTGACAGCTTTTTCCGTATTTCCAGTTCCCCGTTGACCTCGATCGTATCCCCTGTCCCGATGATTTGAAGCCGGGTAATCCGACCCGATTTACCCCGTTTTACCGGCAGCACGTCGAGGATGAATCCGGGATCCCGCCCTGTTTTTAGCCGGACAATAGATTGAAGTTCTTCTTGGGTAACCGGAACTTCCCAGCGGAAATATTTCTGGGTATATTCGAGAGCCCGGGGACAGTGTTTGTGAAGCGAGTTGCAGTACACTCTGGGCCGGGTGTCGATCCATCGTTTGACGTTGCTTTCGGATTCGAGATCGCCATACTGATCGTATGAATAGGGACCATCATACCGGCCTTCAAGATAGGGGATTGGCCGACTTCGCCACGCCTGTTCCGCGCTTTCTCCGTGTCCCCCGCAAACGGCCGAATACACGGCATCACAGACTCTGCCGTTGTCATAGAGAACACAACCGGTCGTTGATCTCACGGCACGGTCGGATTTATGCGTCCGTTTGCTCAGTCCGCTGTAGACCTGGCAGTGCACGTCCGCGCAGACATCGAATGGATCGGAAGGATGCACCACACCTAATTTCGAGAATAGCTCCGACCGCGCTGCCACGGCCTGCGCTTTCAGAGCCTCGAGAGGAAACTCGCCGGACATTTCCGAAGGAACCACGCCGAGAAGATACTCCTCGACAGACAGCTCATTGATCACAACCAGTTTCCCCGCGTCGTCCAGTTCGAATCGAATCGTTTCCGGATAGACCCTCTCTTCGGTTCTCTCCCAGTGATATCCATTGCCCACAGGCACTTCGTAGAGCGTGATCGGAGAGTCTCTGAGCACAATCGGTCTGGCCGATTCGAATATCTGTCCGCTTTCTATATTTCTCAATTGAATGGTCCCAGTGGCCTTCTGGAAAACTTCCCCCGATACGAAGGTCTCTGCCCGGTTCCATATCGAATCGCGGTAGGATTCTGCCTCCTCCTGATTCGCGAAAACTTGACGCAGATAAATCCGGTAATATCGATTATCATTGAGGAGTTTTCCGTTGATTTCGAATGTACGACCAAATGATTTGACAAACGTGTCCAGCCCATCGTTTTTGAGAATCTGTGATTTTTCCCTGGCCCTGTTCTCGTCCCGAAACGAACCGGCCACGAGCCGGTAAATTTTCCGAGCGGGAACGGATTGTTTGACCTCCGCTCGCCACCATTTGCCCTCCATTCCTTTGGCAAGAAAAGATCCGTCGTAGCTCGCAATCCGGCACGTTTTGTGAAATGAAAAATCGATATAATCAACACCGCGGACCAGACCGACGCGGATTTCCGGTTCGGCTTTTTCGATCAGAACCGGTGGCGGTACCGCACATCCGAAAAGAACCAGTCCGATTAAAAAGCCGATGATAATGAGTCGTTGTTTAATCCGAATTCTATTCATACGTGAGTGGTTGTACAAGGTCCCGGGTTCAAGATTGATTGAAATCGATCACGGTCTGGCGGTACGATTCCGGTGATCCGATATCGAACCGTTTTCCCTGGATGAGGTAACCGACAAAACCTTCCTCTTTTCGCAAAACATCCAGACAGGAGGTGAGTTGAAAATCACCTTTCTCCCGGATGTTCTGTTGAATACGATCTTCAAGAATATCGAAAATTTTCGGGCTCAGAATATATTGCCCAAAAACAGTGAGATAGAGACTGTCTTTCATGCCTTCCACGTGCAGATGTTCTTCCGCATAGGATTTTTCGGGCTTCTCGGCGAATTCCGTAATCGAGAGAATGGAATTGGGTTCGTCCCAGATTCCAGTAACACAGCCGAAATGATGGATATCAGCGACTGCCGTTTTTTTCAATCCCACGACACTGGATCCGACTTGATCGTACACATCCAAGAGCTGGCGGGCACAGGAGGTGTCGCTCGAAGACCGGTAGATGTGATCCCCAAGCATCAACAGAAAGGGTTCCCCGCCAACCCAGTCGCGGGCGCAGTAAACCGCATGTCCAAATCCCTCCTGATGCTCCTGCACGACCAATTTGATCCGGTGTCCCAAATCGAGAATGTACTGACAGTAGTTCTGGTCTTCCCTGGCAAGCCGGTTGAAATTTTCGATGACCGGAATCGTGTTGAAAAATTCTTCGAACAGTTTCTTGTCCTGCGGCTGAACAATGATACAGACTTCTTCGATTCCCGCGCGAACGGCCTCTTCGACGAGCGTGAGAATGACAGGCTTGACCCGGCCGTCGCTGTCGATGACCGGAAAAAGTTCTTTCTTCACGGCTTTCGAAGCCGGAAAGAGATGCGCGCTGAATCCCGCCGCCGGAATCACAGCCTTCCTCACTCGCCTACCCGTGCCGAGGATCAATTTAAGACAGGACATTTTCAAATCTTTTTCGATGATCTGAATCACTTTGTCCTGGCTTTTGGCATCTTTGATCAGGAGTTGCGCGGTGCCGTCTCCCTGTGATCCCACACCTTTACCGCCCAAAATATAGGGCTGGATTTTCGGATAACTGAGCAGTTTGTGCAATACCGGCGCGGTCAACTGGGACGGACAGGCCGGCCCCAGACGGTTGTCGAATTCCGACTGGGCCGTTTTCATCAATTCACCGAGCGCCTCGGCATTCCCTTTTTCCAGGGCATCCGCGGCCTTGTGCACAAGATCACGGTTGATCGGTCCCAGATATTTCTGGACACTTTTCTGAAGCGCATTGTCCGCAAAAGGGTAACTCTGATTCAGCTTGCTGAGAATCTCCTTGGTGTCTTTTCCGGCATGGAGATCCACAATCACATAATGGAGATCTTTCGGAACTTTTAACTCGCGGATGTCAATCCGCTCTCCGTCGAAAATCATCATGATCGGGCGGTTTCCGTAGGCACATCCCTGATCCATGCGTCCGCAGCGGGAGGGCGTCGTGATTTCTCCGAGATAGGCAAATTCCATTTCCCCTCGCACCGTCATCTTTAAATCATAGATCCGGTTGAAGGCTCTCGCGACAAGAACGCAAATAGCGGCGCTCGAAGAGAGCCCCTTCTGAATCGGAAGATCGGTCAAATAGTTGTCGATCTCGAGACCGCGGACACGGTAATGGGTCAATACCTGATAGGCCACACCCGCCGCATAACTAAAAAATCCACCCTTTTCCGCTTCCTTCAGTAACGCATCCACTTTCATGGAGATTTCATACGGGCCCTTACGCGTACCGTCGCACAACGTCGTATGAAGAATCAATTTGGAAGGATGCGGTCTGACTTCCGCATACACGCCCTGATTCGTTCCGGCAATGATCGTGTATCCCTTTTCCAAATCCGCATTGATGCGCCGGTAGCCGCCGGCCCAGTCGCTGTGTTCTCCGAAAAGACATATCCTTCCTGGGACAAATATTTTCATGAATTGGATTCCTTAATTTATGTTCTGGTTGATCGGTATATATGCTTCATTAATGATCGCAGATTATTTAATCTCTTTGGTCAGTCTTTTAAATTGTGCTGAGAAATCCTTATCCAATGACTGATCGAATTCTTTTAACCATTGGCTGATATATTTGACTTCATAATCGGGATTTTTTAACAGTATGGATGTAACATCTTCCATATCTCTGGCTCTGCCAGCGATGACTTTATGGATGACGACATCCTCAAGAGAAGCAAATTTAACCATTGTCCTGCTCAATTTCACATCTTTTGCTCTTGCAATTGCCTGTTTTTCATACAAGGAAAAAGAGAAAATAAAATCAACCCGGATGCCTGTCTTATCATCTATCACTGGAAGAACCATGGTCTTTTGGATAAACTCTTTGGGATGATCAACCAGAATTCTCAAACCCAAATTTCGAACCATTCCTTTAACCTCTTCAAAACCATCCGCTCCCAAGCCCAGAGTGATATCGATATCCTTCGTCAATCTTGGTTCTCCATAGAGAAGCACTGCTTGCCCCCCGATTACCATGTAAGGAATTTGACGCTTATTTAGTTCTTTTGCTATTTTTGCCAGGGAGTCCTGGAACATGATTTACCACCTCAGCAATTTTTATGTCGATCTCCAATCCATCAAGAGGATTTTTCATGGGAATCATTCCCAACTCAACTGCCTCGTGATACATGGCGTCAACCAGTCGAAAATTTTTTGCCAAATTTGTTTTTTCTTTTTTTATTAACTCTCTTTCAAACTTCTGAATTTGCTTAGAATTTTTTATCATTATTTTATCGTCTTTCTCTAACTTGCGCATCTATCATACTGCAAACAACCTTTTTCGTGATTATTTTTCCGGAGGAACATTCAATTCCGTGGCTGCTTGTATTCCCGAAGCCACTTCGGGAATGATTCCGAGTCGGACATAGATCGGATGAACGATTTTTTTCAGACCGGAAAGTTTACTGGTAAAAACAACAGCACCGATGAGAACAACAATACTGCTGATCATCAAAGTGTGTGGTGCGCCGATCCGACTTGCCACCGCACCTGCCAACAGGCTGCCGAATGGCATCGTGCCCATAAATGCCATTACATATAGACTCATCACCCGTCCGCGCTTGTCATCATCCACGATAGTTTGCAGGACTGTGTTGCTTGAGGCCATCAGCATGAGCATTCCCAGACCGGAGATGAAAATGATTCCCAGCGAAAACAAAAAGGATCTGGACAAAGAAAAAAGAAACAGTCCTGAACCAAAAAGAAATGCGGATAAAGGGATAATTTTCCCAAGTAGCAATACACTTTTTCTAGACGCCAGATAGAGAGCACCAGTGAGAGCACCGATGCCTGAAGATCCCATCAGAAAACCGAAGGTGTGAGAACCGCCATGAAGGACCTCTTTTGCGAAGACAGGCATCAGCACGACATATGGCATTCCTACCAGACTCACCAGTCCAAGCAGCAGGATGATGAACCTTAGGGGAGCAAAACCAAAGGCATAGGACAATCCCTCCTTCAGTTCGTGGAAAACCCGCTTCTGCTTCTTCTTCGTCTCTTTTTTGGGAAGCCTCATCATGAGCAGCGACGCGATCACAAAAAGATAGCTCAAACCATTAATGAGAAAACAAATGCCTTCTCCGGTTGCGGCAATCAATACCCCGGCTACCGAAGGACCGATCAACCTTGCGCTGTTCACCATCGACGAATTCAGGGCAATGGCATTACCCAGATCTTTTTTCTTAGTCACCATCTCCACGACGAATGCCTGTCGTGCCGGCATGTCAAACGCGTTGATCGATCCAAGAAAAAATCCCAAAAGAATGATGTGCCAGATCTGAATGATTCCTGTAAAATAAAGAACGACAAGGGCAAACGCCTGTATCATGGCCAGGATTTGTGTGGCAATCAAGATGGTATAGCGGTTCCACCGGTCGACCAGCACACCGGCAAACGGCCCCAGTAACAGCGTCGGGATTTGACCGGCAAATCCGACCAGCCCCAGCAGAAATGCGGAGCCGGTAAGACTGTACACCAGCCAGGGCAGGGCAATCCGCTGCACCCACGTGCCGATCAGGGAGAGGCTCTGCCCGAAAAAGAACAGACGGTAGTTTCGGTACCCGAGTGAGCGGAAAACGAGTCTGAGTCCTTTATGTTCAGTCGCAGAATGTTTGCCGGTTTCGGTTTTCATATAAAATTACATTCTTCTTTATGCTTTATTCATAGTTCGGATCACACATCTCGAATGATTATTTGCGCCATCTTTTGAGTGTGGGAATCACGCCGTGCGCCATTTCTTTTGCTTTCTCTTCGGGCATGCCCATCTGTTTGGCGATTTGTATATTCTTTTCGATCTTCTGTTCCATGGTAATCCCCGCATCCGTAAAATTGCCATTTTCAAAACAAAAGCGGCAATATTCTTCATTTTGACTGTGATCGGAATTCGTTCCAAAATCTTCCGATTTGTTCATCGGCATGCCGCAACTCTGGCAGATGGGAATGTTATTTTGATTCATGGCGGTCTCCTTGTGAATAAAATTGCCTCGCTCGCATTTTATACGTAGTATATTAAAAATCTATCTAGATATAATAATTTATATCTTTTAGTTTTGTTATTCCTATTTTATGGGTTTTGAAGCTCACAGAATATGCGCCCCGGGTTAAAATACCCGTGGCAATCAAGAATGTTTGTCGGATTCTGTTTCATTTAAAATCGCATTCTATATTTAAATACAATTTCGTCTAAGATTTGTGTGTTTGCCAAGTGCCGAGATCATGAAACAAGATACGCTATGTTATACTCTGTTGCGATTATCTCATTGAGATACCATTATATCGATAATTCATGGAGCAGCCAACTCTTTCCAATTCCTTCCGAATACCTTTTTGGGTTAAACAAGCCTGGCAAACAGAAAACAACTTGAACGTCTGGATGTGATTGGCAAAATAGATATGTAGCCATCGTTTGTAACTTACTACATTGAGGTGTTATAGCTATATTGTAATTTTCATATAAAATTTTACCTTCTAGGTCTGCACTTATATATATATCTTCAAGTTTAGAAATAATTTCCTCAATATTAAAAGTTGAAATTTTTATATCTGAATATGTATACTGCTCAAATACCTTGAGTTTGGTATGTAATCTCTTAGAAAATTCTGTTCGCCACTTGAAGTGTTCATGTGGTGAAACGCCATAACAAGTAATTACAATATTAGGACGATATGCATCTAAGAGCCCTATCGCCCGCGACGGTTCATATCCAACAAAGAAAATAAGGCATATCGGAAAATCTTCCTTAAAATATCCTTTAAAATAAGGAAGAATCATTGTCTCTCTGGCACCAGAAGCACCAAGCAGTTCACCTAACTTCATTATACTACTTTCAGTTCGTGCTTCTGCAAGTTGTAATATTTCATCTTTCTCATCTTTTTGGGGGAAGTAGTTTTGAGCCTCCGTGTATAAAACGAATATCTCTTTGTTATGAAAAATCTTACTTGTTTGATATAAAGTGAGAAGTATTAAAAAATTTGCCATCCCCGAAATATCTATAAAGATTGAATCGATTTCTGGAACAGGTATATCTATTAACATATTTCTAAAGTTATCATCGGTTCTGACTATAGAATCGATATCAATTATAATATTTTCAAGCATATTGGCAGACAAATTCCTTAAAGAATTCTGTAAAAAATATAAGTTTTCTTTATTCTTTTCTAAAAACTCTTTCTTCTTTTGGGTTTGTTTGTAACTAATGCTACTATAATATTCCAAAATAACACTATATTTAAAAACCTTACCATTTATCTCTTTTAGATTTTCGACGATCCCTTTCACTCTGTCCTCAAAACCAGCAGCACAAATGTATAAGGAATTTTTTTTATCTGCTATTAAGTCAGGTGTAAATTCTTGTATTTTATTCATATTTATCACTTTTTTTAAAGTCAAAAAAATTCAATTGATATTCGGCTTGCTCGCCTCCTTTAAGAACTTCTTTTCTAAATTGGTCGGGTTGTAATAAAAACTTTTCTAATCGATCGCTGGAAAGCCTTAAGTGTTCCCTTTCCCTGTAGGTTGTCTTAAGTTCAGGTGTATATTTTCTATGCAAGGTAAATTTTTCAACCCGCCCAATTTGCTCTCTCGAGAAACTATGGCCTCTATCTATAAAGACAGAATGTCGAATTAATTTTCTTAGGAAGTCTTCTGCCTTGTCTGATAATTTCTTATTGTCTCTCCTTTCTATAGTAATTACTTCATGTTTCCTTTCTTTTTCCTTTGTTATTTTTCTGCTCAAATATTCTCTGGATATTTCACCAAAGCTTCTGACTACATCAAAAATTTCTTTACCGACATACTCAATATTGATTAGATAACCATACGCTTCATTAGAATATTTTCTAATTGCTTTATCTTGGATATCCACGCAAATTTTCTCTTTGCCTTTCTTCAATTGAATATGTTTCTCCCTACCACCATATTGTTTAAAAATCACTTCACAAATTACTAATGCATCGCGGATACTCCATGAAGACAATTGAACAATTAAATTCCACCCGCCATACTTCACTTTGTTATATTCCCTTTTAGATAAAAGATTAATTAACTCTTTATGTGAATATGGTAATCTCTCAAGATAATACTTGATTTTTTGGGTATATCCACTTATCTCGAGTTGTTTGTTTATTATCTTTTCCAAATATTGTTCATAATCTTCTACATTTGACATATCAAGATATGTATAATCATGTGGTACCTGTAGGGCTTTTCCATACATATCTTGAAAAGTATACGCGTACTTATCTGTTGAAAATTTACAGCAGTACACTTCATTATGACATGCTATTAAACAATTAAGTATCTTTTGCATTTCTAAATTTACTTGTGGTTCACTTAAATCATCAAAAATTACATAGAACTTAACATCTGATAATTCAGAAACTGCTTTTTTAACGGTTTGAAAAAATTCTATTAATATATTCTCTTGCAATAAGTTACTTGTAGATGGATATTCTTTCTTCTTCCCTACTGTATCTATACAAAAATTCTCCTCGTTTCTTAAAATTGTTATTAGTTCTTTAAAGGGCCTTTCACGAGATGTCGAAGTCATTGCAAGTCCCTTAGTCAAATACTGAGAGAGAATATTTAAAATAAGATCCACTCTTGGTTCACTTGTGAATACTTCCTCAGAGTATGCTTCTCCTATCAAGGAAATCGTCCTTCTAAGAATCTTTAAAATTAATATATGTTTGAGAAATAGTTGTGTTTCAAATGTAAATTTATAGCACTTTTCAGAAAAAATTTTGAATTCACCTTGTCTGCAGGCAAAATAAACACCAAATATTCCCTTGAAATAGGCAATCTTACTTTTTATATCTTCTTCCTCTTCAGCCACTCTTATCAATTTAGGAATAAAACTTAAAGACCTTAGGTAAATAGTTTTGCCACATCCTCTGGGCCCCGAACATATTAATGGCCGAAAGTCTGTAAAGCACTCATAAATAGTAGGTTCTAGCTCGAATCTTTTAAGCCATAGAGGGTCGTTAACATCGTAAGTTTCAAATATAAGATATGTAAATGGTGGTTCATACTGAAATTTTTCACTCTCCGGAAGTTTTTTAGATAGCCCCTTAATTACATCATCAAATGTATCATAATTGTTTTCAACAAGATTATTATATACATAGAATAATCTTTCTCCAAGTTTCTTTCTATCTACTTTACCAGAAGGAGTAATAGCATATTTTCTAATTATTTTAAAAAGATTTTCTTTAAAATATTCTAAATCCGTTAATTCATATTGACGAAACTGCTCATTTGAATTTATGCCAATAAAATCTATCACTTCGAAATGGAATATATTTCGTCCTTTGTATAGTTCATCTTCCACAATTAAAATATTATTCTCATGTAGATCACCATGGGTAAAACCGTTCTCTTGGATTATTTTTAATGTTCCTGCCATTTCTTTAATGAAATTTCTTAGTGTTTCCTGTAAATCTACATTTCTATTCTCAGTTAAAAATTTTCCTAACGAGCACCCTTTTATATATTTTATCTCAATGTATTTCAAGTTTAATCCATTCCACTTAAACTCTCCATAGTCTTGGGGAATTACTAAATGGGGAACAGAAACAAGATGATGCATTCTTTTTATTTTCTCTCCGAAATCTACATGATCCAAAATGCCAGGCTTAAATATCTTTAAAACAACATCAAACCCAGTTTTTTCTTTCGTTGCCCTAAAGGTAATAGAAGTTGACCCAATTCCTAGAAATGGCGTTTGTAAACTATATCCCTGAATTGAATCTTTTGGTAACTTACTGATATCATATTTAGCATATTCTATTACTTTTACAATTTCCTCACCCTTTCTGGAAAGACAAAGTAAAGTATTCTTTTCTTCTATAAATTTAGCATATAACAAAATTTGAATTAGATCGTCGACTTGATTAAAATGTTTTTTAACTTTTTCTATTAACTCTTTCTGGGTGATGTCGTTATGCTGACTAATATAAATGAGCAGCACCAATGCTTCATTGCTCATCAATAACTCTATTTCATCTTTAAATTTTTCGACCAATTTCCACATTTCTTTTATGCTACTTGTGGTCATTTATTTCACCCCTTCATATTTTTTATAAGGGTGCATACTAAGAAATCTTCTTACACATTCGACTATATTAATTATTTTTTTTCGCAATTCACATTGTTCAATATCATTTTTACAAAAAGAATCTACACGTCCATTGCCACCTATAACGAAATCTTCCTTATCATTGAGTGTCCATTCAGAATTGTATTCACAATCTTTGCCGTAAAAAAAGTATATTTTTCTTACGCATTCCGGGATTACAGAAAACGCACTTAGTTCATGCGCTACTCCTGGACATTTCGGAATATATAAAAATATAGCAAGGTCGCACTGTTGTTCTATTAAATATTTCTCGAATGAGGTTATATTTGAATACTCTTTGCCTTGCCTTTTAGCTTCATCAAATGCCTCTTCCGGCAAAATTGCAAAATGATTTTTTTTTGTTAAAATTTCTTTGATTTCACAGCGCTTACGAAAACATTTCTGGGCATACTCATCAGAATTTCTTTCGCCTGGACCAAATATTAGTATTTTTAGATTTGGTAATGATTCTTCATACTCTTTTACCATACGCTTTAGAACTTCTATTTCATTATCGTGCATAATTTCTCACCATATTTTTATCATAAACTGTTATAGACGCGTTCTTGTTGATTTTTTTAAGATTCGATACAGCTTCTCTAATATACTCTTTCTTTACATCTATACCTATCGAGTTCCTATTTAATAACAGTGCCTCTACATTCACTGTTCCTATACCACAAAATGAATCTAGGACTATATCACCATAGAACGAATACATTTTAATCAATCTATGCGCAAGTTCATTAGGAAAAATTGCAGGATGATCTTTCCTACTTATACCATTTAGGTACCAGATAGGCTCTCTAAATTCTTTAAACTCTTCTTTCGATATCTTAGATTTTTCTTTTATTTCTTTGGAAACTTTTCTTTTCCCTACTTTTCTAAATATATGAATTGCCTCCAATGCTGTGGAAATCATAAAAGTCGAAGGATAAGGATAACTACCAAACAAAACTGCACCTTTGCGGGAGGTGCTCTTTTTCCAATAAATTGTCCCCATATATCTTAATTTTTCAAACTCATTCAAAATCCCCCAAAAATCCATAATTAAATTTACTGTATATGCTCTTTTATAAGCGAGTTCAAAATTGTAAATGTTACCTATATTTAATGCAATTTTACCATCCGATAAAAGTATTCTAACGTATTCTTCGAAAATCTTTTTCATCTTTATAAGATATTTCTCGTAAGTATCATTATAACCAATTTGCTTGTGATGCTTATAGTCTCTTGCATTCCAATAAGGTGGAGAAGTAACTATTAGCTGAATACTACTATCTTTTATCTTGGTAAGTTCTTCACCAGCACTACCTATATATAGAATATGCTTGATTGTGTCGTCTATTTTATTCATATTTTCACCTCGCGTATTTTTTCTAAAAATGTCATTGTATATAATATACGTAAAATTCTTTCATTGAAGTAGAACAATCCAAAAACCTCGTCCTTTCGGATTTCCAAATCAGCGGGCAGCACTACCCTGATCTCACCCCGCTTCTTATCCCAGAATGTCTTGCTAAGATTTTCGGTTTGAATCAAAGATTACTCCTCATGCTTCGTCTTGAATTCCTTCAACATCCACTTCCTCGCAAGAAACAAAGTGATCGGGCTGACGATGGCAATCAATCCAAAGATTAACCACATCATGGAAGTATTCTGCACACCGGATTCGGGGCAAAATCGCTCCATCATTTGTCCGGAATAGAGAAGCGGCACGAGAAACTTGGTCAAGAACCAGGGAAGCTGCGCCACTCCCTGATATTGTCCGGCGCGTTCCGGCGGTGCGATCTCAGTCGCATACTGTAAAAAGCGGGCGGACCACATGGCTTCGCCAACCGTCATAATAAGGATGTACAATAGAAGTGTCATGGGGGTGGCACCGAAAGCCAGAATAAATGCAGAGGATGCCATCACCGCGGTTCCGGCGATCATCATCGAATACACCTTGCGCTTCAGCGTCAAAGCCGTAATCACTGGGACGAGAATGAAAATCAATATTGGATTGGCATTGGAGGCAATCTCATAAT
Source organism: uncultured bacterium (assembly GCA_964537715.1). Lineage (GTDB taxonomy): Bacteria > Zhuqueibacterota > QNDG01 > QNDG01 > DSAB01 > CAZTZL01. The sequence continues at coordinate 3,578 of CAZIAH010000048.1, read as the reverse complement.
ATTCGCCGATCCATCCGCTGTATGCGCGCGAGATATACTGCGGAAGCACAAGCCAGTTGTACGTGAATAATGTCTGCACCGGCATCAGGGCAAAAATGAAAACAAAAAACCGGATGTCGGCAAGCGGATGGTGCGATATCCACTTTATTATGGACTCTCTCTTTGATTTCGGCAAGAGGGCAATAACGGCGGGTACGGCGAGAACCACTGCGCAGCTATAAATCCGCCAGGGATCCGGCACCCTGAAAATAATTGCGGCAAGAATTCCCAAAAGGACAATCCAGGCAGAGACAGGTACTTTGACCGGTCCTTCTTTTTTGGCGGCCGCTTTTGTCGATTCTTCTTTCTTGGGTTGGTTCTTTTTTTCTTCGGCAAGAATCACTTTGGTTTCGGCCTTTGCACGCGCGATTGCCTGACTGACTGTTTTTTTCGACAACAGAATGGAAGTAGTAATGAGGGAAACCAACGTAAGCCCCGTGAAGAACCAGAACGTTCCGGTGATTCCCCATCCTAAAAATCTTTCGTCGCGTATCAAAAACGCGAACATGACTAGCGACGAACCGGCGTTCATCAGGGCATAGAGCATGGCGTATGCCATCGAAGCCGTTTTGGGTGTGGTAAATTGACGAACAGCGGCGTATGCAGCCGGCTGATAAACGCCGTATCCCATAACGACAATGAGAATTCCGAGCATGGTCAGCAAATGCAAGGTGGACCATACACCGTTCGGCTGTAATCCGAACAGGGTCGGTGCAGCAGACATGATGATTCTTCCGACCAAAAGAGCGGAGAAAGAAAAAATGAGCGCGCGCCGGACTCCGAATTTATCCGGAACAAAACCGAGCAGGACCATGGAAATCGCGATACCCGAGGTCAGCACCATTACCATTTCGTGCGACCAAACATCGGCATGCGCCACACCTCTAAAAATGAAATTGGAGAAATGAATGGCGAGATACGTGAGAAAACCGAAGTAGGACAAACCTTCGATCGTGTACGCAAGATTGACGCCCCATAAAGCCCGGGAAGCGTGGAACACATCTATGAAAGGCTGTGTGAGTTCTTTGAGAATGTTTTTGAAGGCCGAATTTTTTGATTCTTTTTCTGACATGAAGTTCTCCTCTCGGTTGGATAGACAACGATGCTTCAGGAAACGGAGGTTGGATGATCGGATCGGGATAAAGCGCGGTGCAGAATCGACTCCAAATCCTCTTTGAGTGTTTTCTGTTTCTGTATGTCGAAGATATACCGGATCAGAAATTTCGAAAGATAGAACAGGGCGATGAACAACATCAGCGGAAACACGATGCAGTCGAACAAATAGCCGGCGATCAGTTTGAGCACCCACACGCTCATTTCCGAAGATTTTGCATTGATCGTTTTCACGACCTGGACGATCTGATTCTTGGCGTCGGTAAGCTTGCCCCATATCCCCTTTTTCGCGTTTTCCGACTCCGGAAACGCATTTTGCTTCAATTGGAAAAATCCCGTTTCCGCTTCGAGAACGGGTTTGGCCGTGATGTGCTTCGAAAGTAGTTGCCCGCCAGCCACGGAAAGCGGGAGAACGATGTAAAGCAGAAGCGTGAAAAGCGTCAGAACAAGACCGGTGTCCCTGAGCAGATTTTTCAGCGTGTTTTGACGCGGGAGATACCACCGGGATAAAAGCTGAAGAAGCAAAAACAGCAGGGCTGCCGAAAGAAACCATTGATCGATCAACCCGGAAGTTTGTAAAATGTAACGCGTTCCCAAAAGAACGACCGAACTTGCTAAAACGGTTTTCCAGGCCAGATCCACATAATCGTAAACCGCCTGAACCACACCGCCCACTTCGATGCCGATTCCGACGCCGATTTCGGTGCCTTCCAGCACGGCCAGTCCGGCTTTGATGACTGAGAGAACGAGAAACGTATTCACGGAACGATCAAACGAGGTTTCCAGATAGGTATCGTTGGATTTTGAGATCGTATTGAAGCCGGTCACTTTGAACAACTTCGACGGTACATCGGTAGCAGCCAGCAAAATGGCTGCTGTCAACAAAAGACAGATCCAGAGACGGGGCAATTTTTTTTTCATCATATTGGATTTTTGTAAAAAACTAAAATGAACGATGTTTGAAATTCCAAATGATAAAATCCAAAATCCCAAACAAGCACAAATACCAAATATCAAAAACATTCATTTGAACTTTGTAATTAGGCATTTACCTGCCCGCCGGCAGGCAGGTTTGTCATTCGGATTTTGACATTTGGCATTTTTATAATACAGATAAAAATTTACAAAAGTTTAGCATTTTATCAAAAACATATAAGATGAAAAAATCAAAACCATTCTTTCAGTTTATTCTTGATCAAAGAGATGATATACTGGTGAATTTCCCGCGCGTTCTCCCGGATGGTCAGGGGATCGCCGAAATAAAAACGAACGGGTTTTTCGGGACCAATCTTTCCAAAATCCTTAATCAGCGGACCGTTGCCCCAAGCGTCCGTTCTCAGCGCAATCGGGACGATCGGGACGCCGGCTCGCTGGGCCAGCTTCACGCCAATCGTGTTGAAGTGACTGATTTCCAGATCGAGGATCCGCGTGCGCTGTGGGAAGATGACCACAGAGATTTTTCGGCTGAGCCGTTCCAGCCCCTCTTCAAGCACGGTTTTCAGATCCTCCCTGGGATTTTCTCTTCCCACCACGACTGGATTCTGACTGATCATGATGTGCTTGAAAACAGGATAGGAGACGAGGCTCTTTTTTACGACGAATGTGATTTCTCGAAACGGCAGTAGAATCCCGGGAAGAATAAAGGTCTCCAGGGCACTCATGTGGTTGCCGATAAACACACACGGCTTTTTCAGCTCCCGCAGGACTTTTAAATTGTCGATATGAAACCGCACGCCGACCGATTCCAGATAGCGAATCATATTCTGACTGTCCCGGATCAAACTCAGGGAAGTATAACGATTACTTTTTGCTTCCCTCAAAGCTTTTAAGACAGTTGATACCATTTTCAAATAAAAAGTAAGAGAGGGAAAATGACGGGCGAGCCAAGTCTGTTCTGTCTGCGGGGATTGGTATGAATTCGAAAACGTCGGTATTTTCAATGGAACCTCGGTTTTATGAACACATTTTTTTGAGACATATGATAAAACAAATTTAAGCGAAATCGAAAGAATGTCAAGAAAAACTTTTTTTCACGGAAATGATTTGCATTTTGCGGCGGTTCATGTTAATTTGATATGCCGATCGGGGATCTATCAAGAAACGATCATGAAATCAAAAAACCCCAAAACAGTGTCTACCTCCGAAACGCCTCTGATGTCCCAGTACAATGCGATCAAGGCGAAGTACAGGGATGCCGTTCTTTTTTTCAGAATGGGCGACTTCTTCGAAATGTTCAACGAAGACGCCAAAATCGGTGCCCGGGTGCTCGGAATCACGCTCACCTCGCGCGGACACGGGAAAGCAGGCAGTGTGCCTTTGGCCGGATTCCCGCACCATGCCCTGGACGGGTATCTGGCCAAAATGATCCGAGCCGGATACCGGGTGGCGATCTGTGAGCAGATCGAGGACCCGAAACTGGCCAAGGG
>CAZIAH010000047.1:0-28754 GCA_964537715.1 uncultured bacterium | reverse complement strand
TGTTTCTCCTTTGGGTATCAGAATTTCTCCAAAAACATCGACGTAACCTTTGGAAATATTGGGACAAAAACGGGAACTCGCGGTGATATCCATAATCGTGTCTTTCAAGATCACACGGTCCTTCATTTGAAAAAGAAAGGCCTTTTCCAGCCGAACAGGATTGAACGAGACAGCCCGGTCCTGAATGAGCGGGAAGGATTCAAACTGAGGATAATAAGATCTGAGTTCAAAACGGTTGCTTTTCACTTTGGCGATATTGAGATTGTTCCGGTTGAAATATTTGTCCGGACGCCGCATTAAAAGAAGGGATTGGGTTTTCTCTCCAGTTTCATTGATCAATGATCGTGAAGAACGGCGCGGATCGGCTTGAATCCAGAAGGGTATTTTTCGGACGGCTGCCCATTGGCTGGATTGAGAGATGGCCCGGATGACTTTCGGTTCGTTCAGTTCATATCGCGTTCGATTCAGCGATACAGTGATGCATGAAAATCCCTTTTCCGCAATTGCATTCAATTGAGACTTTAGCAATTTCAAGTCTTCAATTTCTTCGTCTCCCCAGGACCAGATGAACAGGATCCCCTGCGGCAGTTCCTTTTCCTGCACGTTTACTCCCTCTTAGAATGATCGATTTTCATTCTAACCGGACGATCCCGGAACTTCAACTTTGGGCTGTTTTTCCCGGATAATTTAAAATACCATCTCAATTGTTATTTTTCAAGTGAATTTATTCTTTTGGTATTTTTTTAATGATGACGGGTTCAAAAAAACGGCTCTTTCCGATTGTGCGGTCGATTACCCCAATGAGACCTATGGAAAGAACGAAACTTGCAAAAAACAAAAGAAGGGCCATGCCGGAACGGTTTGATAAATTCATAACTGCGATGTAGACGGCGGTTGAAATAATCAGAGGGAGAATAAACACGAGAAGCGCGGCAGACAGGAGGCTTTTTGCCGGAGTTTCAATTTCCACCCAGTCTCCGGATTTTAAGGAGTTCCCGGTATGTTTTAATTTGAGTTGCCTTTTAGGTGTATTTGTGCTGGTGCAGCAGTGGCTGATACTGCACTGTGCACATCCGTCTTTATGATCCAGTTCTACAATGATCCTGTCACCTTCGACTTTGACAATCTCGCCTTTTTCGATCATGGTCAACCAACCTTTTTATTATTTGAATTTTCATGTTTATTGGATAACGCAACCATTTGTCGGGTTGTTCCGTTTTTATTTTAAAACGAAACACTAGAGATAATTATCATGTAAAATAAATAAAAAGAGAATAAATATATTTTGAATATGAATTACAATTTCTTATATTATTCATTCAATGAGTCAAGTTGTTCGGGGGACTTTTTTGAAAAATGACAACAAAATAAATCTGCTCTACCAGCTGCTCAACATTTGGCTTATATTTAATTTTATTCTCTATCTGTCTTCACATTTGCCTCATTGGGAAAGCATGGGTATACATAACTGGATCAATTATTCCCTCTACTTTTTGCTCTTTCTTTTTTCATCGACCATCTTTTTAAAAGACAAGAATAACAGGGACATTTTCTTTAATTTCAGTCTTTTTCTTTTGATTGTTTCCATTTCTTTTATCAATATTTTTATGGGTTCCCACTATCTTTTCGGCGAAGATAAAACTTTGTATTCCTTTTATGTATACAAAAATATTATTTTTTGTTTTTTGATTAATTTTGTGATTGTTTATATTGTCATGAAATATCTTTTTTACAAAACAAAACCGCTCTATATATACATGCTTTCTCTGGGGATATTACTACCTGTATTAATATATCATTTTTCCCCCTATTTAAAAAATTCAAACTATATTTTTACGCTCGGAAACAGTTATTTGAGAGATATGTCTTCCCGTCTTTTTCTTGTCAGTGTTATTTCTTTCCCCTTTATTTTTATCTATGCATACATCCTTTTTAAAAAGGACCGTTCGATTGGTGAATACATCAATGAATTGATGGCTTTCTTTTTTGTTTTCTATGTCATTGAATCGATCGGTCAGTTGTCGTATATTTATCATTTTGACAGCCCATTGACAGGCCAGCAAATTCTCACATTCAATCTTCTCTTTTTGAGTTTTATCTTGTTCAAGAAAATGTGTTTTCTCTGTTCCGATTACGGCCAGTTTTACGAGTCGCTTCTCAGACAGCAAGTCAGTATGGGGAAGGTGAAAATTCAGAGACGGAAAAGTGCGAGAAATGCATTTTTTCTTAAAATCGTGAAGTTTTACTTTAAACAAAAAAGCAATTATTTACTCACGTTGAGTTTAATTTTTACGGTTGTGTTTTTCTATTTCAGATTTCCGAAGTATATCACATTGAATATTGTGGGTCTGATCGTTTGTCTTGCCATTCTTTTTTATTTTGTCAATGCATTGTATAAAAAACGCGCTGGAAAAGATTATACCTTATCCTGAATGAAAATATTTTTTGGGGATGTGAATTTAAGTTTCTACTTTTACAAATTTATCAACTTTTAGTGTGTTAACATAAATATCGCTTGCACATTCCGATCCATCAAAAGTGAATGTTTGTTTACTATCACTTTGTTGTTCTTCTATTGGCGTTCCAATTTTCGTTCCCTTTATGTCATAAACAGAAAGTTGGACATGATCTTCTCGTTCAGCAAAACGCCTTCTATCATAAGCTATTTGATTAATATCATTTTCTTTTTTTCCGTAAAATTTCCTGCCTTCAACTGGTAGAAGTAAACACCACTCCCAAGTCCTGCTGCTTTGAAATTGATTCTGTACGTTCCTATCGGTTTCTTTTCATTGACCAAAGTCATAATTTCTCTGCCTAAAACATCATAAATTTTTAAGGTCACAAAACGTTGTTCCGGTAAAAAGAGGTGGATCGAAATAATCTGAAATGAATTCTGGTTTCATTGATTTGGTTCATACAAGTGACTGATTGCCAAGGAAGCATTGGCAGAGAAGATTGAGAACATGCTGAGGAGCTGATTTAATTTTTTTTATAATTTAGATCATAAGCTCAAAATTGCGTTACACTATTTTTATCCTTTAGAATATGGAATGTTTCGTTTAAATAGTGATATCAGAACATAATATTGCTTTAGAGACGAAAAACTAGGTATAATTTGCCTATTGACATTAAAATAGAATTTTGTTAAATTTTTGTAAAATTTCTATTGATGAATTCTGTAATTTATTTTGTTTCATTATAACTCAGGTTTGAGGAAAGCGGGGTATTCTTTTAATCAATTCAATTAAATAATCATAATCACTGAAAAAGGTAAACCTCGGAAAACTGAGGGGCACAAAGCTACGGGTCTAAAGTAAATTGGGCCTAAGAGGATAGGTTATCAGCTTCTTTAGAATGCGTAAATTCTCATATGAACTTACTATGATAGCCGGGCTGCTGAAGTGGGAAATCCATTTTAGAAGGCCGGCTTTTTCTTTTCGTGTAAGATGATGCACTATTCCGTTCATTGAAAATGGCAAGACAACACGTATATTAAAGATATGAGTGTAGCGTTAGAAGAGACCCAGGAGGGATAGAGAGGGTGTTCATGCGTTTCATCTGGTAGGTACAAAGATATGAATATCCCAAATGCGTAAACCAAACAGATGTGTTCAAAACCGTACAAAACGACTGAAGGATTTAATCAACCTTATTCACGAATTCACTAATAGTAAAATTAGAGTGGGTGTCCATATTTCGTCTCAGGGGAAATTTCACATAATTTGTGAGAGAAAAAAAGACGATGATAATGAGACGCTTTGAGAATTTCGTTTAAGCGGCGATACGGATGCGTCCGAAGCAGGAATAGTTTATCGAACATCACCGTTCTACTATTTTTTTCAATAAGGGGAAATTAAACATTTGAATTTGGGAAAGCTCTTTTATGTCAAGTGTACCTAATTTGGCATCCGATACCTGTCGTTATATTCGGTGTACGGGAAATGTGAGTGCGTCATTTATCGGAATGGTCATCCCGTTTATCATGCTTGGTTGTACGGCCATATCATTCGGACAGCAAGAACAAGGTGCCCTACGGACGGAATTGGTCATTTCGGAAGAAGTAAGAGGGAGTTTGGAAATACCCCCAGAGTTTGAGTTTCCAAATCCGGTTTGTATCGAAATAAAAAAGATTGGCAGTTATATCTTTCCCTTGAAAATAACGATTCATTTATCAACGAATATGGCTCCCTTTTTTATAGGCATAGATCCTGTGACGACACCCAGTGGGCATATTGAATTTACCGATGATGAGGGGCAAGTTCATCAAATGAAAATTGCCTTTGCGCTTCTGGGCTTTGACGGTCCACACCACGGAAGGCACAGGCCTTGGATCCCAGGGCACCAGTTGAAGCATGTCAGAAGGAGAATACAGCAGGGTGGTACATACCGATGGAATATATACCTCATGATCCATACCAATGCCTTTTTGCCATCGGGGAATTATAAAGGTTCTTATTCTATGTTTTGTAAGAATACCAGCTGTAAACAAATATTAGGAAGTTTTGCTATATGTGTCCAATTTTCACCGAAAAAACCCAATAAGAAATACCATAATGACTTTTTTAAAAAACATTACTAAGATGAAAAAAACGAAGATTTATCAAATAACAGGCTTTTCCCTTTTGTGGATATTATATCCTTTGGCAATATCCGTGGGGGGGCAAGCGTCTATTAGTTTAGACCCGGGTGTGGCTATCATCGATGCGCCAAATCCACCGAATATGTTTCTTTCATCTCCTATCCAGGTCTCTGTGATATCTTCATATTCTTCTGACTGGTCGATTACATGTCTTGCGGAGCCCCTGGTTCACGAAAAGGGCGACTATGTGATCCCCGTGGATCGTATTTTCATGGAGCATAATTATACGGGTGGCTCCCATGTCCCACTGAATACCTCGGTGTTTCTGGGCAATGGAAATGCCACAGAGGGTTATGAGATTATCAACAGAGTGATCATCAAGGTGCAAGTTCTGGATATCGACAGAGCTGGTACGTATCATGGTCTGCTGCGTTTGAAGTCGGATGTGCTGGGGGATGCGCTTCTGCCCATTGATTTGATGGTTCATGAGTCCATGAATTTTAATATAACACATTCGACACTGCATTTTCGGGTATCAGGGCCGCCCGGATTGTATCCCTGCGAGGAGCAAGTTCTTTTGAATTATCACGGAAATACGACGAATTGGCAACTTCGTACACAGATCGATCCCATAACGCCTCAACCTGCGAATATCACGATACAGTGTGGCCAACTCCCAGAAAACCAGCCCGACATGTTCAGTCCAACATGGACGACACCTAAAAGTCATATGGTCTATAGCGGGGAAGACGTAGCTTTTGAAGGCCATGAAAAAGGTTTTCACGGTTCCGTTCCCCTTGACTTTAACGTCTGTACCGATACGTATACATTACCGGGTACGTATTCCACCCTGATCCATTTGTGGAATCACGTATCGGAGCAGATTTCAAACAGGATTACACTTCGTGTTTTTATTGAGGTCTTGCCTTTCTTCGTGATTACATACGACAAATCGAGTGTAGATGTTGGTGTGTCGGGTGCCGTGATGCAGGAGAAGGAACCGGAGGGATTGCCCGTCAGACTGTTTACGAACACGAACAAATGTGATGTTCAGATGGAGATCGTCCAGGATTTATCGAGTAGAAGGGATGTCATTCCCAGGGAACGTTTATTATTGTACTCTTCTTTCATGCCAGAGGAGGGCTTTCGTCCTTTCCCAGATACAGGCAAGCTTACCATTGCTTACGGAGCGGGTATTCGGGGGAGAGAGAAAGGACTTATATTCCTGAAGGCTGTTACGACATTGGGAGATATTGCAGGTATGTATAGGGGAAAACTACGATTTCTCGTCGTTCAATTGCCATGAATCGTATAAAGCACATATACCTAAACCTCTTTGTGTACTTATGGGTTGTATCGATACCTGCCCAGAGTACGCCTGTTCAGACGATGTATTTTGGCATTACGCCGCCGTTGGTGGAGAAATATGTCTCCCCGGCCAGTAAAGAGACATTCTCTCTTTTTTTACAGAATTATAGTACAGGGACTTTGGACTTGCAGGGGAGTGTACAGAGTTTCCGGGCGGATAATCAGAGCGGCGAGTTTTTTTTTATAGACGATGTGTTATCACCTCATTCTTGTCAGGGATGGATTCGGTTAGATCCGTACGACGTGATTCTTGAACCGGGAGAAAATCGTGAAATCAAAGTGACGGTTGATGTACCGCACAGGATTGAGGGCGGATACTATGCCTGGATTTTTTTTGAGCCCCGGAGTCATGATGAGGAGGAAACGGATGGTGCTTTCTCTCTGACTGTTCGGATCGGAACAACCGTGGTCTTGAAAGCCAGGGGACAACAAGACATTAAGGCAAGAATCATATCGTTTACTGCAGAAGAAGAACTTGGTCACACTGTATTCGAGGTCAGATTGATAAACCCAGGAAACGTCCACATTTCTCCTGAAGTAAATATCGTATTGTTTTCCGATGTCGGGCGGGTTGTCGATCGACTGAAATTCAAAGGAAAAAGCTTTATATTTCCGGGCTCACAAAAACTTTTTCGATTGGTGTGGACGAATCCACTCAAGCGCGAGCCAGGGAAAAGTTACAGTGCTGAATGCCGATTTCGTATACCAGGATTGGGCCGCTCTTTGAGAGAAAAAATTTACTTCTCGGTCGATTGAGGAATCATAAATAAGGTGTTGTAGGTTGTTTTGTGTGTGAAGGTTCAATGCCAGTCACTATCATCTGAAAGGAGGTGAGGTGGAAGAGGAGAAAGAGAAGGAAGAGAAGATAGAGGGCCGGTGTCATGTACTCTACGTGTGAAAAAACATGACAACCGGCCCCCGACGCACCCATCCGATAGGACGAGCACAGAATAAAGTAGGAAAAATTTTCCTGATTGTCAAGCTAAATTGTTGATTTTACAGTAAGCTGATGAGAGATTCCCTATCGTCTCGCATTCAGCAATCGGATGGGCGGGAAATTAATGAAATATACATTGGGGATAGGGAAGGATAAGGAGAAAAAAATGCGTAAACTTGCTGTATTACTCGTATCTTTATTATTCGTATTGCCCCTAATGGGGTATGAGCAAATATGGGATGGTAATTCTGAAGGGGACATTGAGATTAACCTTCAGGTCGACTGCTATATTCAGATCACATGGCAGGATACCGAGATCGATTTTACCGATCAGTCGCCTTACGACTATTGGTCTACTCAGTTAATGGGTTTGGGTTATTCAGCATGCCCGGATGACGACAACAAGCATCCCATGGATCCCTGGGCAGGCGATCAGTGGTATACCGGGGGTAATGGTAGGTACTACGAATCCCATGACGGTGCAGTAATTTATGTGCACACGAATAATGAGCTAACCATGTCTGTCCAAACGAACGGCGACCTGACCGGCCAAGTACATCCAGCAGCCAATAATACGATTCCGACCTATTTCACGGTTGCCCTGGCTCCTTTCATGATCGATGATGTATGGCTGACCACGGGCACTATACCCGGGGGTGGTCAGGGGAGTTATCTGTACGAATCTGGCTTAGGTGTTTTCGGATACAACAATCCGTCCTATAATTACCCGGACCAGTATGCGTTCCCCTGTGCTCCGGCCAGTCAGTGGCAGTTAGGGCCGATGATGCCCGAGACCCAGGGAACTATAAAATTCTTATGCCGGATTCATCGTAACGGTATGGCGGACCCGGGAGATCACTACTATACCTCGCTGAATGTTATGTTTACTTCTCCGTAAAGAAGACTTCCTGCGCTGGGGGTCGTAACGACCCCCAGCGTGATCTCAGGAAAAGGAGATCCGGATGATGAACCGTTCTGTACTGCTTACAGGAATTTGTTTGTTGATTTGTATCCCCATCGGGACCTCGTTGGCTCAAAGGGTCGACGAGGAATCTTTGGAGGGATTTGCCGTAGGGCCCACGAATATCTTGATCGATGCACGCCCCGGACAGAGGATCGAGTCCGTATTCAACATCGTAACCCGAAATATCACCAAGCCGTCCCGGTACAAGATCGAGGTTATGGACTTGGGACAGAGTGAACTCGGGGTGACCACGCCAGTGGAGATCGGAAGAGGTGCTCGATCTGCGGCCAACATGATTACCGTCGAATCGGACGTGATGATGCAGCCCGATGAAAAACGTGCCGTTCCAGTCACCGTTTCTGTACCTGCCAATGCCCACGGGGCTTATTTTGCCTATTTAATCGTGCAGTACCAGCCAGAACGTCCCCAGGCTCGAATTGGAGCATCGGTGCGCCCATCGGCCGTTTTGATGGTGACTGTCCTAACTCGTTCACGAGCACCGCTGCATGTGGATGTTCAAAATCTGTCGATAGTCCCTGGCACCGCAGGAAGGATGCCCGAATTACGCATCCAGATTGCCAATACAGGAACATGGAAGTCCACCGTAGAAGGCGACATCCTCATGTACCGCGAGGGTAGCAGTTTTCCTGTTCGAGTCCCTTTCATCTTCGGGGGCAGTGAAAAGCCCATAGAAATCTATCCTGGGTGCGAGGTGAATTTGCCCTGTACTGTGAACGAGGTACTGAGACCTGGTCACTACCGAGTCTCGACGCGGCTGATACTGAATGGAAAGTATCAATCGGTGAGTCATCTCGATCTGCAAATTCCTGAAAGTCTGTACGGTGGAACGGTCACAGGAAGGATGATCAGCAAGTCGGAGTCTGATTTGGACGTCCTGGTGATGCCCAGCATGGCCGAATTGACGATTCTCCCGGGGGCGAGACGGACTGTTCCCATCAGAATTCAGAATCGAGACCAACGGGCCATTCGAGTTCAGGCTCGTATTGCCGAAGCAAAAATGGAGACAAACGGTCAGCTCACATTCTCTGAGGGAAGCACTAGCAACAACGACTGGATCAGTATTTCACCCTTGACCTTAGAATTAGACCAACGGCGCACGGGTGTGGTCAAAGCTCAAATCACTGTACCTAGTGATGCATCCGAGATAGGTGCATTGCTCTATGCGGTTCGGATCAACATCTCCGGTCCATCGGCTGATGATGAGTGGAACAGCGCTTCGGAACATGGTGTGCTGCTGGTAGCCAGCGAGCCCAGAGCATTGTCGGGCAAGCTGGAGGTGAGTAAACTCGAGTTAATTCGTTCGGCTGTGAATGCAAATCCTTCCACTGCGGTCGTGCATCTCGAAAACGTGGGCGGAAAAGTATCCCGTTATCGTGGTGAAATCGTACTCGAGCGGAAATCGGGACAATCCATCGCGAATATGCAGATTGGCGGTGGCGGTATAGGACAGGAAGAGATTATTCTTCCGGGTGCCCAACGGGTATATCGGATGGTGTTGCCACCTTTGGATGAAGGGGATTTCCGTGTGCGGACTGAATTTACAACCTTAGGAAAGACTCAAGATCGGATTTCCAAAGAAGAAACATTCAAGAGCGTAGCCGAGATCCCTGAAGGTTTAGAATAAGGAGTAGACTATAAGATAAAAACCGATGGATTCATGACGTTTGATGAATCAATAGTATGAATACGCCCTGCGAAGGGTTGTTAGTTTTTTAAGATCGTTTTTGGAGCTCTCACCGTTAAGCACGTATCAAAGGCTTTGTTTTCAATCATCAATTGTTATCACATGATTGAAAAAACTGAGATAACCTAATGATTACGATTGTTGATCCCAATTTATGGATATGCATTGTTCTAGAAGGCGTCAGACATGGATTTTAACGGGATTTATAAGTGGGTTTCAGGGATGGCAGGATGCACTGCAAACATCAGAAAATATTCATCGTATCTGTGTGTTTCAAAGATTCGATTTTTTACCTTTCAAAGTCATTTTCGTTTGAATTGATACTTATGTTCATGAACGTCGGAGATGTTTGTTGAAATATAGAGTTGTAGGTATGATGGAGTATAACATCCGTGAGCATGACGTTTTCAATACAAGTCATATTTGATTATTTGGATTGATTTGAGTTTGGTAGTTTTCTAAATCGCATATTTAAGATATATCATTTAGGATCTCAGATTAAGAGTTAATGGTGATGCGTGATCGTTATAAATTCCGTATTTCAAACCTGTCTGTAGTCACTCTATTCTTACTGAGTTTTTCATCATTAAACGCGCAACGAGTTATACGTATCGATGAACCGTACATACTCATCGATACGAATGTGGGCATCGGTCAGGTTGGCGAATATGTTGTCATACAATTACAGGAGCGACAGAAACTCGTGAATATCGCCATTGCTAAATTGGTACAATTTCAAGATGGTAGGGCCGCTGCCAAAATTATTGGAGTACATGAGGATCATAAGATACGGGTGGGAGATCTTGTCGTTCCCAGTTCGAAATTTAAAGGCTTCGATAAGCATAAGATTCCATCCCCCCTGCAGAGAGATGCAGATGGCAGTGTTGTCACAGATTCCGTTGTTCTGGTCTCAAATGTTTTCTATGAAACGGATGTGCGTGAGGCGATTCAGGATTTGGCCGTGCAGGCGAACGTGAGTGTGATTACGGATAACAACGTACAGGGATTCATCACGATGGAAATAACCGATATGCCCTTCGAAGATGCTTTGAAACGTGTCTTGTCGGTAGGTGGATATACATACAAGAAAGTGGAAGATTATTACGTTGTGGGTGCTGCAGATCCTCAGAGTTCCATGTTTAGTTTATTGAGCGTTACCGAGAATATTCCTGTCAACTATATTCCTGCTCAGACAGCTGTTCAGATGTTATCTCAATTTTATGAACCATATATCAGGGCCAACACGGTTCTTAACTCTATTAGTGTTACAGCTTCACCGGAAATGGTCGAGAAGATTAAAGGAGATCTGAAAAATATTGATATTCCTCCGAAACAAGTAACTATTGAAGCGATTGTGATGGAAGTAAAAAAAGGAGCCTTAAAAAGCGTTGGTATTGATTGGAGTGTTCTGGGACAAAAGGGAAATCGGAGCTTTATCGCGAGTTCGGACTTGTCTGTCGGCTTGCTGGATACCCTGAATGCTTTACTTCAGATTAAGCACATCAGAACAGGACTGAATTATAAAGGTTATGCATTAGACCTTGTCTCACTTTTACGTGCCCTCGTTCAAGATGACAAGGCGACAGTAAAAGCCAATCCCAAAGTAACAACGACGAATGCTCAACCGGCAACGATTTATATCGCAAAAGAACAATATTTTTCTGTTGTCACCGGTCCGGTAAATTATCCCTATACCAGGCTTGAAAAAGTTTCTGTCGGGATTAAGCTGGAGATTACGCCGTTTATTTCCCAGGATGATGAAATCACAGTAAAAATTACTCCTGAAGTAAGTGATGCCGTTGGCTATGGGCGGGAAGGTTTGCCTGTAGTGGATACGAGGATGGTCAGCACGACTGTGCGCGTCAAAGATGGACAGACCATCACCATAGGAGGATTGACGCAAGAGAATACGCGGATGACACAGAATAAAATTCCTATCCTCGGTCACATCCCAATTCTCGGATATTTATTCAGTCATACAAGTTATGAGAAAGTAACTTCGGATATTATTATTTTTATTACTCCAAATATTGAGCACGAGCCTAATCAAAAATAATATGATAAAATGTTTTAAGTACTAAGCAGAATGGATAAGACGCCAGAACAATGATCGTCGCTAAACGCAGAGCCATCCTGCTTGTAGATATATCATATCTCGCTTGACACTTTTGTAACCTGAATACATCTTTTCCGATCAGGAGGTCTTTCCCGTGACAAACGTGAGGAGCTTTGAAATCTCGGCCTTATAACTTCTAGGAAAATATTGATAGAGTAGATCATACCTGTTTCAACAGTATCTTGTGAGTTAAAATATAAGATACTTAAACTTAATATTGCCTTTGATTAATATTTTTCGATCACATCTGTACAATTCATATGTTTTTATTAGGTTGGATTAAACATATGCTTTCCAATTATCATATATAGCCCATCATTATAATCAAACTTTGATACAGTTCTTGCTGATTCAAATGTATAAGGGCCATACCATTCTATAACTGTAATTATTGTTTTCATATTCAAATAATCGATAACCCAGTATTATATACCATAACCCATCAATTTCCGTCTGGGTTTATATAAAAAATTTTTTCAAGTTGGTTCACGGTTACATATATGTCTAATATAAGCCGTTTTCTACTGAGTTTCCAATACGGTTCGTTTTTTCAATCCGTCAGATGCGAATCGCCTGCGGTTTTATTCAATCTGGATTTCTGTAGGTCTCGAACAGGCGGCCCCATTCGGATTCCTTAAGCCATTTTTTATAAATCCATTTTTCATTGAACGGCCAATGCAGCACATCGTGGTAGAAGAATGAATAGAAATTACCCAGATAGAGCAAGGGCGGTTTGGTCAGAAGGCCCTGGAAACATTTTGTGGGGCCGAACCAGGTGATCCAGCCGGCGAATTTATGAAAACAGAATCCCACATCAAATCCCCAGTTTTCATTGATAAGCTCGGTATCGCCCACGATCTCAATCTCATCCGGTCTGGCAGTTCCCAATCCCTTTTCATGGGCTATGTTCAGGTATTTGATGTTCATGGGATCGAATCCCATGATTTTGGCGGCCGCGGCGTCTACTGCCACCTGGTCCGCACTTGCGAGAAGGATATCTTTTTTTACCGGTTTCATGACGCGCGGGCCTGGTCCGTTTCCGGCAGTGGTACCGTCCATGATGCAGAAGAGACCGGGATGAATTTCTTTCTGAATGGAGAGAAGATCAACCAGAGTTTCATGAATGTGCGTGTGGGTTTGATGCCGCTTGTAATTCAAGAGGCCGCCGAACGCGTTTTTCATGGCGCCGGTTGTCGTGGTGTAGATGTGGCATTTGACAGTCGGCAGATGGACCATGTTTTTTCCGATAAAATAATCGGGAATGCGGATGTGATTTTTGTAGATCTGATCCAGAATGAGCATCTTTGCTTTTGGCTGGTAATGGATCCAATTCATGTCCTCTTTTTTAAAATTGAACAGCACTTCCATCTGATATTTATTGAAAATATCCGTGTACAGATTGAGTCTTTCCCCTTTGTGGGCATGGGTCACTTCGGTTTTATTCTGGACACAGGCAATGTTCTGAAATCCGTGTTTTCTTAACGCCTGAATCGTTGCCTCGAGCTGCCAGGGTGTGGTGTTGGCAGAGGGAAAGGGGTAGTGCCAGCTGATGTTGTCTTTGATGATGGTCGTATTGCCCGATTGCAGATGTTTGGCACCGTCGGCTAATTCAAACAACCGGATGGTGTCTTCAAGTACTGTTTCCGGTTTCGTACGTATTATAGCTACTTTTGATTTGGTCATATAATGCCCCGTTTCTTTTTTTGTGGTGACATTTTTTTCGAAGCTAATTTATATATCAAAAATTGAAATTCAAAAGGGAAAAGTTTACCCGATCTTTTAAAAATTTGATCCCTCAAAAAAGCCAGCGTTTGATTGCGTTCATCGTCCGGCGAATTGCTATAGTTTCACGATAAAACTGTATCCGTGCCGTTTAAATCCCAGATTTTCATAAAAACGATGGGCTCTTTCACGTTTCAGGTAACTGGAAAGCATCAGTTTATAGCATCCATGACGCTTGCTTTGTTCCATCGCGAATTGCATCATTTTTTTGCCTATCCCGGCACCTCTCTCATTTTCATCCACGACGACATCTTCGACAATGGCGGATGGCTTTCCATGATGAGCCAAATTGTCCATGATCAGCAACTCAAATGTACCAACAATTCTCTCTTCCTTTTCAGCCACATAAACTTCATAATTGGGATAACTCTGTATTTTTCGCAAATTTTCTTTTTCTGATTCAAAATCCAAATTTTCGCCCTGATCGTCTCCCAGTCCCGAATAGAGTTCCAAGATGCGCGGTATATCTTTCTCAGTGGCTTTTCGAATTAATATCTCCATTTATTCTCCAAAATCATTCACTGCATTTCAGTGGTCAGGTTTATTTTTTCCTCGAAGCAGCAGCAATCCGATACAGAATTCCTCCCAAGCCAGCAAACAGGAGAATGGATATGATTTGACCCAGCCATTCTTTCGCGTACTGGATCTGAAACAGTTTGGGTGTCCGGGTAAGGACCACGGCGATGACAGCAATGACGACGCCCATCAATCCCTCACCGGCGATCAATCCCGAACTCAGAAGGATGCCCTGATCTTTGCCTTTTTCTTCCTCCTCTTTTTTATTTTTTGATTTGGCATCCACAACGTGTCTCAGCAGTCCGCCAAGGAATACAGGCGTCATCGTATAGAGGGGCAAGTACACGCCGACGGCGAAAGGCAGGGGAGGGATGTCGAGAAGAAAGACGACCAGGGAAAGCGAGGCGCCGATGCCGACCAGATCCCATCGGAGGTTGCCGTCCAGCACACCATCCAAAACGGTTTTCATCAGTGTGGCCTGGGGTGCCGGAAGTTCGGAAGAGCCGAATCCGTATGCTTTCCCCAGATAATAGACTGCCAGACAAACAAAAAAAGCAGAACCCATCGCACCGATCAGTTCGCTGATCTGCTGTTTGCGGGGCGTGGCGCCGATCAGATAGCCGGCTTTCAAATCCTGCGAAATGTCTCCGGAAATCGAAGCGGCGATACAAACCACGGTTCCGATCGTCAATGCGGTGATTTTCCCAATCAGATCGGTCCATCCCAACAGTTTGAAAATGATCCCCACACCCAAAAGCGTGACGATAGCCATACCCGAGGTCGGATTGGAGGAGACACCGATCATTCCCACGATTCTCGAAGAAACCGTCACAAAACAAAATGCGAAGAAAGCAATCGAAACCCCGCTGATCAACCGCATGAGAAACGAAGTGTGGTTCCCGATGATTCCAGGAACGATGGCGATGCACAATACGATGGAGGCTACGCCCAGGAAAACCCATCGTATCGAGAGATTCTGTTCGGTGCGCTTCACACTCTCCCGCATCATGGCTGTGCTGGAGCGAATTTCCCTGAGACCGATTTTTAAGGAATGGATCATGGTCGGAATGGATTTGGCCACTGTGATCAAACCCGCGCAGGCAACTGCCCCGGCACCAATAATCCGAATGTACTGATCCCAGATCTCCTCCGGATTGAGCCCCGCCGCGTGACCTCCCCATGCGATCAGCGGAATGATCACCACCCAGGAAAGCAGTCCACCGCCCACCATGATGGCGCCGATACGTCTTCCGAGAATGTATCCCACTCCTAAAAGGGCGGGTGTGGCTGAGACACCGATTTCCGCTTTGGGAATCACGGAAAGCCGCAGATGGATTTTTGAAGGCCAGAGATAAAACAGGGAGATCAATCCCTTGTAAAGTGCACCGATTCCCATTCCCTTAAACACATTGGTCGCGGTCGATCCGCCTTCGGAAGCCGCGATTAGCACCTCGGCGCTGGCCGTGCCTTCCGGATAGGGAAGTGTCCGGTGTTCTTTGACGATCAAAAATCCGCGCAGTGGAATCATGAACAGGACACCGAGCACGCCGCCGCACACGGCAAGCAACGTCATCTGGGAGAGCGGCATGCTGTATCCCCAGATAAACAGGGCCGGGATAGTAAAGATAATCCCCGAAGCGAGCGATGAGCTGGCCGATCCTCCGGTTTGTGAAATGTTGCATTCCAGAATCGAAGATTTTCCGAAAATTGGCGTAAGAATGCGGAGAATCGCTACGGAAACCACGGCAAGCGGTATGGCCGTCGAAATGGTCAGCCCCACGCGCAGTCCGAGATAGGCATTGGCACTGCCGAAAAGACCACCAAGAATCACGCTCAGCATTACGGTTTTAAGATTGAGATCCGGGAGAAGGGTCGTAGTGGGAATGAATGGTTTGAATTCTTTCATAGGACGCTCCGCAAAGGTTTTTATCCAGGGGTTATCTGTTTCAATTTGATTGAAAATTGTTTATATTGATTTCATCCGGGAACAAGAAAAGGATTTTTCTTAAAAAAAGCAAGCGTTAAACAATCATGTACCTATCCGAAAAATCAGTCATTCGGAAAATTTATAAAAAGTCAATATAAGGATCATAATATGGGACAAATCACACGATTCGGAATTTCTATGGACAGCCAGCTGCTGAAACGGTTTGACCGGTTTATCTCCCAGCACGGTTACGCCAACCGGTCCGAAGCGATCCGGGATCTGGTGCGGGACCGTCTCGTGAAGGAAGAGTGGACGGATGAAAAGGTGGAAACCGTAGGAACCATCACGATCATCTATGATCATCACCAGCGGGAATTGGCCGAAAAGCTGACCGAACAACAGCACCAGGCGCACGATTCTGTGATCTCGGTGATGCATGTGCATCTCGATCATCATAACTGTCTGGAAGTTTTGGCGGTTCGGGGGGTGGCCAAACAGATCAAAACCCTTTCTGACCATCTGATTAGCGCAAAGGGAGTCAAACACGGCAAACTCGTGATGACGAGCACGGGAAGAGGACTGTAAATTTATTCTTTTTCTTTGGAATCGAGAATGGATTGCAAGATATAGAGGATAAGAGCGAAAAGATTGATCGGAATAACGATAGCGATGAAGTATAAATCCGGACGATTCATAAGACTTACAATCACTGCAATGGTGATCCTCGTGCTCGGGCCTATCATCGACCATCCCCGAATGATCAGTTTGTTTTTCATGATCAAACGGTCATAATTCGTTTTCGCCATTGATCGGGATTTCGGGGGTGACATTTTTATATTCCAACGCAGGTACAGACAATACATCTTAATGATAAATCGCTCAAATTTATTGGCGGATTTATTCTTATTTTCTTCTTCGAATTCTTTGAGTTCATCCTTCAGATTCTGTGATCGACCGGTCATCCATGCAATGAAACGGCTTCTGTATGTATCGACCAGGCACGATTGCAGGATATCTGAGAATGCCGCAAGAATGACAAGTCCCCACCAAACCGGCAAAGTATAAAACTTTCCTGAATATCCGATTACAATGCCGATAAAGACGGCCATCCCGGTTACATAATCGGCAAAACCGTCGAGAATCCTTCCCAATTTGGAAGAGGTATCCTTCATTCTTGCCAGCTGACCGTCCGTACAATCCAGTATATTGGTGATGAGAAGCAACAGCCCGGCAACCAAAGTCGTGGGTGCTTGTCCCGCAGTGTAAAATATTCCCGTGATGATCCCGGATAACATGGAGATGGCAGTGACACTGTTCGGGGTGACCGGGGTACGCATAAACACATTTGCAAGCACAAAGCCGATAGGCCGGTAGAAAAACAGATCGATCGGATCTTCGACCATGGCATTTTTAAGAGATTTTTTATAGAGGTTGAATTGGCTCATGGGTGAGAGACTGCATCTTTGATAGATTCAAAAATCAGGGAGTTGATTTCTAGTTTTGCGATGGAAACGCGAAAGTGATTTTTCAGTCCGGTATCGTCAAAGAAACGAACATCCTTGTTCGTTTCTTTAAAATTACTTTTTGATTTTGGCAAAACATGTTCCGATATAGCGACGAATACAAAGTTGGCCTTACTGTCGTCCTGTACACCGGACTTTGTGTTGCGTTCAAATGAACGTGAATAGTGAGTCAGGAGAGAGGAGATATTGTTCTGAAGAATTTCAACGCATCTCGGAGGTAGTTCGAACTGATATTCATTTCGGTCGAGATAGTGCATTTTCAAATAATTGCTTTCAATATTTGTGGTTGAACCGGATTCATTTTATAAATATGTTTATAAGGCAATGTTCTTATTTTAGATAAAACAAACAGAAATTGCTTGATTAAATGAACATAAAAAAAATCAAGGTATATTATACAATATTAAATACATTTTATCAAGATATTTTATTTTGAAAACAAAATTTTATGAAGACAAGCGGCATACTATACTGTGTGGGAACAGGTGTAAAAAACGATTTTACTTGACAACACGAAGAGATTTCTTTATATTGAGGTGTTACTTTTTTCAAATAGGTAACACTTTTAAATTCAAATTTTCTTTTTTGTGGCATCGTCAAAATATTAGGGAGGCTATTCGTGGAGAAGAAAAAAATAATTTTATCGATTACCATCCTGTTATCCGTCACGGCATTTGTTTATCTCTCTTCGGCTTCTGAAATGCCAGCGGATTCTATCCAAGTGAAATATTATTTTAATCCCATTGTCAAAACCGGAACCAAAGCCGCAGGCGCGCAGCGCGATCTGGCGGCCAGTATTTCGGTGATCGGACCCGCTCGTCTTGAACAGATTCCCAGTTCCGCCGTGTTCGATGTGGTCAACGCTTATGTTCCGGGTCTTTATTTGACCGAATGGAACGTGATGGGGTATGGCGTAGCCGGCAGTGCAGCCGGTAAATTCTCCATGCGCGGTATCGGTGGTAGCGCCGATACGCATGTCATGATTCTGCGTAACGGGCGGCCGGATTTTATGGGATTGATGGGTTGCACGATTGCGGACGAATTTGCCACCGATGGCCTCGAACGTATCGAAGTTGTTCGCGGGCCAGCCAGTTTTCTGTACGGAACCAATGCTTCGGCAGGTGTGATCAACATCATTTCACGGCAAAGAGAACAAGACGGTTTCGAGACACGGTTGAAAGCCGGGTACGGCGAGTACAACTCCCAGAAATACAGTATCGAACATGGCGGCAAGAAAGGCAAAATCGAATACAATCTGACTGCCGCGCGCAGAAGTTCGGATGGATTCCGGGAGGATGCGAAAGATACCTACGAAGGTAACTTCTTCACAGGACATATAGGTTATACATTCAGCAGAAGCACTTCGGTAGAGATGAATACCAGTCTGGCCGATCTCTATCTTTTCGATCCGGGATTCATTACCGATCCGAATGCCGATGACTGGTACGATATCCTACGCTGGGGCGGCGATCTCACACTCACCCATCAGAGCCGTCTCGGTGAATCCTATCTGAAATTGCATGGAAATTTTGGCAAGCACAAATTTTACGACGGCTGGCGTTCTTCCGATCAAATGATCGGTGTGATGGCCTATCATAATGTCAAACTTACCGGCGGCAATACCACGACGGTTGGATTCGATGTCAAACAGTACGGCGGACATGCGGAAGGCAGCGTGGATTATATAGAAAAAGAGATCACGGAATATGCGCCTTACGTGTACATGCAGCAGCTCTTGTTCGGCCGGTTGATTGCCTCGGCCGGATTCCGGCTGGAACATCACACACTTTACGGAACCGTCTCGATTCCCAAAGTGGGACTGGTGGCTCATATCACGAATACCAATGCCTTGCGGCTGGATTTCTCCAAAGGATTCCGGAGCCCTTCCATCCGTGAACTCTATTTCTTTCCCCCCCATAACGAGGATCTCAAGCCCGATGAAATATGGAATATGGAAGCCGGCTATACTCAGCAAATCGGACGTACATTTCAGATCGATGCAACGGTTTTTCATAACGAGGGAGACAATCTGATTGCCATGGCCAAACGTGTGCCGGGTCCTGGTTATCAGTATACAAATGTCGGCCAGATCGAAAACAACGGCGTCGAAATCGAAGCCACATGGATGCCGGTGGATCGCGTGAATTTAGGCGTTTCCTGGTCCGGAATCGACATGAAGTACGAGATTCCCAATGTGCCCGAAAAGAAGACCACCGCTTTTGCATCGTGGCAGATTTCGAAATTGTTTCTTTCCGGAATGCTGATCTGGGTGCAGGACTTGATCGGTCAAGATTCGGCATCTCCGATTCCACACCGCTATCCGATGGCCGATTATGCGGTCGTCAATTTTTCGGCCTCATACAAATTTTTTGAAATGTTCGGTGTTGGTCTTGCCATTAAGAATGTATTCGATGCCGATTATCAGGCCATGTATGGTTATCCCATGCCGGGCCGGACGGCTTTTGTTGATATCAATTACGGTTTTTAATTCGTGCAGCCTCCTGTCAAAAATTTGACCCTGAGCGCGCTTTTCATTGCGCTCGGGGTCTTGATTCCGATTTTATTTCATGGACTCGGTTTGGGAAGCGTGTTTCTTCCGATGTTCTGGCCCGTGGCTACCTGCCCGTTCTTTGTTCCGGTATCCTATGCCGTTGCCGTGGGTGCGCTGACTCCACTTGTTTCGACTCTCATTACGAGCATGCCGCCACTATCCCCACCTGTGCTCCCAAAGATGGTTGTTGAGTTGATTGTGCTTGCCGGTCTAACAGCCTGGCTTTACCGAAAAACAAATTGGGGAGTATTCTGGTTGATTTTAATCGGATTGATCGCATCCAGGATGATGAACTTTTTCATTTCAGCGGCCTTGGCACCGATTCTCGGTCTACCGTCCATGTGGGTAGCTCTTGCTTCTACTGCCAAGGGAATGTTAGGTACATTCATTATACTGATCCTCATTCCGCTTTTTATCAATCGGATAAAAAAGGAATCCATCTTTAAAACTAGGATAAAAGATGTCGAAAGCGCATCGTGATTATTTCAACGGCCTGGCTACTGAGTGGGACATGATGGTGGAAGATCTGCCTGTGCTCCGCGGCTATCTCCTCCGATTTGGTGTTTCACGGGGAGAACGCGTTCTCGATGTGGGTGCGGGAACCGGACGTTTGACCAAATATTTGCTCGAACTGACCGGTCCGGACGGGTGGGTGGTTGCCGAAGATGTTGCCGAGCAGATGCTGCTCCAAGCCGGAAAGTCGATCGATTCTGAAACCGTTCATTTCGTATGCGACGATGTATGCGGCCTCGCATTGAAATCCGACTTTTTCGACAAGGTTATCTGTTTTTCCATCTTTCCGCACATTTTGCATCCGCAAAAAGCGCTGAGTGAAATCTGTCGCGTGCTTCGTCCCGGTGGCCGGCTCTTAATACTACACACCTCCGACAGTCATGACCTCAACCATTTTCATGCATCCTTGAATTCGGTTGTCTGCCATGACAAACTGCCACCTGCCGAGGAAATGGTTCCGCTGATCCGGAAAGCGGGTTTGATGGAACGGGTTATCGAAGAGAGGGAAAATCTCTACTGGGTGGAAGCTGAAAAACCGGGAAAGAACTGATTATTCGAATAAACCCATCAATCCGTTTCCAAACCTCCCGTAACTTTTTTCGGGAGGTTTTTTATTGTACGGATTGTGAAGTTCCGCGGATGGTTGATGGTTCGTTTGAAAAAAAATGAGAAATATACAAAATATAGCTTTTTTTACGGCGATAAATACTATATATTGTATACAGTATAAAACACGGAAATTGTCCAGTATCAGCATGGGGAAGTCCGTGGGAATCGGACACAGTCGCGCTACGGTATTGAGCAGAATAGTTTTTTGCTCTAAGTCCGAAAACCATGATAATTGTCCACTCACATTTTGTCGCGCTAGCAAAAGGAGAGGATCATGCCTCAAAGACCTGCCATTTTTCAACAAATTATCAAACGGGATGGAAGCCTCGTTGATTTCGATGCCAGAAAAATTACCGAAGCCATTGGAGCCGCCGGAAGGGCCACCGGAGAATTCGATTCCGAGATAGCTGCTAGGTTGACCATTCAGGTGATCAATTTAGCACACCAGATGCTGAACCATAAAACACCGGAAGTGGAAGAAATCCAGGATATCGTCGAACAGGTGCTGATCCAGTCCCCTTATCTCAAAACGGCAAAGGCCTATATTATTTACCGAGATCAGCGGCAAAAAATCAGAGAAATCACGACAAAAGCAAATCTGGATTTGATCGATAAGTATATCGGCCGGTTGGATTGGAAGGTCAGTGAGAACAGCAACATGTCTTTTTCACTCCAGGGATTGAACAATTACATTTCTTCCGAAATAAGCAGGATTTACTGGCTCAATAAAATTTATCCACCAGAGATCAGAGAGGCCCACGAAAACGGTGATTATCATATTCACGATTTGAATTCGCTGTCTGTCTACTGTGTCGGATGGGATTTGTACGATCTGCTCCTCAAGGGGTTTGGCGGAGTGAGCGGCAAGGTGGAAAGCAAACCTCCCAAGCACTTCAGAACGGCACTGGGGCAGATTGCCAACTTTTTCTATACGCTTCAGGGGGAAGCGGCAGGCGCCCAGGCCTTCTCGAGTTTCGATACGCTCCTGGCGCCGTTCATCCGGTATGATTATCTGGAATACAGAGACGTGAAACAGACCATCCAGGAATTTGTATTCAATATCAATGTGCCGACACGGGTAGGATTTCAAACGCCATTTACCAATATTACGATGGATTTGCAGCCTTCGCCCAATTATGCCGATCACTATGTGATTATCGGAGGCCAGCCGCAAAAGGAAAAATACAATGATTTCCAGCACGAGATGAACCTGCTCAACCGGGCCTTTTTCGAGGTGATGACCGAAGGGGATGCCAAGGGACGTGTTTTTTCATTCCCCATTCCCACTTACAATATTGGCAAAGGTTTCGACTGGGACAATCCCGAACTTGATCTGTTATGGGAAGTGACCGGCAAATACGGGATTCCCTACTTTTCGAATTTTATCAATTCGGACATGAATCCCGAAGACGCCCGTTCGATGTGCTGCCGGCTTCGGCTGGACAATCGTCAACTTCGGAAAAAGGGAGGCGGCCTGTTTGGCGCCAATCCGCTAACAGGTTCGATTGGTGTCGTCACTTTAAATCTGCCAAGAATGGCCTATCTGTCGAAAAATGAGGATACGTTTTTTCACAGGGTCGAACACTTTGCCGAACTTGCCAAAAACAGCCTGGAATTGAAGCGGAAAATTCTGGAAAGTTATACGGACAGAGATTTTTTCCCCTATACAAAATATTATCTTTCTTCCATAAGAAAACAATTCGGTACCTACTGGGGAAATCATTTCAGCACCATCGGCATTGTCGGATTGAACGAAGCGTGCATCAATTTGATCGGGGAGAATATCGGCAGTCAGGCAGGACAGGCGTTTTCCCCGAAGGTCATGGATTTTTTACGTGAGAAGATTCTTGCCATCCAAAAAGAGACCGGGAACAATTACAACCTTGAAGCCACACCGGCCGAAGGAACGGCGTATCGTCTCGCTAAAATCGACAAAAAAAATTTTCCGGATATTGTGTGCGCAAACGAAGCGGAATATCAAAAGGGTGCAGAACCCTACTATACGAATTCGGCCCAGCTTCCTGTCAATTATACGAACGATCCGTTTGAACTGCTGGATTTGCAGGATGAACTGCAAACCAAATTCACCGGAGGAACCGTCGTTCATGTTTTTGTTGGGGAGCGCATCCAAAACGGAAATGCGGTCAAGCAATTTATAAAAAAGGTTTGCGAGAATTACAGGCTGCCCTATTTCAGTATCACTCCGACATTTAGTATTTGTCCTGCACACGGATACATCGATGGTGAATGTGCGGTTTGCCCGGACTGCTCTGCGGAATGCGAAATTTATTCGAGGATCGTGGGTTATCTTCGCCCCGTGAAGCAGTGGAACCCCGGCAAAAAATCGGAATATGCCAATCGTCGTATGCTGAAAGTCGGTTGATATGCGGATCGGAGGATTGCAAAAGTTTTCATTGATCGATTATCCCGGATTGATCAGCGCTGTTATTTTCACGCAGGGATGCAACTTCAGATGTCCCTACTGTCATAATCCCGAACTGGTTTTGCCCGACCGATTCGAAGCGCCCATTGATCCGGAAGACGTTTTTGCATTTCTGGATTCCAGAAAGGGAAAGATCGAAGGGGTTGTCATCAGCGGCGGTGAACCGACACTGCAAGAAGATTTGTTGCACTGTTTGAAAAGAATCAAAGAGCGCTCGTTCAAAGTAAAACTGGATACAAACGGGTCCAGACCGGATGTGGTCAAGCATGCGCTCGACAATCATTTGCTGGATTTTATCGCCATGGATATTAAGGCGCCGCCTGATTCCTACTTTGCTTTATCCGGTGTTGAAGTCAACATGCATGATATTGAAAAAAGCATCGATCTTGTCCTTTGTTCCGGTATCGAGCATCTGTTCAAAACCACGGTTGTGCCCAATCTTTTCACGAATCGGATGAAAAAGAAAATAAAAAGATGGATGGCAGATTTGAAAGCCAACCATATTTTTCAGGATTTCGTGCCATCCGATATTCTTGATCCGGCGATTTTGACCGGTTGAAAAACAGTAAACGGCCACCCCGATGAATCGGGGTGGTTTGAAGATCAATCAAAAACAAGAGCCAGCATTATGAAAATCGGATTTGGACTTTACTATCATCAATTGACGGATGAGAATTTTCGCTTTGCGAGACAATGCGGGGCAACCCACCTGATCGTTCATCTGGTTGATTATTTTCACGGTCGAAAGGCACAAAACAATCAACCAGTCGGTGGTAGTGAGGGATGGGGAATTGCAGGACAGACTTTAAAATTGTGGGAAGTCGATGCACTGTTTGAGCTCAAGGAAAGAATTGCACGGCATGATCTCGAACTGTTTGCCATTGAAAATTTCGATCCTGTACACTGGTACGACGTGATACTGGGAGGTCCTCGAAGAGAGGAACAACTGGAAACGTTAAAGAGAATCATCCAGAATGTGGGCAAAGCCGGCATCGGCATGATAGGATACAACTTCAGTATCGCCGGGGTTTATGGCCGCACGGAAAGCCGGGCTGCACGGGGCAATGCGATTTCGGTTGGAGTTCGGCGTTCCGCAGAACACGATCTTCCCATTCCGAAGGGAACGGTATGGAATATGGTCTACGATGAACAGGCCGGACCGGGCAGTGTGGGGAGTTGTTCGTACAATGAATTGTGGCAGCGGGTCAAGATTTTCCTCGATACCGTGCTTCCGGTTGCGGAATCCAGCGGCGTAATTTTAGCCGCTCATCCGGATGATCCGCCGTTCGCTTCACTCCGGAAAACACCGCGCCTCGTGTATCAACCCCATCTGTTTCGGCGCCTTTTGAAACTGCATCCCAGTCCGAGCAACAAATTGGATTTTTGCCTTGGAACCATTGCCGAAATGTCCGAAGGCGATATTTACGAGACCACAGCCGAATATGCGTCAAGCCATTCCATTGCGTATGTGCACTGCCGAAACGTGCGCGGCAAAGTGCCCTCCTATGATGAGATTTTCATTGACGAAGGCGACATCGACATGATCCGTATCCTCGGGATTCTCAAGAAGCATGATTTCCAGGGTGTTCTGATTCCCGACCATGCGCCATTGATGAGTTGTCCGGCACCCTGGCACGCCGGAATGGCATACACGATGGGTTACTTGATAGCTGCCCTGAAAACCGTGGAATGATGCAATCTTGTCTGTGCATCCGTTCCATATGAAACGATTCCCAAACCTCCCTGAACTTTTGTTTTTTCGGGAGGTTTTTTTATGAGGGTATTGTTCAAGAAAAACATTGATTTTAGAAATAAAAATGATTAATCTTTATTTCCGTGAACTGATTTTTCGTCTTATATTATTATATGAATGATCTTGATCTAAAATTGAAAAAATTAAAATCCATTTTGAGTGAAATGAGCAATGTGCTTGTGGCTTTTTCGGGCGGTGTGGACAGTACCTTTCTCGTTCAGATTGCCAAGGAGGTGCTGGGGAATCGTGTTTTGGCAGTGACTGTGAAATCAGAAGTCCATCCCGATTTCGAACTGGAAGAAGCCAGGGAACTCGCGGAAGAAATCGGAGTTTTACACCGGATCATCGAAGCGGCCGATCTGCTGAAAGATCGATCATTCATTTCCAATCCGCCCAACCGGTGCTATTTCTGCAAGAAATCGATTTTCGCAGCGCTTCAGGAACTGGCTAAAAAAGAAAGCATTCAATTTGTGATCGACGGTTCCAACGCAGACGATGCCGGAGATTTCCGGCCGGGCATGAAAGCGCTCGGAGAACTCGGGATCCGGAGTCCACTAAAAGAGGCTGGATTGACCAAAATGGATATCCGCAAACTTTCGAAAGAAAAAGGACTGGTTACCTGGAACAAGCCTGCGATGGCCTGTCTGGCAACGCGGATTCCCTACGGTACAGAGATCACAAAAGAAAAATTGAACCGGATTGATCAGGCGGAAAAATCTCTCCGTCAGTTGGGATTTCATCAAGTGCGCGTCCGAGATCATGATACCGTGGCCCGCATCGAAGTCTCCCCGGATCAAATCGCTTCCCTGCTCGATGAAACGATCAACACGCTTGTCGTGATGAAATTGAAAACACTGGGATATCATTATGTCACCTTGGATCTTGAAGGATACCGTATAGGAAGTTTAAACGAGGTGCTCGATTAAAATGAACAGAGAAACCATCAAACGGCTGCTCGAAGCCGTCCGTTCCGGAGAACTTGACATTGAAAAAGCACTCGAACGATTGCGGTCATTGCCGTACGACGATCTCGGATTTGCCAAGATAGACACGCACCGGACCATGCGCAAAGGTTTTCCAGAAGTGATTTTTTGCGAAGGAAAGACCGTCGTTCAGGTCCAGGAGATCGTTCAAAAAATGATAGAAAACAGCGAAGTCATTCTCGCGATGCGCGCTGGAGAAGAAGTCTATCGAGCGGTTCAAAAGGTCGTTGATCAGACAGAGTACAATGCCGCAGCGAGGGCGATCCTCATCGGTGAAAAATTGCCCTCGAAATCGGAGAGCCGCATTCTCGTGATTTCAGCCGGGACGGCAGACATGCCGGTATCGGAAGAAGCGGCATTTACAGCCGAAGCGATGGGAAACCGGGTCGAACGGCTGACGGATGTCGGTGTTGCAGGAGTGCACCGACTGCTTCGGAATGTGAAGCAGATTCAATCGGCCAATGTACTGATTGTGGTAGCGGGCATGGAAGGTGCCTTGCCAGGCGTGGTGGTGGGGCTCGTCGATAAACCGGTGATCGGTGTCCCGACCAGTGTGGGGTACGGGACGAATTTCGGCGGCGTTTCAGCGCTGCTCACCATGCTCAACAGCTGTGCACCCGGGCTCGGCGTCGTGAATATCGACAACGGTTTCGGAGCGGGTTATCTGGCCAGTTTGATCAATCAATTGGGTGAAGGGAAGAAGAGATGAAGATCGCCTATTTTGACTGTTTTTCCGGTGCGAGCGGGGATATGATTTTAGGTGCTTTGATCGATGCGGGATTTCAGATCGAAGAATTGAGAAACGAGTTAAAAAAACTCAATCTGTCCGGTTATGAAATCCAGGCAACAAAGAAAACGAAAAGCGGTATTGCAGGGACCAAGTTCGATGTAGATATTCCACACATGTATCATCACCGGAGTTTGAAAGATATTTTTAAAATCATCGATGACAGCACTCTCGATCCCGAAATCAAGGAAAAGAGCAAGGCGATTTTTACGCGCCTGGGCGAAGCGGAAGCGAAAATTCACGATAGACCGATCGATGAAATTCATTTTCACGAGGTCGGTGCGGTCGATGCGATTGTGGATATTGTCGGCGCGGTCATCGGATTTCATCATCTCGGTATCGAAAGCATTTATGTGTCCAAACTTCATGTCGGAACCGGGATGGTGGAATGTGCTCATGGAACCCTTCCAGTTCCTGCGCCGGCGACCGTTGAATTGCTTCAGGGAGTACCGATCTATTCCACGGGAATCGAAGGGGAACTGGTTACACCGACCGGCGCCGCGATTCTTTCGACGCTGTCCAGCCATTTCGGCGCTATTCCGGAAATGGTCATAGAAAAGCTCGGCTACGGCCTAGGAGCTAGGGAACTTCCGATTCCCAATGCGCTTCGCCTCTGCATCGGCAAGTTTGAAGGTACCTTTTCCGAAGACAGGGTTCAGCTCATCGAAACCAACATCGACGATATGAATCCCCAGTTTTATGATCACATTATGCAGATGCTCTATGCCGAAGGCGCGAAGGAGGTTTTTCTGACGCCGGTTTATATGAAGAAAAACCGTCCCGGCACACTTCTCAGCGTGATTACTTCCATTAATAAGATCGATTCACTGATCGAAATCCTTTTTCAGGAGACTACCACGCTTGGTGTGCGGATTTCCGATGTCAAAAAACGGAAGGTACTCAGACGGGAACTCATTACAGTGAATACCCCGTGGGGTGATGCACACGTGAAAGTGCGCATAATCAGCGAGGACAAGAAAATCATTTCTCCGGAGTACGACGACTGCAAAAGGCTGGCGCAAAAAAATCGTATACCTGTTCAGGAGATTTACGAATCGATTAAACAAATTGCGGCGGAACAATTCAAGCAATCTTAAAAGGATCTAAATAAATAGGTACTTTTAGGATATTTACTAGTTAATTCAGAAGTGAGAATATTGTCATTCCGGCTCCCTGAATGCTCAGGGACAGGCTCCGTGCCGGAATCTCATAGTTATAACTCATAGGAAAAAGGAGATGCCGGCATAAAGCCGGCATGACAAATATCGTGAAAATTTTTGAAGTGATCGATCAATTTTATGAATCCTTAAATCCTTCCGTAATTTTTGCGATCTGTTCGAATTTGGACATAACTTGGTCCAATTTTTCTCCCTGTCTGTATGTGTCTTTATCCAGTCGGCCTGCCGGATTGAGTTCGCCGAGTACATTCAGCTGATTCAGGTTCGGATTTTCGTGGGCATAGGGCCAGAGCCTGAAAGATCCCCCCGTAATTTCATCGATGACCGTGGCCTTCCCATCGATCAGACCGTATTCCAGTTTAAAATCGATCAGTTGAATCTTAAAACGGGCGAATGCCGATTCCAGAACTTCGAAGACTTCCCCATTGATCTTTTTCATATCTGCGTAGATTTCTCCTCCCTTTTTTGCTCGGATGATGTAATCGATATAGGTCTGGTCCAGCATAGGATCGTGAAGCGG
>CAZIAH010000046.1:0-28951 GCA_964537715.1 uncultured bacterium | reverse complement strand
CATTCGAACGGTTTCATTATTTAATGACCGCAAATTTGCCGATTTTTTCATTCCCGGTTACGTTGGATTTGACGTGGAAAATATACATCCCGGCCGCGATTTCAAGTCCCTCGCGGGACAACAAATCCCAATGGACGGTCCCGTTGGCCGGTTCATTAGCCACGTCGATCTTGTCGACCAATACGCCCGATGGAGTAAAAATCCGGATCACACAGTTGGCCGGGATATGCGTAAAAAGGAGTCTCCGACCCTGGTTTAAATACTGGTTGGCGACTGCCGTCTCCATCAAGTTGGTTGCGATATACGGATTAGGTACGACCTTGATTGAATCCATTGTACTTTTTAGGCTGGATTTGTCCATATCTGTCCCTGGATTGATTGTAAAGACCAGGGAATCAATTTCCGAAAGCGGTTTATGAAAGGAAATTCGATACGTATCCCCCATTGTCGTAGGATTACTATTGCTCCCAACCTGGATGAAATCGAAACCGAAGATCGTTCCGCTCCACCAGAACTTGGTGTCAGCCTGATTGACATAACCCACAAGGATTCTATCCGTATCCCAGTCAAACGAACCATTTTCATTGATATCATACAAAACACAATCCAGTTTTTCATAGTTGTTTAAACTATCCGTGATTAATTTGTTAATGATATAAAATGGATACTTCAGCCCCAACACACTATTCGTAGTTTTTACCAACGTACCATCCACATCGTAGATGCCGGTTGCCCTATTGGTTATCGACTGATATTCCTGGCTGGGGTCAAAGACAATTTCGTATTGATACGCAAAGTATTCAGCCGCAGGACCCAATTGAAAATTGATGAGCGCGTCTCCTTGAACCCAACCCGTGTTCTCCAGATCCAATTCGATCGAGTCAGAAGGAATCGAGACCGTACATTGGAGTCCCTTAAAAACATCGGTAGTAATATCACTGTTGGCTGGATATTCCCAAGCTTCCATATCGGTATTGAATTGTAAATTGTTATCTGGGAAACCGCTCTCGACATTCTCTACGTAAACACGCTGAGTTGTTTGAGTAATATCATAAACCTCAATCCCAGAGGTCACCCGTTTTCCGTCTCTTATTGATCTTCTTGCCTGCGTTTGTTGATAAAATTCTATCGGATTGGTTTGAAACATCAGCTTATATGTGTGACCTGGCTGAACCGCATTCGGATCGACAATTGAGGGGATCACCTGACCACCCGACAGCCGCTCCGAGGAACGTCCTGTATCGATAACGATATCAGGCGGCACATAACCTGCCGCTGTCTGTCTGGGCATCACGATCTGGATGTTTTGCCCCATGAAAGTAATGTTTTCCGACTCGTCCTGATAAATATGCACCACGTTTTCAGCCGGGGCAATATTGAGATCTTCAACGCCGTAATCATAGGCGACCAGTGCATAATAATAGGTTCTGCCGTTCTGCACATCGGTATCGATAAAGTAATGCCGGATTCCCGTATCATCACCCAGATATACAAGATGGCCTTCCATTTCCCCGCCCAAATTGCAGTAGCCCGTAATCGAATCGATTTTATCGCATTGAAAAAGCGGCGCCCGGAATTTCTTGGCCCCTTGCCCGTCGGTGATGATTATGGGATCGGATATGAATTTGTCGGTCGATTTATACAGTTTATATCCTTCAAAATCATTGATATTCTGCAGCAGAGGCTCACGGGTTTTCGTATCGGCGGCATCATCCCAGACAAGGGTCACTTTCCCGTCCCCTGGGAAGGCGGACAGGGTCGGCATCACGGGGGGCTGGGCAAACTGGTAATCACGTTCATAGATAATCTGGGCCACATCCTTGAGACGGAACAGGTTTGGCGCCCGGTGGTCCGGGGCATTAAGTGTAGCGAGGTTTTCATACGCGCACATAAACGCCATCGAGACCCTTTCCGTACGACCTTTGTAGAACTCAAAAGGCGCAGAGGCAAAAATCATGTATATAGATCCGTAGGATCCTGCAATGAGAAATTCGGACAACGAATCGGAATTCATCACATTCCATACATTTCTGTCTTCGTCAATCGTCAAATTCAATGTATTCTGCCACTCTGCCCAGTCGAACAAAAGAAAACTGGTCAGTCCGACCATATCCGATTCGCCGACGTCCTGCGGCCCGAAATTGGGTTCACCTTTGAGAGCAACAAAATCCGGTTGATGATTGCATTCGGTTCCATCAAGATCCGGACCAGTATAATTTAAATCACCTGGTCCGACTCCATCAATACCAACATCATCGCCTACAAATGCTCCGGGTTCAAGAATCCAGTTTCCGTTGTCGTCTTGATCGGCGTATCTTCCGTCATTGTCTGGATCAATTCCATCCTGCCAGTCTTGGTCCTCATCGCCCTCCCAATGTTCCTTAGGCTCACGATGATAGAAATTGCTAAACTTGTACGTATCGATGAGTTTTCCATCCACACCAACATTGGGACCAACCCATTCACCCGCGGGATTATCTCGTCTTTCGTCAATGATACCGTCATCGTCGTCATCAATCCCGTTATAAGCCTTGCCCGGGCTCTCCAGATAGGCATACCCCATGGTTCCTGGTATTCGTCCGCCTTCACCTTGACCCATCCGTTCCCAGACATAGCACAGATCGAGCACCTTATCGCGGTAACCAACCTCATTTTCCCCGCTGGCATCGCCCCCGATACTGTTATCAATGTAATATCCGAAACCGCTCAACGGCAGGTTATAATCGGAGATATTGGAGATATTGTACTCCCAGAAAATAATATCCTGGGCCTCAATTCTGCCCCACTGGTACCCCCGCACATCAATGCGAAGACCGAGACCACCCCATGGCAAACCCTTCTGGATGGTAACATTGGGATCGAAATCTCCGATGACTCTTCCGGGTCTGGGATGGTACCGGGGCCCGTCTGTGATGAGTTTCTGTTCTGGGTCGTTGCGCTGGACGATATATTCCATGTCCTGTGCGTCGTTGGCAACAAAATACGATTCCAGATCTGCCTTTACAATACCTTTACCGTATCGTCCGAACCATTCGCCCGGCCACACTCGGGTGAAACCCGTTAACGGCCATCCTTCAGGAGGCCATGAATCGGGCTTGTCGCTCATGGCCACATTATCTTGAGCCTCATTGCAATAGCCTGGAACAGGATAAAGTCCCCATTCCACGGTGCCGTCGTAATTCAAATCCGGTTGGGCATCAGCATAAGAATGAGATTGCAAAAAGTACAACGTGTCGATGGCATCGGATTCATTCAAGCGTGGATCGTTCAAATCGTCGATGGGGATGGAATCATGGTATACATAGACTTGGCTCCCCACCAACACTGAAGCGACGTCGATCATTCGTTGTCCAGTGTAATCGTTCGGCCACCGGCTTGTACCGACGGCGGGGAAATCCGCGATCTGGGTGTTGTTTTCAAAATAAAGCAGCAGTCGGTTTGCATTCATGTAGCTGGAACGGATGGCGGAGATGTCGCCTGCCGGATCTTCTGGACCCGTGTAATTTGTGCCCTGCGCCAACAGGTTGGACACGCATAGTGCCATCCACAAGCATGCTACAAGAAATTTAGTCCATTTTTTCATACCCATATCTCCTAAATTATCTGATTTGGTCTATCCTGGCAATTAAAGCCTTGTTGATCATGATTTAAAATGTATATCCTATAGTAAATTTAACTGACCTGGGATACGAATACATAGTCGGATTATGAACCTGGTCATAATAATCATTATAATCACTGCGGAATCGACTCAGGTCAGCTTCTGTCACGATTCTGGTGTAGGGCTGACCTGTATCCCCATACACCCATTCGGCATTGAGGTTGTCGAATAAATTATAGACGTTAAGCATGAATATAACCGAATGGTTGCCGAACAAAGGAACGGTGTAAGAGGCTGTGAGATCGAAGCTCACGGACGTCGGTTTGGATGAATTGTTTTCATAGAGATTGATCCGGTAAAGTGAGCTGTAATCGGGAGCGTCATAGGTGTACGGCGTTCCCGAATTGATGTATCCGGTCAACGTTGCGTTCCAGTTCTTGGCCGCATAGGAAACAGTGGCGTTTACTGTGTACCGCTGATCCCATTCCAAGGGAATCAGACGGGTGATCGGATCCATGCTGTCGCCTGCGCGGGTGTATGTATCCCTTGGATTATCCGCATTGCCGCGCGTGAAAGAGTATGTGACATTCACAAATGAAGAGAATCCGCCCTGCGTATAATCCCATGTCAGCTCGATGCCCCGGGCGTTGCCGTAATCCTTGTTGGTGAATAGGCCATATTTGATCTGGTTGTAAGTGGTTACGATTTTCGTGCTGAGAAGGTTGTAGATATCTTTATAATACAGCGAAACCTCCAGCCCCATGCCCGTCATGAGCTGCTGCCACAGGCCGATTTCGTATTGAACCGTTTTTTCTGCCTTGAGCTGGGAGTTGCCGATAGTCGTCTGGAAGTTGAACGGGGTCACGCGGAAAATATTGTCCTCGTATAAGGCGAACATCTGTGGCATTTGGAAAAAATGTCCATAGCTGAGCCGGAGCACAGCCTGGTCACTCAGCTTGTAGGACAAACCTACTCGCGGGCTGAGTTGGGTCTGCGGATCGTCTTTCAACATCGTGGACATCATGGAATCCGGAAGCGACAGCTGGTTGGATGGATTTCGCCAGTCGGATGGATAATGGTAATTGGCATTAAAATAATCGTATCGCAGGCCCAGTTTGATCACCATCTCATTGAATTCCATCTTGTCTTGAATGTAAGCCGACATCTCGTATGGTTTCACTTTATAAATATCAATCGTATTTTCCGTAATAGGCTTGATTTCAAGTATATAATAAGGAAAATAGATTTTCCCTGTCTCCGAATCCACAACCATCTCGTTCGCAATTGATAGTCCCTCGTACCGATTCCGCACATCAACTCGCGACCTGTCAATCACATGAGAGGTATACAGGAAGCCTGTTTTGAAACCGTGTGTCTTATTGGCCTGCCAGTAAAGATCAAACTTCACGTCCCCTCGCAGAAACGTGTCCTTTCTATCTTCTGG
Source organism: uncultured bacterium (assembly GCA_964537715.1). Lineage (GTDB taxonomy): Bacteria > Zhuqueibacterota > QNDG01 > QNDG01 > DSAB01 > CAZTZL01. The sequence goes on along the minus strand of CAZIAH010000046.1, from coordinate 23,906 downwards.
ATCAACCATTCCGCCTGTGTAAAATCCTGTCTCAAGACTTCCCCGGTAATTCGGATTGAGATACCGCGAATCCAGCGGATCCTCGTACAAATAGGCCCGTTCTTCGCGACTGGTGTATGAGAGTTTCAAATCGTAGAACAGAGACTTTGAAATCATGTGGTTGATATCAAAAGAACCGAAATGGATCGTACTGAAATTCCATGGCAATCCGTCTGGATTGTATTTGTACTGAAAATCGCCCAGTCCATTGTTGAATCGTTTGTTCTTATTCCTGTTGAATGTGTAAAGCAGGTTTACCTTGAAATTGCTGGTGATTTTACAGGTCAGCTTTCCCATGGCATTGTGGTAAAAATCCTGATTCATGGGTACATATTTGTTGTCTCCAGTGTGCTCAATGTGCCAGGTTGAGGGATCTTTTGTCGGATAAACGCTGTAATCCCACGGATTAAACCTCCGGATGCCGTTGATAGGCCCTCGGTTGCTCTGGTATCGATAGTTGAGAAAAAGGGTCAATACATTTTTAAAAATTGGGCCGTCGAGTTGAATCTTGTAATCCTGGCTTAAATTACGCTCCAGGTAATCGGATTTCCCAAGCCCGATGAACACATCGTTATGGGAAGTAAAATAATTGCTAAATCCGCTCGATAGAGACCCGTGCCATACATTGCCTCCCTCTTTCGTGACCGCGTTCACCATACCGCTCATGGCTCGGCCATATTCTGCGTCAAAAGTGCCTTTGATTACTTCCAGATCCTGAACCACTTCTTTTTCAATATGAACGCTCTGTCTGGAATACTCGCTGAACGAGTTGACGACCGACAATCCGTCCACCAGATACGACACCTCGCTGCTGCGGCCCCCACGGAAATGCCCATCCACGACGCCGGCCTGCATATTCACGATTTCATCAACCGTCTCAACCGGAAGCTTGGAGATTTGATCAGCTGACACGTTGCGGACCGAACTGGTTTGATCCTTTTTAAACGAAACCGCGCTCGCGGTCACAACCACAGCTTCGCCCTGAAGAACTGTCTTTTCCAACTCAAATTTTAGACTGGTCGTAGAATTGACGCTGACACGGACATTTTCCATTTTAACAGGTGTGTAACCGATCATCATTACCTGGATATCGTAGGTGCCTGGTGGAATATTAATAATAAAATATTGTCCAGCCGCATCCGCTGCAGTGCCGGACGACGTATGGAGCAACATCACGTTCGCGCCAACGAGAGGTTCTCCGGTGTCTTTATCAACAACCATTCCGGCGATTTTTCCCGTTGTCTGCGCAAAAGACAATCCGAATCCTATCATCATCAGAAACAAATTAACCAATAACAACTTCTTAATGCGCATAAAAACCTCCCTTCTGGAATGCTATTGTACTGATAATCATTAACTTACTCGAGTAAGTTAATGATTGAAAATACTCATTCAATTAACTTACCACAACATGCTCCGGTATTCGAAGCGACTCTCCGATTTCGATTTCAGCTGGAATAAAGATTTTTTTATCGCCTATGTCTTCCCCTTTAATCTGTTGAAGCATTATTTCCATAGCTTTTTTGCCGAGGTCATACGGATTCACATTGATGATGGTCAATGAAGGGGTGATGATCTTGGCAAATTCATGATGTCCAAATGCAACCACGCCGACGGTCTCCGGAAATAAAATCCCCAATTCTTTCATAGCATCATAAGCACCCAGCGCATTTTGATCGTTTGCCGAAAAAATGACTTCGGGCAGTGATCCGCTTTGATAGATCTTCATGAAATCACGATAACCGTCTGCCCTCGTAAATCCTCCTTCGACGATCCATTCTTCACGAACAGGAATTTGGTTGTCGTTTAAGGCGTCAAGATATCCATCACGCCGATTTCGTCCAATATCAGTTAGAAAGCTGCCTCCCAAATGGCCGATATGTTGATAACCACAGTGTACGACAAAATCGATCAATCTTTGCGCGGCGTCCCTATCATCGATACCGACCGAAGAAAATCCTGAATAATCCATGGCGCGATCAAAGAAAACCAGTGGGATGCTGGAACGCTTGATTTTTTCAAATATCTGAGTGTCCCTCGTTTCTTTGGAAACAGCCAGCAGAATCCCATCTACCCGCATGGACAACAAAGTTAAAATATGGTCTTTCTCCGTATCGGCCTTTTCTCGCGAGACCATAAGAATAATATGGTACCCCGACAACCCTGCGATATCCATTATTCCATCGATCACAAAGGAGAAAAATGAATATGAAATATCAGGAACGACGACGCCAATCGTGTTTGTCTTTTGTGAATGCAATCGTTTTGCGTGATAGTGGGGTATATAATTCAACTTTTCGGCCATATCCCACACACGCTTCTTCATTTCGACGGAAATATCATCCGCATCCTTCAGCGCTTTCGAGACCGTGGCCCGACTGACATTCAATTTTTTTGCAATGATAGATTGATTAATGATTGACATTAACTTACTCGTGTAAGCCAGTGTAGTCAATTTTACAAAGTTATTGATAAAAAGTCAAGTTTTTTTTGGGGAGAGAATAAAAAAATTTACATTCGCGTGCAGCCATGAGATTCAAATTGAATGAATAGTGTACATTATCCGCAATCAATCACACAACCCATTTGGACATCCAGTAAATAAATAGATAATCCGTTATTTGGTATGATCCTTTATGCTTTTTAATTTTGTGATTTTAAGAAGTCCATCAGCAATGAAATGACAATCAGAATTTGTATGAGTGCAATAACCTCGAAAGTAAAAAAGGCCAATAACCTTTCATTGAGAAGCTTCTCCCATCCCAGCTTGTTTAACATGATAATTGGTGTTATAATCACTTCCAGGACAAGTACCAATAAGGAAAAGTAATACCAAATCTTCCTTTTTTTAAAAATCGCAATTGTTAAAAACAGCAATGGAACAATCCCAAAAACGGCCGAAGACACAATAGCTCTTGGTGCACACACCAAATCACTTTTCAAATAAATCAGGAAAATAATCGGCGCACAGACAACCACAATAATAAAAACTGGATACAATCTTTTCATTGCCTATTCTCCTTCTTATGATTCTCACAGGGATGTTTTCTCAAATCCCCATGACATTCCTGAATTTGCTTTTTCGAACAATTGTGAACATTGTTTTCAAATTTTTCCGGATTTTGACAACATGTTGTTTTTGAATGATTCTGACACATAACAATCTCCTTGTTAATATTTGTATGTTCTTATAAATTAATAAGCTATTGCTTATATATTTATCTAAAAAAATTACTCCTTTAATAAAATAAATTCATCACCCAAATATTTTCTAATGCTTTTTTTGAAATCATTTAAACGATTTAGATCAATCGCATAATGTATGATCGAACCGTATCGGTCACTCTTGACCAAACCCGCATCCTTTAATATGGAAAGATGTTGTGATACAGCAGGTTGTGTGATATCCAACTTTTGGGTAATTGCATTGACACATAATTTTTTATCTTTTATGAGTTTCAATATCTGCAATCTCGATTCAACAGATAACGCTTTGTAAATTTTTAAAATTTCTTTTTCTGTCATTAAATAAGTTATTACCAATATTATTATAAGTATGTATTTATATAATAAATTTTAGTAAAAATGTCAAGCATTTTTTTGTTTAAATGGGGAAAAATGACTATACAATGATATATCTTCTTCAGTTAAAAATCCAGCTCCCTTCGCCTCTGCCCGATCCGCCTTTTTCCAGAAGAAATACAAGTTTCAATGCTTTCAGATTTTTGTGCAGCACCGGGTTGCCGTAATAATCTTTTCTTGGAAAATAAAGGAAGACCGTTTTTCGGTGGCGTGTCAAATCAAAAGGAATGGACCGTTTTTGGACTGGATCTTCCATCATACCTTCCATGACCTGGGATGAGCCGGGCATCTCCACAATCTTTGCAGGTGCATTCTGATTGCCTGCGTCGTCTTCGATGAAAATGGTCCATCGGTTCAAATTCAGGTAATTTTCAGCCATTCTCGTCTGAAGTGACACTTCTACAAGGAAGTATTGGTCCACTTCATTCTGCCTCCGATATGTCTGCCGAAAAGAATCCGCCTGCTCCGGCGTCATCCCGACAGCGTCTTCATAGTAGGCAAGCCCGGCTTCGATGACCTGCTCATTCATCAGCGTGGCTGTAACCATCAAAGGAAAATCAGATCCGTGCCTGGCTCCGGACGATAATGGCAAAATAAATAAGGACCCTGCTCCTCCTCCAGCGGAATTCAATACAATGGTCCACCTCGATCTCTCTTTCAGATAGGCCTCTTCAGAACCTTTGGGCGATTCAATCTCGCCGGATACGACCGTATTTTTGGATAGAGTCTGTTTTGAACAATTGAGGAAAAGAAGCAGCCCCATCAGGAACAGGAAATATATCCGTTGTTTCACAGTAAAAACCTCATCTCAATAAATTGAAGCTCCCCACCGCAAGCCCGCCCCTGGCGGGCAAGCAGCGGGGAATCTTCATCTGTAAGAAAAAGTTATTATATTCGCTCGCTGATCAGACTCAATGGTTCTCCGCCAAAACAATGCTGACTAAAACTTCTTCATTCATTGCAGTGGCACCTCCGGGAAACGCCCTCCCTGACCCGCCCATTGGTGGCGTCCCGGACATTCCTCCCATTGGAGACATGTTGACAGATTCATCTTTCGCCTTCTGTTCATCCAGGCGAATTTTGATGTTAACTGTTTCTCCCAATCCAGTGTCCAGAGCGTATGGACTGTCTCCGTTCTTTCGGATCGGAATTCTCAGTTCATAACCGCAGAACATCGGATGATAAACCCTTGCCGCAGAAAGCCCCTGCGACCCGTCCGCTGGAATCTTGACAGTGCTTCTGTTTTTCGTGACAACGATTCTGTCTTTTAGAATTGTCCGTTGAGCCATGAACTGTTTTTTCTGATCCGGATTCAGGCATTGCCAGAAACTGTCTTCAGGCTCGAATGCAGGAGCAAGCGAATCCATCCCGGTATAATGAAATCTGAAAATCACTTCATGGGTGCGGCTGTCGATAAATTCCAGTGCAATCCCCCTGGTCCCGCCTGCCATCATCAACATGGGATTCTCAAAAGACAACAATAGATAGAGATAACCGGCATCGTTGCACACCCCCAGCGACACATCCCATGATTCGAGGCGATCCATAGGAACCGCTTGCCAATCAGCATTATTCCCGTCAATCACGATGGGTTGATTTGTCCAGTGACTCTTCAGTAAAAGCGGCTCACATCCGGACAGGAACATAAGCAGCAGGGATAAAATAAACAGAACCCCTGATTTTCTATACTTTGTATAATTCTTCATTTTCATTTGCTACATTCTGCATTCTCTTGAGTTTTTTCCCTTTAAACCGGCCGCATCCTATTCGCTGATCAAACTGCGGATTTCGTACTCGATTACTTTTCGGGCATATTGAACTTTCACCAGATTGGTCTGGGATTCGATCAGCGAAACCCGGGCATCCATCAGGTCGAGGATCGAAGCCATCCCTGCGGCATACTGTTCGGACACAATTTCCAGATCTTTCCGCGCGGACTCCAGATTTTTGGTGTAAATTTCAAGCAACCTCTTCTGGGTCTCGAAAGCAGTATAGTAGCCGCTCAGCGTCTGCTCCATTTCCCGCTGTTTCGTCTCCAATTCAAGTTGTGAAGAGGCCAGCTGTATCTTTTGCTTCTGGACATTATGATGTTTGTAAAATCCATCAAACAGACCGAGACTCAACTGAACACCGATTTGATCACTTTCGACAAAAGAGGATTCGAAAGCGCTCTTGTTTCTGCTGTAGGAATAACTGGCGGAAGCCGAGGGCAGATAAGCCTCTCTGGCAATTTTAAGGGAAAGTTTGTCTGAAACCAATTGTTTCTCGGCGGATTTCAAGCTCGGATTCCGGTCGAACAGCATGGAGCGGGCCGTTTTGAAATCGGGAACCTGATTCATCGAAATGTCCAGAGTTTTTAGAAACAGAGGCGTATCTGGGCTGCGTCCCATCAGAAGATTCAATTCCCGCTTGAGACCATCCAGATTCTGATGTTCCTGAATCAATTGGGATTCGAAAGTCCCCTTCTGCACCTCCGATTTCAGGAGATCCGATTGCCGTTTCAATCCCAGATCGACCATGACCCGCATCTTTCGAATCTGTTCCCCTGCCAGTTGGATGTTCTCCCTGTATACGCCGATCAATGTGTCCGAAGTCAGGATCTGGAAGTATGTCGTTTCAACCGCCGATCGAATACGGTTTTCCGTATCTGCACGGGAAAATGTGGACATCTCTTCCTGCACTTTTGCAAGTCTGATGTTCGAATAAAGACCGGGCTGATAAATCGACTGGTGTACACTGCCGCTCAGTCCCCAGTTCCAATCATGATGATATTCGTCAACGAACGGACCGGAGTTATTCGCTGATCCCCCTATGGATACAGTGGGCAGCAAATTCGATAGAGAGCTTTTTACATTGATTTCAGACTGACGGACACTGTAATCGCTCTGTTTCAAATCGGGATTGTTCTGCATGGCCAATTGAAGACATTGATCCAAAGACAATATTTCTGAAAACACAGGGACGGAAGTGATTGCAAGAACAAGGAAACATACCCATATCTGCTTCATAATTTCTCCAAGTGATCAGCTCCGAACAGATTATCTCTATTTATTCATGAGTTCAGTGCAAAAAGGTCGGAAATAAGCATTGTCATTGCGGAAAAGTCAGATATTCATGCCATTCCAGCGAATGCCGGAATCTCCTAAGATTCTGATTATCAAGAGATTCCGGGACACCTACCTGCCGGCGGGCAGGAGCCCGGAATGACACATATTCATTATTTTAGGCTTTTGATACAACTCCTCGCAAAGACAGCCTTTTGTTGCTTTTTGGACTGGACTCATTCGTATCTCAACGCATCGATGGGATTCAGGCCTGCCGCCTTCCTGGCCGGATAAAATCCAAAAAAAACACCCACTGCACCCGAGAAAGTGAACGCCAGCACAACAATTCCCGGATTGATGACCGTATAGACTTCGGTCCATTGATTCAAAATCAGTGCAATCCCGGCAGAAAGCAGAATACCGATGATGCCGCCGGAAAGGCTGAGTACCACAGCCTCGATCAAAAACTGAATCAGAATATCGCTTCCCCGTGCGCCCACGGACATGCGTATGCCGATTTCCCGCGTTCGTTCCGTAACCGAAACCAGCATAATATTCATGATCCCGATCCCGCCGACGATCAGAGAGACAGCCGCAACCGCACCAAGCAGCATGGTCATGATTTTGGAGGTTTGAGAAGCCATCTCGGTGATCTCCGCCTGATTGCGTACATTGAAATCATCCTCCTGGCCGTATTCGATTTTGTGTTGCCAGCGGAGAATATTCGTCAGCTCCTGCTGTGCCTGGTCTATGGCTTTAAGTGAAACGGCACTCGCCTGAATCATATTGATGTAACGTTCTCCCTTGAGCCGGTAAAGCACGGTGGTCGAAGGCGCAAGAATGACATCATCCTGATCCTGACCTCGGGCATCCTGTCCTTTTTCACTGAGTACACCGATGACCGTAAATGGCGTATTCCGGATGCGAATTCTCTGACCGATTGGATCCATTTCACCGAATAGATTGTCCACCACGGTTTTACCGAGCACGACCACCTTTTTCCGTGCACGAATCTCACGGTTCGTAAAAAACGTCCCCGATGCCAGCTTCCAGGCACGGATACTCAGATAATCCGGATCCACGCCCTGAATCGAAGTACTCCAGTTATTGCCATTCCCGATCACCTGGCCGGAAGACCACACAACTGCAGATACATGAGCAATTAACGTCGCTTGTTCCCGGATGGCTTCCACATCCTCTATAGTCAACCGGTTCCAACTACCCGCTCCACGGCTGACGCCGCCCCTTCTGCTGAATGAAGGAAACACGATGATCATATTCGTACCGAGTGATTGGATTTCCTGCTCGATTCTTTTTTGCGATCCCGATCCGATACCTACCATCACGATTACGGCACTCACACCAATAATGATGCCCAGAGAAGTGAGGAGACTTCGCATCCGGTTTTTCATGATGCTTTTAAAGGAAGCTTTTAACAACTTGGACAGCTGTGGCATCAAGTTTCCTCTTTCATTGTTTCGAGCACGGTTTGTGCGATCAGTCGATTGATGACCGGTTTGTTATCAGAAATGGAACCGTCTTTCAAATTTACAATCCGCCTGGCGTATCTGGATATATCCTCTTCGTGCGTCACAAGCAGAACAGTGATACCCTGGTCGTTGAGTTCCTGAAAAACCGACATGACATCCACGGATGTGCGACTGTCCAAATTTCCGGTGGGCTCGTCGGCCAAGAGAATTTCCGGCCGGTTGACCAGAGCTCGAGCAATGGCCACACGCTGCTGTTGTCCGCCGGAAAGCTGACTGGGCTCGTGATCCATGCGGTCCGCAAGACCGACATGTGCCAACACTTCTTCCGCAGCTTTCCGTGAATTGCCGATCCGTCTGGACCGGTCATAAAAAAGAGGAAGCTCCACATTTTCCAGAGCAGTGGTCCGGGACAGGAGATTGTATCCCTGAAAAACAAATCCAATCTTCTGATTGCGTATATCGGCGTATTGATTGGGGGTGAGTGCGCTTACGTCCGTTCCATCCAGATCATATCTGCCGGATGTCGGCACATCCAGACAACCGATCAGATTCATCAGTGTCGATTTGCCCGAACCCGAAGCGCCCATAATGGCTACAAACTCGCCGGATCGAACTTCCAGATTCACACCGCACAGAGCGCGTACATTAATCTCGCCGACGTGATACGTTTTGGTGACGTTCTTCATTTTAATGACGGATTTCATCGTTCACCATTTTCTTCATTCTTGTCATGTTTATGCCTATATATTTCTCCAATTTTGGCAGACAAAATCAAACCTTGATTGATAATTCTCTTGTTTAAAAATAGTGATGCTTGATCCAAAATTCATGCAGGGAGAAACTCAGATAAAACATCCAATAATGATTTTTTATCAATCCTTTCTTCAGTGTTCCTTCTTCACCGTATTCTACAGAGATGTTAAAATTATTTGTTTCGCCACGAGGAATCCCTATACCAAAGTTTATTCCTTTTGAGTCAATGGGAGTGTTCTTGATTTTTAAATACGAATTCTTATAATTTGCACCCAATCTATAATAAAGACGCGGTAACCAGCTGTCGTTTTGACCGGGGAAATATTCAGCACCCATCGAGAACCGCTCGCTGTTTTGTGTGTTAAGATTCGGATTGGAAAAATTGATAATGGACCAATTTCTCCATTCATAGTCAAAACCGGCTCGGAAATGATGACTTTTTTCAAGTGAAATCCCCATACCAAATTTTTGAGGAATTCTTATACTCAATTGTTCATTTTGTTCCAAGGCAGTTACCGTTCCATTATATGTAAACTCACGTTCATTTGTTGTATTCAGTTTTTTACCACTTCCATAAATAAATCCGACGGTATACAGCCAATCGTTACCGTTGAGAGAATATTGTAATCCATAATCGAAATAAAGGCTTTTCACAGTACGTTTATCTCTAAGTTCATATCCTGTAAAATCATCATTACTCACAGCCGTTTCCGTCTGCGTAATCGGCCCGAATAAGCAAGAAGTATTGAATCCGACGGCAAGTCCTTTATATACCTTAAATGAGTTCCCCATAAAGAATCGATTCACCCCACCCGTTCCTTTAAAAGTTTTTTCGAAGGGTGTCAGTTCACCTCCGATTTCATCGCTAAAATTGATCTCGTAATCAATAGAACTGAATGGAACCATTCCAAAACAAAATGCCCACCATTTTTTTAAATACAGACTCGCTGAAAAATAACTGACGTTAATATTACCATCGCTTTGAGAGGTATATTCATTCTCAGATCGGTTGAAAAGACCGTAAGCACCGATTTCGATATTGAACGAGTTGGGAAGAATGCCGAGATAAGACGCTGGATTCATAAAATTAATCGATCTTCCGGATTGGAAAGCGATTCCTGTTCCTCCCAGCGACTTGTTTATACCGAAGCTGTTATCAATCAGCTGCCCGACTCCAAACATCGAGTAGATGGAGTTTTTAATCTGCGCTTTTAATGAATGAATGAAAATAAAAATAGCACATACGGTTACAAGAACAAAGATTTGTTTTCTGTTTATCATAGAAGAGCTCAATAAGACAAATAATAAATTTTAAGTTTTGTATTCTGATTCCGGGCGTCTACAATCAGACGACCAAAGGTGGTCTTCAGGTCGCTGGGCGAAAGCGTAATTAAAAGCCCTTCTTCAGGGTCAACATAAGAATCGGCAAGTTCATCGTTTAAATAATCTGTGACATCAAAAGAATAGGCAGTTTCTTCATTATAAAGTTTATCGACAGTCAGTGTGGATGAAACAACACTACCCAGCATTCTGTTTAGTTGATCCGATTTGTAAAGATATAATACTGAAGGGAGATCAATGTTAGGCAAAGGAGAGATGGAGAGCTGAGCTTTTAGTATCATTCCTTTGTCAAGCAGCAATATCTCTCCGAGAGAAGGGAAATTTATTTTTACGATCACTCCTATTCCGCCTTGTACAAATGACAATCCGTCGGTTTCAACGCTTGAGAGTTTATTTCGTTGATCGGTCAGAGGACTCAATTGTGTGGAAGTAAAATCGTGTATAATATGATTGAATTGTTTGGAAGTACTTGCCAGGCCAAACTCGTAATTAATTCTTTCAGCAGTTAACTCAGCACTTCTTCTTGTATACAAAACCAATTTCGTATCGCTCTGGCTGGCATTGAATCCAATAATCGATCCTTCATAACCTTCATCCGCGACCAGTACCAAACCATGAAAATAGTTGATAAAGGTCTCATCATCGGTTAATATTTCAGAATTATCTTTTAATTTCGAAAACAAATCCAATCCGATAGCGTCACTTATTTGAATAATCAAGGAATCGACCGGGTTGTTGGGCCGGGGCGTGTAAACAATGGATCCTATTGGATCAGGATCGTAAGAAAAAGAAGTTTCGCTGGTAATTACATTGTCATCGTCAAGTTCGATGTCCTCAGTCAATTGATGAATTGATATTTTTTGGCTTTGGGTTGTGTCGCCGAAAAAATAATTGTTATACTTTATCACCATTCGTAGTGAATCGTATATATCATCCTCTTCAACGTCATAACTCTCAGGAATTCCAATCTGGAAATAACTGTGACTCGTTATTTTTCCAAAAATATCATCGTGATAACTACCTATGAGCAAACTCCCTGTTCCGGAAGTGGCCACAGTATCCAAGATGACAGTGGAAAGACTGACTGAAAAGGTATCGATTGCATTCAAATCCGTTTGAGATTCAATGAACTCCTCGCCCAGGGTAAATTTGCCAGGATCCTTATTGCATGTATTCATAAAAATGGTTGAAATGAAAACGATGGATAAAAACAGCTTAATTTGCAAACTGTCCACCGGCTGATTACACGTATTCATAAATCTCTCGTTGTTAAGTCAGTAGTACCAATAGCGAATACTTTGTCAAGGCGCAATTATAAGTGCTTTATCAAGATCAACCTGTGCTTCTTCGGACTCAAATCCCCACAAATCATCAAAATAATAGCTGGAATTTCTTCCCGTGGTGATATAGCCTAAATCCCCGATGGAAAAACCAACTGCCTCCACCCGTGCCGTTGCTTCAAGTGATGTTTTTTGTTCCCATAAATCGGATGTGGAACTATATTCCCAAACAATTTTACCGGTGGTCCCTTCACCACCTGTGGCGACATATCCCTTCCCATTAACAGAGAAAGCTGCTTTATTTGTGCCGGTTATACTTGTGTAATCGTCATCGTACTCGCTGTCGGATACATTCTCTATGGGACGCTTTTTGTTCCAACTGTCGGAAGCAGGATCATATTCCCAGAAATCACTCTCATAAACCCCGTTGTCTATACCGGTACAGATGTACCCTTTACCATCAATGACAAATGCGATTGCATCACGCCGCTTGCTTCCTCCCAAACTGAGTTTTTGAGTCCATTGATCCGTTGCAGGATCATACTCCCACAAATCTTTTAAACAGTTACCGTCATATCCCGTACCGACATAACCCTTTTGATCGATAGCAAAAGCAACTGCACCGTACCTTGCAGACCCCCCAAAATCAGAGATTTGAACCCACGTATCCGTAGCCGGATCGTATTCCCAAAAATCATTGAGTCTGTTAGCACCATCATAACCGGTGCCGATATAGCCTTTGGTATCGGTTCCAAATCCAACTGCCCCGTTCCGAGGCGCACCCGGAAAGTCTGCTTTCCGTGTCCAATTATTTAAAACCGGATCATATTCCCAAAAATCATTGAGCCGATCTGATCCATCATAACCGGTTCCGACATATCCTTTGTTGCCGATAGAAAATGCCACCGCGTCTGTTCGAGGAACGCCCTCAAAATCAGAAAGTTCAATCCAGTTGCCCACAAGTTCTTCATCTTCATCGTCTTCATCTTTGCTGCATCCGGACACCAATAAAAGAAGAGCTGAAAGAACAAATATTTTCAATAAAATACCGATACCGAAGTGGATATTGAATCGAAAGCTACTTGCATTGTTGATGTTGTTAATCATAATTCCCTCGCTTTCAAATATTTCAGTTTATACTCATTGATGATACGATCATGATACAAAAAAATTATTACACTCATCTTGGCGGTGGACCGCCAAAACCCGGTCTCATGAACACCCCTCTGGAACCATTGTTTTTGTTACTGGTTGTTTTTCCCTCTACGCTGGCGATAATTTCCATGTCCGCATGAATGGAATCGCGCATCGGAATAATCTCCGTCTTTTTGCCGTCGGTGGAACCGGTCTGCACCGGTACCGCATGAATCTGTTTTTTCTCATCGAGATACCAGATCAGGCTGGGAGCGGCGTGAGCATTTTGTCCGTTTTGGGAAAATAATAAGGAACGGAATGGAGTCGATTTCTCATTTTCGTCTCCCTTCGACCCGGGGAATTCCTTTCCAGTCTGAAAACGACCGCGGAGAGAATCAGGTCGATTCCCAAACCGTTGATGCATATTCTCCCTCATGGCAGCAACCATTTCTTCAGTCGGCTCAATTGTCAGCACTGAAGCAGGAACCAGAAGCACATTTTTCTTCTGTTCGACGATGAAATCGATGGTTGCTGTCATCCCCGGCAGAAGCAAATCATCTTTGTTGTCGGCATCTATAACGACCGTGTAATTGACCACATTTTGAACTACTTCGGGTTCAAGCCGGACCTCTCGAACAGTGCCCGTAAAAATATTGTCATATGCCTGAACTTCGAACCGGACAGATTGTCCTTTTTTAATCAAGCCGATGTCGCTCTCGTCTACCTGGGCGTGAATCTCCATCTTTGAAAGATCTTCTGCAATAAGGAAAAGTGTTGGCGTCTGGAAACTTGCTGCCACGGTCTGGCCTTCTTCAATGGCCCGATCGATCACGGTTCCGTTGATGGGAGAGGTAATGAACGCATACCGCATATCCCGCTCTGTCCGTTCCAGACTGTTCTGAGCAGACTGCAGAGATGCCTTTGCGGTTTCGAAATTCGTTTTCGAAGTGATATATTCCAGTTCGGACAACAGGTTTTGTTCGAACATTTTCTTTGTACTTTCAAAATCGTAGGCAGACTGTTCGTACTTGGCTTTTGCCTGGATCAGGACGGCTTCTGCATCCCGCACTTTCAGGATCAAAAGCGTCGTATCCACCACTGCCAAAAGCTGGCCTTTCTTGACCCTTTCATTAAAATCTGCATAAATATGATCGATAATTCCGGAAACCTGTGTGCCGACCTCAATCGTCGTGACAGGCTCAAGGGTTCCTGTTGCGGAAACCGTGTTTTCCAGGTCGCCTCGCTCCACTTTCGCAAAGGTATATTTGACCTGATGGTCTGATTTCTTAAGAACAAAACCCAGTGTAATAACCACCACGGTTAAAATCGGTACGAATATGATCAGCCATTTACGCATAATACCCATTCCTTTTAAACAGTTAGGTTCTATTTTGCCGGTTCCAGCCGGACTGTAAACTTAACCTTTAAAGGTTCGTTTTGTTTCCATCCCATACCTCCGGGCATTCCACCAGGGGGGCGTCCCCCTCGACCTCCTCCACCACCCATCGACATCATCTTCTCCCGCATCGCTTCCCGATCAATTTCAGGTATCTCAATCTCCAAAGCGACAACTTGAACAGGCTCAACGCCAAGTGCATACGGTGTATTTTCTCCCCGAATCAATGGAATTTTCATCTCATAAACCAGCTGCTCCATAACCAATCCCGCTCCGACTTCCAATCCGGATCGAGCGATTTCACTCACGCCGTAGCGGTTGAATGTCTCCTCTCCGGGACTCTGGATTTCTAATTCATTCAAAAGATGCTCAAACGATGGCCCCGGCTTCTCTCTGTCCATTTCCGTACGATTCCTCATAAATTCCTGCGGAGACGTACCCGATGCCATCATACCGAGGGGAAATTTGATGCCGATCCGGTTTTCCGCCTTTCGATTCGCTTTCAACCAGACAATCAAGCCTTTTCCCATAATCTGCCTTTGAATATCAGGATCGCTGGTAACCAGACAGATATAGAAATACGTACTGTCTCTTAAAAATCCGAATGCCACATTGGAATCCTCATTCAATGCAAGATATCCCGACCAGTCTGCCAATTTGCCATCGATGGAAATATCACGGTTCGGCCAGACAGCCAATTGTTCTTTGGTGCGGCATCTGGAAAACCAACTTACCAAAACAATGCTGAGCATCAATAAAACCATTTTCTTCTTCATGGCATTTAGCCTTTCATATTTGACATTCAGAAGAACGGGCGTTCCGCTTCGAACGCCCGTTCTTCCTCGAGGGAGTATGGAAGGTATAATAAATCATATTTAATTATCGATCCTTCATTTCATCTGTATATTGGACAATGAGACGCATTATTTTATTCCCACGATAGATTCATTTTAATAACCGATATGATAAAAAAAATCCGTCCCTTTTGGGGACGAATTATGTGAACATTATTTTCTGCTATCGGGCGGTTTTGGCGGGGGACCTGGCGGCGGACCACCCGGCGGTTTCATAAAATCAGTCTGAGGAAAAGGCGGCCTACGGGGCGACTTGGATCTTCCGAGAAACATGCTTTTTTGCAGCCGTTGTCTCTGTTCCTCTGTTAAAACAGAATCGATATCCGTTTTCAAACTATTCATCAGTGCACGAAACACCTCGTGCTGTTTATCCATCTCCTCAAAATGTTTCTTTAATATTTTTTCCAATTGAATACGTTGTTCTGCTGTTGGCTGAATGAGATCCTCAAAACGCTGAATAAATCCATCTTCAGTACGTATTTTGTGAATATGCTTTCTGAATTGCCCCCGTAAAAAAGTAGCATGGAGCAGCATCCCAACCACGACTCCAATGATCAATGTACCAAACAATAACCCGATTGTTTTATATTTTGTTTTCATGATTTTACTCCTCAAGCCATGTATAGACTGGATTAAAAGCTTCTTCAAGGCTGACATCCGTCTGGGTCATTACTCCGGCCATCACATTCCCGTTATTCCGGACGGCATTGACAGAAAGTGCGATGATGATCAATATAATCACAGTAATCACGACGGGTCGAAAGAAAGCGAGCAAAGATTCGAAAAATGGATCAACCAACGTCTCCTGCCCGCGAGTTGCTTCAAGTCGACGAATGACCCGTTCGGCAAAAAAAGGCCGGAAAGATGGTTTCACCTTGCCAAAAATTCGCCGCATGCTGACGAGACGTTCCTGTTCCTGACGAAGTGCCTCGGATGCCCCTAAAGCATCATCAAGCTGCTTTTTTTCATCCGATGTCAGCTCGGTATCAAACGACCGAAACAACAGGGCGCGAAGTTTGTTTTTCATTATCTTCTCCGAAATAGGGTTCCAAAATTGTTTTTAATTTTTTCATGGCCCGTGCAAGTCTGGACAACACCGTACCTTCCGGAACCTGAAGAATTTCAGCGGTTTCACGTGTCGAGTAACCGTCCAAAAACCGCAACACGATAACCATGCGAAACTCCGGGTTCAGCTTTTCAAGAGCCCGGGTAACCATTTCTTTTTCATCGCTGAATTCACAATCAGCTGTTTCATCCTGGATATCGATCCGTTCTTCAATCGGTTCATTAACCACACGAAATCTGTGTCGCTTTCGTCGTTTCAATTCATTCAATGACAGATTAATGGCGATTCGTGTCAGATAGGTTTTCAAACTGGATTTCCCTTTAAAATTTCCAAGACTATGAAAAAATCGAATAAATACTTCCTGTCCCACATCCTCTGCTTCAGGTCGGAAACCCAGCATACCAATCACAGTGGAAGCCACACAATCCTCATATCGGCGAACCAATTCCTTAAAAGCACTGTGATTGCCGGCATGGCTCTCTCGGATCAGCTCATTATCTGTACGTACTGACCAATCCATGTTTCTAAATAATAGACAAAACTTCTTTACGTTTTATTCCCGTATGGCAATATTTTTTCAAGGTAGTATTTATGATTACAAAATCAGATCCTCTCATTTAAAAACAATCTAAGAGAATTTCAAACAAAATTCAAGCATTTTCATGTGCTATTAATTCTAAAAAATATTTGATTAATTGCTTAATTCTTCCTATTATTAATATTTAAGAGAGTTATATTTCAGTGTACCTAATATCAACCCAAGAAATAGAATGAGAAATAAACAATTCACGGTGGCGATTACGTGCATCGGCTCGGGAATCGGTCAGTCCATTATCCACTCTCTCCGTTTGTCTCCCTTGCCAATTCAAACAATCGGATTCGGTAACAACGCTTTTGCGAACGGAGCCTATGATTG
This sequence comes from uncultured bacterium, assembly GCA_964537715.1. GTDB lineage: Bacteria > Zhuqueibacterota > QNDG01 > QNDG01 > DSAB01 > CAZTZL01. The sequence continues at coordinate 7,011 of CAZIAH010000046.1, read as the reverse complement.
TGATCAGCATGAATATGTCCCCTCAATCTTTGCTCCCGATTACATAGAAAGTTTACTGGAAAAATGTCTTCAATTTCACGTCAATCTGATCATTCCTGGAATGGATTTGGATGCATGGATACTATCGGAAAATGCAGACAGATTTGAAGCATCTGAAATAAAAATTCTGACATCGGATAAAAAACTTCATTCTATGTGCCGGAACAAAGAATCCATCTGTAAAGAACTGAAAACTGTTTCCGATCATTTTGTCAGGTGCTACACCAAAGCCAATTTTCTTGAGGGAATAAAAAGGGGAGAAGTGTCCTATCCCTGCATCGCAAAACCCCAAAAGGGATCGGGATCAATAGGCGTCAAGATGTTGACTAATGAACAGGATTTTAATGAGATCGTCAATGATTATTTTATTCAGGAATTGGTTTATCCGAACAGCAAGGATGCAAACTATCAAAAATTCATAGAGGAAGTTAAAAATGGTCGTGTCTCGCAGTTGTCTGAAATATCTATACAAATTGTGACTGATGTGAATGGTAATGAGATCGGAAGAATGGCGAGCCGAAACAATCTGAAAAACGGCGTTCCCATTGAAATCATTCCTGTTGATGACCAGACCATCTGGGATGCCGTGGACAAAATTCTCCCCCGTCTTTTGGAACTGGGCATGCGCGGCCCCATGAACATACAGGGACGCATTACGGATACAGGAATCAGATTCTTTGAAATCAATCCGCGATTTACAGGTATCACCGGTCTGAGAGCGATGATGGGTTTTAACGAAGTCGAGGAATGTGTGAAAAGCTGGCTCGGCATTCCTTCCGAAAAGGGCAGACTGATCCTCAACAATAAGAAATTCGGTATCAGACAGGTCGCCGACAAAGCGATCCCGATCGGGTATGAAGAGAAGGTACGTCATCTCTATTCTCTTTTAAATAAGAAAAAAACAAACGACAGGAAAGTGCTGTTGATCACGGGAAGTAGCGGCTATCTGGGAAGAAACTTGATTAATGCAATTTACAGCTCCGGTCTTTATACGATATGGGCGTTCAGTCTGGACAAAGAGAATTCCCGCAGAGTGTTGGATCACAAAGTGGATCGATACGTTGACCGAAATGATTTTGAAAACGGCAACATCGCTTTCGGGAGTATTGATACACTGCTCCATTTCGGTTTTGCTCGTCCCCACTGTGGCAATGATCAGATTGCGGACAGCCTTTCCTTTACGAGCGATCTTTTCAGAGTTGTGGGGATGCATCATGTTCCTGAGATGATCAATATTTCATCCCAAAGTGTATACGGTCAGGGAACACCCCCTCCCTGGAATGAAAACACTCCCGTTTTCCCATCCACACCTTATGCCTCCGCAAAATACGCCACCGAACTGATGCTCCAGACGGAAAAGAAATTAAACAATCATATAAATATCACATCCCTGCGATTGGCCAGTCTGACCGGCGGCCAGAGCGGACTGCAACCCATCGACATCGTTTCCAAATTCGTCATGCAGGCACTTCAGGATCAGCCGATTGAACTCTTTGGTCAGCACATTTTGGAACGGCTTGATGTGAGAGATGCCGTGGATGGGTTAATCAACCTTCTCTCGGTTCCATCCAGGACATGGTAGCCGGTTTATAAGCTTGGACGAGGAGAAAGGTTCAGTGTTGTTGTATTGGCCGAAAAAGTGATCGAACAGGTCCGTCTTGCAAAAGGCGAAACTGCTTCCCGTATCATCAAAAAAGAGGGAAATAAAAATTCAAGCTTTGGCATGGACAGCAGCGCCTTTTTCCAGGCCACACACTGGAAACCCAAATACTCCCTGGACGAGACGATTCAATCTTTGATTGAATATCTGAATAATAGTAAATAAACTTGACCTTTTTCATTCTGGCTGAATTCCGGAAAATAACAATATCCTATAAAAAGTGAATCGTGATTTCAATGGCTCTTCATGAAAACAACTCAAAAAAAGCCAGAATCACACGCAATGTGATTGCACTTGGCATCGTAAGTTTATTCACGGATGCGGCCACTGAAATGATCTATCCGCTCGTGCCCATATTCGTAACCATGCTCGGATCAAGCGCCGTGATTCTGGGAATCATTGAAGGAGTAGCGGAAACCACCGCCGCCATGTTGAAACTGATTAGCGGCATTATTTCCGATAAAATCGGCAAAAGAAAATTGCTGGTCGTTATCGGTTATGGGATATCGACACTGGTACGTCCCTTCACAGGCGCCGTTTCAGCGGCATGGCAGATTGTATTTGTCAGAATGGGCGACCGGGTCGGCAAGGGAATCCGCACGGCTCCTCGTGATGCGCTCATCGCCTCATCAGTGGATGACCGCATTCGCGGAAAAGCATACGGATTTCACCGGGCCATGGATCATGCCGGTGCCGTGGCAGGACCCTTGCTCGCCCTGTCCGCTTTAATCGTTCTCATTCTTGTTTTTCATATGCAGAACACCCTTTCGATTCTTCGCTGGACATTTTTTTTAGCGCTTATTCCCGGATTGCTGGCTCTATTATCACTCATCTTTTTTGTTCGGGAAAAAGTCGATTCCACTGGTTCATATAAGAAAAACAGATTTTCACTGAGTCAATTCGATCACAATTTTATTTTTTATTTGTCCGTCGTTCTGTTATTTACATTGGGAAATTCTTCGGACGCCTTTTTGCTTTTAAGAGTCCAAGACACGCTTCACAGCAGCCAATCTCTGTATTCCATGATTCATTCTGCACCCGTGATCGGTGATATGATTGATAAATTTGGAAACCCGGAAGCACAAAAGAAATTGATTGACATTCTATTTATCCCGCTGGTCTGGGCGTTTTTTCATATCATCAAAGTCGCTTTTTCAACCCATCTTGGCGCGCTCTCGGATAAAATGGGACGGAAAATTGTCATTAATATCGGCTGGGGAATTTACGCGTTTGTCTATCTCAGTTTTGCTTTTCTGGATAAATTACCGGATGTTTTGGAAATCCCAGCAACGTTTATTCTGTTTGCGATCTATGCACTCTATTATGCGTTCAGTGAAGGAGCGGAAAAAGCATTTGTTGCAGATGTCGTCAAACCGGAACAACGCGGGAGCGCATTCGGATTGTACAACTTCGCAGTCGGCTTGGGTGCGCTTCCTGCAAGTATCATTTTCGGTTTGTTGTATAAAGAGTTTGGCGCAGCGGTAGCGTTTGGAACAGGCGCATGCATCGCTTGCATTGCGATGTTCTTATTGGCTTTCTTTATCAAAGAAAAACGAACAGACGTATCCGGCTAAAATCATTCGATCATTGATACTCTTGTACGCTTCATAGAACTTTCTCATCATTCACTTCTAAATACCCGGTACGAATGCGGCTTGATCTGCGTATCGAAAGCGGCTTTGTCCTCGCCAAACTGGTGTCCTCGAAACAGAAGCGGCTTGATTCGTTCGGAAATCGAAAGAACCTCTCCCGATCCAAGATCGTGCAATTTTGTACATTCCGGATTAAGTATGATTCGAACATCCGAGGATTCATCGCGGAACGAATGCACGATAAAAGTATGGTTGTCGTAAACGAAAAGCGCAATACCGGTCGGACCGTCCACACGAACAAAAATATCTTTCATCAGGATTTGTTTGATGATTTTCCAGACCTCGGGCGGATAGTGATATAAATCGGCGAAATTGTCCGGGATGGTCAGAACGTACAGCGTGCCGTTCGCGTATTCTGCGGAATGCAATATTGGCCAGCCATTTGGTCCATCCACTGCCGAAACTTCTTCCCAAGAATCGTTCGTGAGGTAACTGATTTGGGGAATCAGAACTTCCTGTTCGCCTTCGATCAGATTCCACCAAATAAGATAATCCTTCACAATCGCTTTACGTTCTGTCACCCGCATTTCGACAATATCCTCGATTCCTTTGCCCTGCAACGCCCGCAGCAGTCCCGAAGTGATGATCACGGTTTTGCCTTTTATCAACTGACCTTTGATCTTCGCAACGATTTCAGGATCGAATTGAGCGGTCTCTGCCAAAAAAATAACATCCGCCTCAGCGGGGAATTCCGGAACGAGATCCATGGGAACACCCGCCATGCCTATATAATTATGCAAAAAATCTTCGCCAATGGAGTGAAACGGCTTGTAGCTTTTAATACCGACCGGATTCCCCAATTCGCTAAGTACGCCGTCCACCTTGTTCAGCGCATAACCGGCTGCCAAAGCCATGGTGGTTTCTTTCGGCCACGACCCGTTCGCCAAACGCACCGGCGCGATCATCGCGTCAAAGTCGAAGCTGGTCTCTTGTCCTTGCCACGCTCCTCGAAAACTTTTCTCTATAGGCCGCTGCATCTGGCGGAAATCGAACAGGGTAATTTCTGGCGCTTTCGCGAACAGGGTCAGCCAGAGCTGTTCGGCATAGCGGTCAAGCGCGCGCATGCCGCCTGTGTCCACCCAACCCCCACGATTTCCGCCTGGTTTGACATTTTCGAAATAACGGAAAATCAAATAACTTTCGTACGGCTGGAGATGCTGATTGCTGAGCACAGCATCCCGCGTTTCATTACCCGTATAAATGCCGTCGAAAATGCTCGGTTCGGTCTCCAGATTGAATCCAAGGCCCTGAAAGTGTTCGTACCAGTTGGGATACTTGATCACGCATTTTACCTTCGGATTGACGGCTTTCGCCGGGCCGACGATCAAATTGCGCGCGGCCTCATCCAACAGTTCCAGCCGGTACTGCGTCCAGCTTTTTGTGCCTTTCTTTTTGATACACGTTTCGCATTTGCAGTTCGTAAAAAAGAAATCATCGAGAATCAGCTCATCGAACAAACGGGCCGTAAATTCCACAATCTCCCGAACCTTCTTGCGGTCTTCGGATTTCGAATAGCAAAACGTCTCGAAACGGTTGCCTTCATCAATCGTCAGTGTGATGCCCCCGACCGTCTCGATGCCGCGGTCCGTGAAGAATTTTTTCGCATTGCAGATCGTCTCCTCATCAACCGTGACAAGATCGCGATGGGTTTCTAGATAGACCTTCGAGACCTTGATGTATTTGGATATAACATCGAAGCGTTCCTTGAGCCAGTTCAAATCGGTCATTTCGCGCATCTCATACGCCCGTACGTAAATGGCCGCGTCGAAATTCCGATAGCCTTCAGCAGCGAAAACGGTTATCGATAGAATGAGGAACAGCACAAATGACAACAATGAATATCTTTTCATAAATAACCCTCTGGGAAGTTTTGAATGGGCTTTACAGCATAAACCTGAATTGCATTGTTTACCAATCCTTTTATACCATTTCGCCTATATCAATATTGATACCATCATTTACTTTTGAATAGTAAATAAATTTTTGCATATATTTAAAATCGTATTCTGTATCAACCCCACATAATTGATTTTTTATTAGATGTACATTAATAAAAGTTTTATTCTTCATGTAAACGTATGCCATCAGATGATTTTCTTTATCATATTTGATATTGTCATATTTCAAATAAACCGGTCGCTTCAGAATTTTATTTTTTAAAAATGTTACGGCTTCCTGTTTTCGATGATCTATTGGCTTGATTCCAATTAATCGGATGACCAAGTCATTAGACAGTTTTAGCAAGACAGGATTGATGATCTCCTTCACAGTAAAATACTCTTCACGCTTAACGCCGTTTAAACCATCTGAGATACTGATCTTTGAACCAAACTTCAATTGATGGAGATCAATTTTTTTGTCAAAATGAATGGGATCATGAAAAACATATTTTAAATTTTCAATTTCCTTTTTCAAGTCAATGTTTAAAGGATTTTGCCTTTTTACATGAAACTTATACTTCTGAAATAATGCATTGTTATTAACATTTAATTTATTCTTGATAACCGGAAGAAATTCTTCATTAATTTCATACCCAATGAAATTGCGATTTGTTAAAATTGCTGCTAAAGATGTCGTCCCACTCCCTAAAAAAGGATCTAAAACAGTATCGCCAACAAATGTAAACATCTCAATCGCTCTTTTGGGCAATTCAACTGGGAACATCGCAATATGATTATCCTGTCTAACCCCATTAAAATACCAATGTCCTAAAAAATATTCTTTCCATTTTTCTTTAGATATAATTGACTTCTTTTTTATTTCATTCGAAACTTTGGGCGGTTTTCCAGGCTTCTTAAAAATCAATATAAACTCATAATCAATCTCAACTATGCCATTTCTTGGGTATGGATAAGAACCCATGACCGTTGCACCACCAGTTGTATTCATTGTCGTTTTTTTCTGCCAAATGATGGCACCCATATAATCAAAACCAATGCTTTCACAAAACTTGATAATTTCAGTTCGTATCGGTATGATCTTATAACGACCATAGTACACTGCTCGAGCAAACTGGTCTCCGATATTTATAATTAATCTACAACCAGGGTGAAGAACACGGTAACATTCTGCCCATACCAAATTAAGATTATTGATATAATCTTCATATGAATCAAAATATCCAATCTGATCATTAGAACCGTAATCTTTTAATTGCCAGTAAGGCGGGGAAGTAACTACCAAATGGACAGAGGAACTTTGAATGCTCTCCATCTTTCTTGAATCACCGATAATGCAAGTATGTGTTGTCTTCATTTAATTACAACCTTTTTTTAATTACAAAAAATCTTTCATTATCTGATATTGCAATCAATGATCAAATGAAAATAAGAAAAGATGTGGAGTCCGGTATCAAACCAAAAGCAATGTAAAAAATGCCACGGTGAATTTCAATAGATAATTTTAGAACCGGCGGATCGTGCAAACCATATGCAAAAAGAAAAGGGCATGTAATCCATAAACAGCATTGAGAATTACAGCCCTTAAACTTGTGGAGCTGATGGGGATCTCCTCCTCAGGCGGACAGGGAACCCACGACCTCATGACTGCCAGTTAAATCCTTTGCCTTTTATTTTCAATAAGTTAATTAGTATTTTGTACACAAGTTTTGTACACAGTAGAAACTTAAACCCAACTGCCCTATTTACCCATTGCAAAAGA
>CAZIAH010000045.1:0-29650 GCA_964537715.1 uncultured bacterium | reverse complement strand
TCCGAATTTCACGGGACACGGCGCGTTTTTCGTGACATATTCCTGAAGCTGTTCGCACCAGACAGCGGCAAACGTACGGCAGCTTTTTGAACCGTCTATGTCCTCATCTTTTGGGAAAGAGGCATGGGGACAATGGAAATCGCAAAAAGAAATCTGCGAGGAACCGACGCCCGCATTATCATCCGAGGAATTCATCAAACCAATCCTGACTTTTAAGAAATGAAATACCGAGAGATAATCGTGAATGATGCCAATCTAATATATTGATAATTTTATGGCTTCATCAATTGAATCACATCGTCCACTTTTTCAACCGGCAACTGGCATGTCCCGTTCTGGCAAACATAAATGAGAGTCATTCCTTTGACAAACCGGTCGTGCAAAAGCGGCAATGCACTCTCTTCCGAAGAACCCACAAGAATCAAATTCGGTAAAAAATACTCATCCAGTTCCTGGCGTTTCTGATTCGCGTCATTCCCGACAATCACGACTTCATACGGAGGGAAAACAAAGTTAACGAGAAGCCGACTCCAGTTTCCATAATACGGTCCGCCGTCCACAAAATGCGATTTGACACGCTGCATCATCTTTCGGGAGTGCTCCAGATAGACTGGGCGGTCGAGCAGAGTTCCCAGAAGGAATAGATTCTGGGCCATGACAGAATTCGAGGAGGGAATCACCTGATCGGGAATCTCCATTTTTCTGGCAATCAATTTCGGATCCAGGTCCGAAGTGTAATAGAACATCTGCTGATTTTGATCATAAAAGTGCTGAAGTACGTAATCGGTCAGTGTATCCGCTTGCGACAGCCACGTTTCATCGAATGTGGCTTGATACAGTCCGATATAAGCCTGAATCGTCAAAGCATAATCATCCAGGAATCCATTCACATTCTTTTCCCCATTGTGATAACTCCTTAAAATTCGACCGTCATCCGTAACCATATTTTCTTGGATAAAATTCGCGTTTTTCAAAGCCCGTTTTAAAAATTTCGAATCATTAAAAACGCGATAACCATCCACCAAAGCCTTCAACATCAATGCATTCCACGAAGTCAATATTTGTTCGTCTACTGCCGGTCGAATTCTCTTGCTTCGGATTTGGAACAATTTTTCATTGGCCTTTTCAATTTTGTTTTTCAGGACATTGATTTTCAAGCCGTTCTTTCTGGCAAACAGCTCATCCCTGTATCTTCGACAAAGCACATTTTTCCCTTCTTCCCAATTGCCGAATCCACTGATGTGATAGTAATCCATGACAAGCTTGGCCTGCCTGCCCAAAATCTCTTCGATTTCTTTTTGGTGCCATACGTAATATTTGCCCTCTTCCCCTTCGCTGTCGGCATCGATCGAAGAATAAAATCCTCCCTCTGGAGAGGCGAGCTCCCGTTCTATAAAATCGATTGTCTGATAAACCACATCTTTATACAGGGGATCTTTGGTCAATTGAAAGGCCGAAGAATAGAGACTGATCAACTGGGCGTTGTCATAAAGCATTTTTTCGAAGTGCGGTATTTTCCAGAATGCATCTACCGAATATCGGGCGAAACCGCCTCCAATCTGATCATAAATTCCACCAAGGGCCATCCGATCCAATTGGGTTTTCACCGCATCTAAAACATCCGGGTCCTGCGTTACAAAGTAATACCGGAGCAGAAATTCGATCCCGACAGGCATGGGAAATTTTGGAGTGCCAAGCAGGCCTCCCCACAAAACGTCAAGCTTTTCTTTCCATGTATGATAGATCGAATCGAGATCACTAACATTGAAATTCACAGTTCCTTCATCCAGATCCAACATATCCAGTTTACGAATCCCTTCCGTGACTGCGTCCGCCATTTCCTCAACATCGTCAGGGCTCTCTGTATACAACGTATGAATTTTAAGCAGCAAGGACTTCCAATTTTCTTTCGGATAGTAAGTTCCCGCATAAACCGGCCTGCCGTCTGGCAGGGCAATGATATGAAGCGGCCAGCCGCCCTTTCCTGTAATGAGACGTGCGGCATGCATGTACAACTGATCCAGATCCGGGCGCTCCTCCCTGTCGATTTTAATCGGGATAAAATGTGCATTCATTAGTTTGGAGACCGAAGTATCCCGGAAAGATTCCCTCTCCATCACATGACACCAGTGACATGCCGAATAACCGATACTGATGATAAGAAGTTTGTTTTCATCCTTTGCACGCGCAAACGCATCTTCTCCCCAGGGATACCAATCTACGGGATTATGGGCATGAAGCAACAGATACGGACTGCTTTGATGAATCAAACGATTCGTGTAGGAATCATTCTCCACGGATGCCCCCGTTTTTTGTCCGGCCTGATAAGAACCTCCTGTCAGACCGAAAATCACGTAAAGTATGACCATACTCCTTTGTAACTTGATCGTTCCAGGAATCAGGAAACTGCAGCAAAATTTTTTTCTATGAATCATTCTCTTCTCCCGAATAAATAGTACTAACAGAATCGTGTTGTTTGTATGATCTCATCTTTTCAACGTGAAAGCAGTTGAATACGAAATTTTTTTACAAGTTGTACGGGATGATACGATTCCTTGGCCCGTCTCAATCCAGGCTCTCCCAGATCCTGTTCGCGGTTGATAAAATGAACCTGATGCCATTCTTTCTCTGCGAATTGCTGATTGATCACTGCAAACATTTCAGAAATTCTGGGATCGACCTTTTCCACATGGATCACGGCGGTCTGTTCATTCAACATCTCACCCAGCGCAAATCCTTCGATGCGGTCATTGATGAAAACGACTCCTCCTTGAATATGCAGTTTTTCGAAATGCAACAACGCTTCATTGACCGCAAAAAATTCCGCCCTCAAAATAGTCCGTTTTTGACATTCGCGCCAGTTGCACCATTCTTTGAGCACACGAACGCACATCTCTACATGCTCGGACCTCATCGGCTCGTATTGGAATTCATACTGCTTCATAAATTTATTGATTCGATTTTTTTGGCTGTGATATTTCCGACCGACAAGATTGATCAAATTGCGTGTAAAATAGAGATAGTCAAAATGGTCCCGAAGCGGCTCTATAAAAAACCCCTTCTGGCCCCCAATTTCTTTGACGAACCGTTCGTCCGCTCTTTCGATACTAGGTTCGGGCTGCTGCTTTTCGGACTGAAGCCACTCCAAAATCATCCATGCGACAGAGAGACGGGGAGACGGACCGATGGGTTGGAGAAAATAGTATCCCCAACCCATTGGATTGCATAATATGAGAAGCCAGTCCTTATAAACCGACCACCGATATTGATAATAGGAACGCCACATGAAAAGATTGGTGAAAGTGAATTCGGATGTCAAAGGCTGGTATTTCCAGAACACCTTTTGCATCACATCACGGTCTTCAATTTCAATCGATTTGAATTCAGGAAAGATGGGATATTGGCTCACAAATGGATCCTTATTTTTCTTCATTCAGAAACGGAAACGAATGAGAACGAATCTGCTTTGAATATTTGATTGCCATGCGGATCGCCTCGACCATACTGATTTCATTGGCCATATTTTTTCCCGCGATATTGAAGGCCGTCCCATGATCCACTGAGGTGCGAAGAAAGGGAAGCCCCATGGTCAAACTCACGGTCCGATGAAAATCGAGTGTCTTTGCGGCGATATGCCCCTGATCGTGATACAGAGAAATCACCGCGTCATAATGACCCGCATTGGCGAGATGAAACACACTGTCCGCCGGAATGGGGCCTTCGACCTGAATATTCTCGCTTCTTGCTTTTTCCACAGCTGGACGAATCTCCTGAATCTCCTCTTTCCCAATCATGCCCTCTTCACCGCCGTGGGGATTCAGGGCAGCAACCGCCAATTTTGGATGATCTATACCAAGCTGTTTTAGGTGATGTATACAAACATGAATACCATCATAAACCCTTTCTGTTGTAATCATATCAGCCACTTCCCTTAAAGGAAGGTGCCGGGTCAGGAAGAAAATACGCAGATTGTCCACCCAAAAAAGCGTGGTTGAAACAGAAGAGTGCGTCTGTGCCTGTAAAACCGCCGTATGGTCGATGTACTGGCATCCACCTTTCCGAAGCGCTTCCTTCTGCAGAGGGGCTGTGGCAATCCCGTCGATATCCCCGCGCATGGCCCATTCTATCGCCGTTGAGATATAGGTATATGCGGCTTTTCCGTACAACCCGTCTACAAGACCGAAGGCCACCGGCTCGCGGAGCAGGCGGCCCGGAACGAGATGAAGAAACGGTTCCTTGAAATGAACCTCTTGCAGGGAATTGATCTCCACGATTTCCATGTGTTTGCCGATGATATCCGATGCCTGTTCTATGACAATCCTGTCGCCGAAAACGATGATATTGGCCTCTTTTTGAAGAGGATGATTGGTCATTGCCTTGACAACAATTTCCGGACCGATTCCCGCCGGATCGCCAATAGTTACTCCAATTACGGATTTTTTACTGGATAAATTCATAGGGGTAATAGCAAAGTAGATATGATATTTTTATTTTTTCATTGAACGATGACAGTAAGCAGATCCGAAATTTCACCTTGATTTCCTGTATTTTCAATTAATTTTCCCCGACCGCAGACGGCCGAGACACGATAATAATAGGTCCTGCCAGAATCCACCTGTGTGTCATAAACTTTTGGAAAGCGGGGGGTTGCAATCACATTTCCCGATCTCCCGTATTCTGGAACGAACTCCGGTGTTGTGCCCCGGTATAACAGGTAATAGCTCGCTCCCTCGACCCGGTTCCAGCGCAGATGAACTGCTTTTTTACCCTGGATCGATGCGGAAAAACCTCGCGGTTTCGACGGACGGCCCATCTGAAAAACAGAAGCCCGGATAGTCCATAAATCCTTCTCGTTTTCCACGCTGCAGACAGCCATTCGATTTTTTCGGATCTGAAAAAGTGAAGGACGCATGGGTTCCACGAGCCGATCTGTAATACTCATCTCCTGCTCCCAGGTGGCACCACAATCATAACTCCGAGAACAGCTGATCCCTTCCGGTGATACGTCGTTGTAGATACAGACCAGCGTGCCTTCCGAATTCAGAGTGAGATGGTGATTCCATCCGTAAATCGACGAACGTTGAACGGGCGACCAAAACTTTCCTTTGTCATTGGAAACAGAATAATATAAGAAACCGTCCTTCTGATCGGTTTCCATCATACAAAAGATATTCCCATCACTGCTCTGAACAAGCACGGGATTCCGAAAATGCAACCCTTCATCATTTGTTCCGACAATGACATGTGACGTCTCCCAGTTTTCTCCTCTGTCCGCAGAAACAAGTACCAAAATAGATGAACCCTGTCCCGTTTTATAAACATAAACAGGCAGCAACAAATATCCATCAGAAAGTTCGATAATGGAACCAGAGGCAGCCATTCCCTCGAAACCAAAAAGAGGAACCAACCTTGGGACGGAAAAAGTCAGACCCCGATCAAAGGAACGTACGACAAAACATCCTGCCGGCTCTTTTTGTTTATGCCGATAGAGTGTGGTATGCACAAGAATAAGACCATCTTTCAATTGAGTGATTTTGGGCATTCTGCAATCCACCGTGGTCTGAATAATGGTATCCGGCTTACTCCAGGATGCACCTTGATTCTTGGATCTGGAAACACAAATTTTTCCATCCGAAGTCGAAGGGTTCTTATTGATACGGAAAACCAGCATTAAATTATCCGATTGAAGGCGAATGGCATCAGGCTGGGAAAGTGGACATTTGGATTCGATAAAATTGAGTCGACGTATCTTGCCCAGTTCGAATTTATCGACGCTTGTACAGGAAAGAGAAATAAGAATACATGAAAACCACCATGCAATCATCATTCTCATCCGAAACACCTCCCAAAAATTTTATTAATCACAAAACAGCAATTGCGAGAAAATATCGTACACCGACCCGACAATATCAATTCCCAATATGAATTCAGAGATTGTCCGGATTGATTTTTATCAAACTAAACTTTTTTCGGATGAAATGCAAGGGCTTTTTAATGCCCGGAACAAAAGAAAAAGTGGTGCGACCGCTCAAAGCGGTGACACCACTTAAACCATTTCCAATCCCTAATTCTACAGAATGGACTTTTCAGTTTCTATTCAACTTTTTTAACGTTGGCTGCCTGAGGCCCTTTCGGACCATCAACAACATCAAATTCAACCTTATCACCTTCATTGAGTGACTTGTAGCCTTCACCCTGAATGGCTGTATGGTGAACAAACACATCGTCCCCATCCGGCCTTTCGATGAATCCGAAGCCTTTGCCGTTGTTGAACCACTTTACGGTTCCTTGTTCCATGACAATTTCCTTTCAAAAAAATGAATGTCCTGCTTTGTGCAGAAACAACCTCGTACCTGTTGTTTCTTTATAAAAAAATGCGGCTATTACCTCTTACTCACGATAGTCGCATTTGATTGAATTCTCTTAAAAATTTCTTACACCAGGCTGATCGGCCTGGTCTTTAATTCCAATCACTTAAACAACAGTGTACAACAATTACAAGAATTAAGATACTGTTTTTTAATTAAAAAAGCAAGGTTTTTTTACGATTTACAAAAAATTTTAAATCGACCCAGATGAAAATGACTCAACTATCAATAGTAATCATTCAAAAATAAGATTTATGATTTATTACCACAGCCATTTCGATCACAACAGCAACTGCTGTTAGGAGACCCAATTTCTCTCGCCATTCCGGAATCTGCTGAATGACAACAGGAAGTTCGCCTTTTTTTGTATCTTGATAAATACAATACGCTCATCATCAGTGAGAAAAAAATGAGAATAGCGACAAAAATAACAAGGTATGATAACATAATCAATTCGCTGATGATCTATTTCTTCGGCCGTTTCCATCTCCAATTTTCATAGTATTCCCAGCTGCATACGGCATTAAGTTTGGACAGTTCCTCGGCTGTAACAGCCAGGCTTGCCCGTGTGACATCACCGGATGACAAAAGGCCAATGATTTTCCCATCTTTCTTGATAAAAAGATGACGCAACCGTTTTCCCAGAAATTTATCCTGTAACATAGGAATGGGATCGCGATAACCTGCAGCAACCAGATCCTTGCACATATAATCTCTGATTTTTGCAGTTTTAAGATCGAATCCCTTTTTCAACATATCGATCATGAGATCCCGCTCGGTCCAGATACCTACGATCTGTTGTTTCTCTTTGACGACAATAGCACCGATACGATTCTTATTCATTATCTGAATCGCTTCGTAAATTGTCTTTTCTGGAGAAATGGATATCATGTCTCGATTTTTTTCTTTTAAAATTTCCTCGGCCGTTCTCATCGAATTTCCTCTAATTAAAAAAATTGGATAGAATTGTTATCTTTATAACGGTTCACAGTTTTAAAATTCAATTGTCAAGAACTCAAATTTTCTCGGATCATCCTCCAAAATCATCAAATAAAATATTCTCTGGTTCCACGCCAAGATTATCCAGCATATTCAGAACCGCTGAATTCATGAGCGGCGGGCCGCAAAGATAATATTCACAATCCTCAGGAGCCGGATGGTCTCTTAAATACTCATCATACAAAACCTGATGAATGAATCCAGTGTAACCGGACCAGTGATCTTCCGGAAGAGGTTCAGACAGCGCCAAGTGCCAGGAAAAATTTTGATATTTTTTTTCCAAAGCATCAAACTCCTCAGCATAAAAAACTTCCCGAAGCGAACGAGCCCCGTACCAATAAGATATTTTCCGGTTGGAATTGAGGCGTTTGAGCTGGTCAAAAATATGCGAGCGCATGGGCGCCATGCCCGCACCTCCACCAATAAACACCATTTCATTATCCGTTTCCCTGGCAAAGAATTCTCCGTACGGACCGGTAATTACAACTCGGTCACCCGATTTGAGGCTGAATAAATAGGAGGACATCTGTCCTGGAGGCACTCTCGGCAGATCCGGCGGAGGCGAAGCAATCCTGATGTTGAGCTTGATAATCCCTTTTTCATCGGGATAATTCGCCATTGAATAAGCACGGAATATCTCTTCATCCACCTTGGACACATATCGCCACATCTGATGCCGATCCCAATCGTGCTGGTATTCTTTTTCAATCTGAAAATCCCGATACCGCACTGTATGCGGAGGTGCTTCAATCTGGATATACCCGCCAGCCCTGAAATTGACATCCTCCCCTTCCGGCAATTCAAGTACCAGTTCCTTGATAAAAGTGGCCACATTGTGATTTGAACGAACGGTACATTCCCATTTGCGAACATCAAAAATTTCCTGAGGGATTTCCAGTTTCATATTGTCTTTCACAGCCAATTGACAGGAAAGACGATACCCCTCTCTCACTTCCCTTCTTGTGATAATGGAAACCTCTGTAGGCAGCAGACTCCCTCCTCCTTCTCTGACAATAACTTTACATTGACCGCAAGTACCGCCACCACCACATGCAGAAGGAACATAAATTTCCTGATCAGCCAACGCATTCAGAAGCTTAGCCCCCATTGGGACAGAATAGGTGTATTTGGGCTCATCATTGATAACAATTTTTACTTCACCGGAAGGAACAAGTTTGGATTTGGCAATTAAAATCAAAATCACGAGCAGCAGGATAATCAATATAAAAAATCCGACACCAAGCAATATCAGTATTAAGCCGTCCATGCAATTTCCCTATAGTTGAATTCCTGAAAAAAGCATAAAAGCAATTGCCATCAATCCAACCATGATAAACGTAATACCGAGCCCTCTTAATCCTTTGGGAACATCGCTGTATCTCATCTTTTCACGTATTCCGGCCAGAGCAATCACTGCGAGGGCAAAACCGGTTCCTGAACCCAGACCAAATACAATACTCTCAGGAAAGGTATAATTGCGTTCAACCATAAACAGTGATCCGCCCAGAATGGCACAATTCACAGTAATCAACGGCAGAAAAATACCCAGAGCATGATAGAGTTTTGGAAAGAATTTATCCAGGGTCATTTCCAGTATTTGAACCATGGCTGCAATCACACCAATATAAGTCACCAGCCCTAAAAAAGTCAGATCAATATTTGGAAGCCCCAACCAGGACAATGCCCCTTCCGCAAGCATATAATGGTGGATCAGATGGTTCACCGGCATGGTAATGGTCTGAACCACAACCACAGCAATCCCAAGACCAACAGCGGTTTCGACCTTTTTTGACATGGCTAAAAACGTACACATCCCCAGAAAAAAGGCCAACGCCATATTTTCGATAAAAATAGATTTAATGAATAAACCCAAGTAATGCTCAAACATAATCGATCTCTTTGTTCATCCGTCTATCATTTATCAAAGATTGATTATTAATGATTATACAGTCTTACTCCTTCTCAACCTGCTCCGGCTTCCAGGTTCGTAATCCCCAGATCAGAAATCCTATG
Source organism: uncultured bacterium (assembly GCA_964537715.1). Classification (GTDB taxonomy): domain Bacteria; phylum Zhuqueibacterota; class QNDG01; order QNDG01; family DSAB01; genus CAZTZL01. Next base: position 20,270 of record CAZIAH010000045.1, on the reverse strand, counting down.
AGAAAAAAGGCGCTTGGCGGGAGAAGAAGAAGACCATTGGGAATATACCATCCGCCTTCGGTATGGACCGGAAGAACAGGGATGCCGAAAAGTTGACCGGAACCGAAAAGTTCGCGGAAAAATCCAACAGTGAGAAGAACAAAGCTATATCCAAGACCATTCCCAATTCCATCCAGGAAACTCTGGAAAGGGGAATTCTTGAGTGCAAATGCTTCCGCTCTTCCCATGATAATACAATTGGTGATAATCAGCCCGACATAAACGGATAACTGTTTGCTGATGTTATAGGCAAACGCTTTGATGATCTGATCGGCAATAATAACCAGTGAGGCAATAATGGTCATTTCGACGATAATCCGAATACTTGAGGGGATGTGTTTACGAATCATGCTGACCGACAAATTGGACAATGAGAGAACAAAAATCACGGCCAGAGACATGACCAGCGATGTTTCCAGCTTGGATGTAACCGCCAGAGCCGAACAGATTCCCAGGATTTGGAAAGCAATTGGATTTTCATTGAAAATCGGTGTGGTCAAGATTTTTTTGTATTTATGAAACAAGTGACAGTTGCTCCCTGAGTTTATTAAGGAAAGGTGCGTATCCATTTTCTCCCAGCCAGAATTGGATCATTTGATCCACACCGCGCGTCGTCAATGTCGAACCGGAGAGTCCGTCGATTTCATATTTTGCATTCGGACTTTCAGGATCCACTTTTCCCTTAATCACGCGAATTCTGACATGGCCGTCACTATCAAATGCCTGTTTGCCCACCCAGATCCGTTTCCACCGCGGATTGTCGACTTCTCCACCCAGACCCGGTGTTTCGCCTTGTTCGTAAAATGTGAATCCCTTTATAGTCCTCAAATCCCGGTCCAATGCAATAAATCCGTACATGGTCGACCAAAGCCCTTTCCCATAGATAGGCAATATAATTTTATCCATCCGATCTTTTTCGATAACCTGATAAACAACCATGTAAATAGGAATATACTGGATCTTGGCAAGATCCTTATCTGGATCAATGCGCCGCTTGTAAGGTGTGGTTTTTATATCAAAGGTTTCCGGCTGCAGATCTTCTTTGTATTCACTCTTAAGAAGCGTCCGCCCGCTTTTAAGCTCGATCAATTCCGATCGTATTTTCTCGTGATACACCTTTTGAAGATTTTTATTTTTAAAGTCGATACCGCCAGCCATCAGTATATTCTTGACCTTTTCCCGATTCTGGTTTGCTTTCTGTATTTTGCGAAGACCCACAGCTGCCGTCGCAACCAGAATCGAACAAATCAGACAGACTGCCAGTGCAATGCCAATGGTTTTCTGTGGACTATCATTGGACATATCTCGCCTGTCTCCTTTTTATATTGGAATTGATAAAAATACGATCAATGATGGGAGAAAATACATTACCGAATAAAATAGCCAGCATCATCCCTTCGGGAAATGCAGGATTAATGACCCGGATCAGCACCACCAGAAATCCGATCAACAAGCCATAGAGCACCATTCCCTTTTTTGTTATAGCTGCTGTGACCGGATCCGTGGCCATGAAAACAGTCCCGAAAGCAAATCCACCCAGCACAAGATGCCATAACGGTGTAACATGAAACATCGGATTGGTCGCGCTGCCGATTAGATTAAAAAGGAGCGAGAGACTGATCATACCGGCAAGCACACTGACCATGATTCGCCATGATGCAATCCCGGTCAGAATCAGAACAACTGCACCGATCAGACAAGCCAGTGTCGAAGTTTCACCCATCGAACCGGGAATGAATCCCAGGAAAGCATTCATCCAGGACGTTGTGAGCGGTTCTGCGGATTCAGCGATCTTGGCCAGAGGTGTTGCCCGGCTGATGCCGTCCACTGCGACCCATACTTTTTCACCGGAAATGGTAGCAGGATAAGCGAAAAACAGAAACACACGCCCGGTCAGCGCCGGATTTAAGATGTTCATACCTACGCCGCCGAATACTTCCTTGCCAATCACGACACCAAAGGAAATACCGAGAACCACCTGCCAGTATGGAATAGTCGGTGGCAAAATCAGTGGAAAGAGCAGACTGGTAACTAAAAATCCTTCGTTAATTTCATGTTTCCGCACGCAGGCAAAGAGGACTTCCCAAAATCCGCCTACTGCCAGTGTCAGTATATAAACAGGGAAAAAGTATAGCGCACCATGAACAAAATTGGCTAGAATGTTATTGGGATCAAAACCGATTCCAAGCCAGGCAATGACGCTGCGCTGCCAACTGCCGGGTGGAATCTGATGTAATTTTGAGAGAACCAGATTGGCCTGCAGACCTGTATTATAGAGTGCCATAAGCACAGCGGGTACCAGTGCCCACACCACTGTAATCATCATGCGTTTCAGGTCCATGGCGTCACGAACATGTACGGGATTCGAGGTCTTCTCCCCTTTGGTAAAAAGGAAGCCATCCAGCGCTTCATAGAGATAATACAGACTGCTCAGTCTTCCGCCTGTCTGGAAATGTTTCTCTTGCCGTTCAAGCAAACGCCGTAGAAATTTCACTGTCCTTCCTTTTCAATGAGGGTCAACATCCGTCTCAAATTTTCACCGTGATTGATCTTCGAGGGACACACAAATGTGCATAAAGCCAGATCCTCTTCTTCCAGTTCAAGACAGCCCAGATTTTCCGCTTCATCAATATCGTCCACAGCCAATGCGCGCAACAAATAGGTGGGCAAGATATCCAGAGGCATGACTTTCTCATAACTGCCAATTGGAACAATGGACCGCTTGCCTCCATTGACAGCCGTCGTGATATCCATTTTTCTTCGCGGCAGTAGCCGGGAAGCAACAATATTTTTCACAGAAAATAAATGCAAACCAGGATCAAGCCAGCCAAAGAATACACGAGATTCATCTTCAGGTAAAACCGAAACCTGATGATGATATCTTCCAAGATAGCCGGTGGCTCCCTCCGCAATATGGCCATGAAATACGGATCCTGAGATCAACCGTCTCAACCCAGCCTTGCATTCTCTTGCAGTTAAATCATCCACAGAAGCGCCTATTCGCGTTTGAATTAAACGGGGATTTTTTACCTCTGGCCCTGCCAGTGAAATGATGCGTTCCACATCGTAATTGCCAGTAACAAATAGCTTCCCAACCGCTATCACATCTTGAGCATGAACAACCCAAACCCTTTTATGACGATGTACTGGATCCAGAAAATGAATATGTGTTCCTGCATTGCCTGCAGGGTGCGGTCCAGTAAATTCTTCAACAGACAATCGATCAACATCAGCAACCGGAATCTCCGCTCCTTTTTCTTTACACAGGAAAATATGTCCTTCGGTCAACTTTGAAAGTATCCGCAGACCCATTTTGAACAACTTTTCCTGACCTTCCAGAATCTTTTCCATGGCAGGAGCCAAAGGCTGGGTATCCATCGCAGTAATAAATATAGAGTGTGGAGTTGAATCTGGATCTGCAACATGGCCAAAAGGCCGTGATCGGATTGCAGTCCATAATCCAGAATCAAGCAGCTGGGATAGAACTCGATCGCGATTCATTTTTTGTATCTGACTGTCGGAATACGATTCGTATGATACTCCATCCTTCCCATCCAGTTCGATCACAATGGAGATAAACTTTCTTTTTGCTCCGCGGTTAATCTCCACAACTTTTCCGCTGCCAGGAGAAGTATATCGGATTTTCGGTTTCTTTCTATCGGTAAAAAGGAGCTGACCCTGCTTAACATCATCCCCTACAGAAACTGCAAACTGGGGTTTCATATTGATATAATCGTCTCCGAGCAGGGCAACTTTTTTTACCGATTTCACCGCATGAACAATCTGTTGGGGTTCGCCGCTGAGTGGCAGAGTAAGCCCTTTTTTAATTTGAATCAATCCCATATAAATAAACTTTTACTCCAACCCGAAAAATAATTAGTTAAGATAATAAATTAAGCCTATAAATACAACACATTTTCTAACCATAAAATCCAAATAATATAACACGAATTCAACTTCGTTTTTCAATTTGAATAATAAGGCTATTGAAAATGACCTCGTGAAAAGGCAGAAAAATATACCAGTATATTTTCCCAAATAGACTGCTTGTATAAAAATAGGGTACAACAGACAGTTTACTTTTTGAACCGATTTTCTGAATGATAAATTCCAGCCACGCCTTCCCCGGCAGTTTCATCTCTGCACGAAGCAATAATCGTTTGTCTGGCTGTAGATCTTCAATGCGCCAAAAATCAATGACATCATTTTTGTCAAGCGACTGGTAACTTTTTCTTCCTCGTGAAACGCCGACACCCATCAGTAGTCGGTCTATCCACCCTCTGAGTCGCCACATCCAGTTGTTTGAAAACCATCCTTCTTTTCCACCAATTTTACAGATGGACTGAAAAAGAAGAGACGCTGATTTCTCTGTGAGCAAAGAATAACGGGTTGTGTATTTAGGCAAATCTTCAATTTCGTTGAGTTTCAATGCCAGTTCATGAGCAGGTGGATACGCATCCGTCCAACGTGTGTAAATATTATCCTGCTCTTCGCGAGATAATGCTCTTACAATGGCTTCCTTGTATCCCAACCTTTCAAAGGGAATATAATTTAATATTTTATCGTGGAGACAACAAACCTCATTTTTTAATCCTTCCATCAGTGCTCTTGTAATGGATGTCGGTACGGGTGTGAAAAGACTGGCGAAATATGCATAAAACGCTATGTTTGAGAAACTAAAAGTAATGAAAATCCTTCTTACGTTCAATAGCTGCGCCATAATCTGCATCATCTGTTTGTAACTCAAGACATCCGTGCCGCCAATATCAAAAGATTTCCCAGCTGTCTGCGGTTTCTCCAATACGCCAACCAAATACTTGATCACATCCCGTATAGCAATCGGCTGACACCTGTTCTCTGCCCAATGGGGAACTAATAAAACAGGCAGACTTTTAACCAGACCTTTGATAATTTCATATGAAGCACTTCCCGATCCAATAATAACGGCTGCCCGGAGAATAGTAACCGGCACATTCCCTCTAGCAAGTTCTTTTGCAACCCGAATTCTGCTTTTTAAATGTGGGGATAATTTGGTTGTGATATCGCCCAGGCCTCCCAAATAGATAATCCGCTTCAGACCACATTCTTGTGCAGCATTCCTGAAATTAATTGCCGATTGAATTTCTACCATTTCAAAATTTTTCGGACCAAGTAACAAAGAATGGATCAAATAGTAAGCAACCGCAACATCTTTGAGTGCTTTTCTCAAACTATCCATATCTAGCGCATCCGCAACGAAAATCTCGGTTTCCGGCCACTTTTCCTGCAATTCTGGCGAATCGGCCCTTACCATGATTCGCACTGAATAGCCTCTGGCCAATAATTCAGGGACCAATCGTCCCCCAATATAGCCAGAGGCTCCCGTAACCAAGATCTTCCCAATAGAAGGCTGTGGTTTTGACAGAAGGTCTTTGCAACGTAACTCTGGTTGCTTTAAAATATTCATATTGTTAATTACTAGTCAAATTTACTGAATATGGTATAAGCCACCTTTATTCCTTTAAAGTTAGCTTGCCCTTTAAAAACAGCTCCTCATAAACAACAATTACCTTCTTCACAGCAAAACAGGTCGCATCGGAAGAAATGGTAGCACCACTGATTCCCCGAATATCTTTACGGACTTTGATTGGATCGGAACTGCCCTTGTCAATAAACTGTTTTAAAAAACTTCGGCGAGCAATGGGACGTCCCCTTTTCTCCTTATAGGACATTACCGCCAGATTTTTAACTTTTGCTGTGGCGGGATCCAGCATGATAATATAGGTGACAGGACCCCATTTACCGGGCTGTTCTTCAATCATGGCCACACCGATTTCCTTCCCATCCTTAATACCGAAGAGAAACTTAAATTCTGTCTTTTCCTGAACCATTTCAGATTCAGATCCTCTTTGATAGTGGATAAGGCTTCCACCCAGCTTCTCTTTGATTCTATTTATTTGATCGTTTGAAGCTGTCAGTGTACGATTGGACACTTCATCAACATCAGGGAACATTTCCTGAATGGCCTGTTCTTGCGTAAGCAGGGTCCGTGCCATTCCGATCTTTGGCCCATAAATAAATCCGACCGTAAGAATGAGTGCCAAAACAATGGATATTCTTTTCATGTTTGTTCTCCTTATTTTAAATGAACATTTCTCCGTTTTAAACTTTTCGTTGAATAGATATCACCACTGTCAGTGACAATAACACCTTCAGCAAGTTCTGTTTTTTCAAGAAAATTTAATCCGCGATCTTTGCCCATCACAAAAACTGCTGTCGACAATGCATCGGCCAATGTGGCATCGGATGTGATTATTGTCACACTGGCTACTCCTCTTGCAGGATATCCTGTTTTCGGATCTAAAATATGATGATACCGGACGCCATCCTTCTCAAAAAAGCGTTCATAATCACCAGAGGTAACAACGGAGAGATCCGATACATCAAAAGTTCCAATCACTCCTTCACCTCTTGGATTTCGAATGGCGATTTTCCAGGGTTTCCCCTTTATTTTTCCAATGGCATAAATATCTCCGCCAGCATCAATCAATGCGGATTGTACACCGCTGGATCGGATCACCTTGACCGCTTCTGCAACTGCATATCCTTTGGCAATTCCTCCAAGATCGATTTGTGTATGGCTATTTTTTTTGTCGATCCTGCCTTTGCTCACAATCAACTGGTCATATCCCACATCAGGCAATCTGTCCAGAATCTCTTTTTTCTTTGGTAATGCCGGAGTCTCACTAAAAAATCCCCATAGCTTAATTAACGGATAGATAGTGACATCAAAAGCACCGTTTGTTTCTCGGCTAACGTTCACAGCTTTTTGAATCAATTTGATAATTTCAGGATCGCTAATGGGTTGATTGTACTGATTAAAAGCAAATAGCTGGCTTGTCGAATCCAAAACATTAAATTTTCGATCTATTTCCTCGATTCTCTGAAATGCTTTTTCAATAATTGCCAAACGGTCTATCTCACCGGGAATTTGAATCGTAACATAGGTATCCATCAAGAAACGGGTCTGTTTCTGAATTTTTTCTCTAGATGCGCAATTGAACAAAAACATGATGGTTAAAAAGAAAAGAAAGTAACCATAGATTTGTACTGCACTTTTAAATCCTTTTCTCACAATTCCTCCTAACCTGCTATAACCCATTCTCTACCCAGCATACGATTCACAGTTTTAAAGTCATTGTGCCAGAGATGCGAACGTATCGCAGTACTGCTAATACGGCTCTCTCCGGCATATACAAAAGGAATGATTTCGACTTCAAAACCTAATATTTCTCCATAATACAGAAGTGTCTCAACGTTTCCAGAACGTCCCTTACCAAAATGGAAATCGGGACCAACAATTATTTTTTGGATTCCAAGCTGGTTGATAAGTATATTTCGAACAAATTCTTCCGGCCGTAATTTCAAAAATCGCTTTGAAAAAGGGACGACAATGAACAGATCAATCCCCATTTCATGAATAAGCTTAACCTTCGATTGAAAAGAAGTAAGAGTCAGATGTCGTTGATGATAAGCAGGTGTTCTTTTGCAGCCCCCCTCAAATGTCATCACCGCAGATTTTCCTTTGAGACGCCGAGCTTCGGTGACGACTCTGTTCATCAATTTTTGATGACCCAAATGCACACCATCGAATTTCCCAATCGTAAGAACAGTATTATGAATTTTTTGATGATAAAGATGCTTCAAACTGATAATTTCCAATTGTTTCTCCGGATAATGAAATTCCAATCGCTTTATAGATGCTTCATCAATCAGGGGGAGGGTATCATTCTCGCCACTCCCCCTGATATAAAGGTAGAAGAAACCAAGTTTAAAATGTAACTCTCCATCCAGCCAGTCAACCGGTTGAATTTTAAAGTATTGATTTTTCCGGCCCGGTTTCTTTTCCAATCGGCAATATCATATCCCACATCAGACAATTTTTCCAGAATCTCTTTTTTCTGTGGCAATGCATAAACTGAAAAAATAAAGACTATATTATTAAAGCGTTTTTTCATTAATCCTGTCCGTTTCTAAACCGGTCTTTCCTGAATGGAGGAGGGGAGGAAAAAATTCTCCCCTCCAAATAGAAAATGAAGAGGTGGATCAGAAGGTCGTTCGCCATGTGACTGTCATGCGATTATACTTAATAGTATCTTCCTGACCCGGAATGCCAAATTTTTCCGTTTGCTTCCAGTCGGCTATGTCGTATTGAATCTGAAGGATAGAACTCTCACTCAAATAGATCTGCATTCCCGGAATAATAGTGACATATTTCTCAGCTCCGCGTGCGGTATAGAAGAAACCTGTGTAGTTGTTATCCACATAATCATAATGGAGCATCAAACGCCCCCAGGAAGCGAACCGGTAGAACAGTTTACCATAGAATCCCATGGGAGTGGCGTCTTCAAAACTGATGGGATTTCCTGAAGTGTCTGAGGCCGTGACAATGCTGTTAGACCAGGTCCCTGCGCCGTATTCAGCTCTAAGCGAGAAGGGCCCTTTTTCCCACATGGCGCCAACCAGATACTTCATGAAGCTGTTTTTGGCGTCGGTATCGTATTTGCCATAGTTCAGCGAAACCTTGAATTTCAGAGCTCCGATTTCAGGCTCGACGGTTGCCAGAATGGAAGGTTGACTGTTGTTGTCGGAGAATTCAAATCCACCATTGAGTATATATACCCATGTTGGCAATGAGAAACTCCCCAGCTCGAAATTTTTGTAGACCTCAATCCCACCATCGTGGACGGCACCGAGATAATTGTTCGTTGTAAACTTCGAGCCATTGCCTTCATCTTCCCAAAAGAGTTCTGCGCCGTAGTCCCAGCTGAAGCGAGGCTTGACAACACCAAAACCCAGTTCATAATCGCCGGGCAAGAGTACATTGACCTGAGCTTTTACAAAACCATGAAATTCGGGCTCTACACTACCTGCGTCTGCTTTCTTTGCAATATCATTACCAAAACTTGGTGTGGCTCCAGTGCTTGCACTGAACATGGGCTGCATATCGACTGAAATTTTATCAGTCAACTCTTTGGAGACATAAAGAATTAATTCTTTGAAACTGAATCCCACATAATTGCTGGTGGATACACCATTGTGCTCGCCACTTGGCCTATCGTAAACTGTCAGTTTGACATGCCCGCCGACACTGGCTGGTTCGGCAAAAAGGGTTACGCTGAGGGCAAGAACGAATACACCGATTAGTAGAATGATGCTTAGTTTTTTCATGTTCATTAACCTCCTTACACGTGGATACAAATGATATTTTCATTCTCTGTGATGCATCTTCTTTCTCTCACCTCCTTCCAATAAAGTTTAATCCCAATAGAACCCGATATTGTTTATTGACAATATTTCTCTGCCTTTCTGTGACGATGCATCAGGATTTTTTTAACCAGACATCATAGAGCGTCAAAACAAACAGCGTGGCAAAGCTCAACGCCAGAAAACTGCCTGCAAAAAATAAAACCCATCCAAAAATGCTGGCACTGATGTACGGAATCGCCCACATGGATCCGATATCCAGAACAATCAATACAGGTGGAATAATCGTCGCAATGATTTTCAGTTTTTCCGAATAAGAAGTGCCCAGTACAAACGTGATCAATGTAAAGGCAAAAATATAAATACCATAATAAGGGAAATACTTGTGTGTTTGATCCGTGAGTTCAATCCATTCGAATGTACTGTAAGCTTCTTTGATCATCGCGGGTTTAAATTCGGTATCAATGTAGATATGTAGTACCAGAATGAGATATGTGATTGCAATCCCCACAAACATGACTGTAACAAGCAATTTAACTGAAAGCGGTCCTCCCGAAATGCGAAAATTTTTCATAATAGCCATCCTCCTTTCTCTGTTTATATATTTTCTTCTTCATTCATATTCAAATAAAGCGAAGCAATGACATCGCTGATTGCCGGAATGATTGCACGAACTTTTTTTACCCCAGCTGTTTTCTCTCTGATATAAGAACGAATTTTATCCCAAAGTTCTGGAAGCATGGTCCAGGAAGCGGTTAAGATAGCAGCAAATCGTTTCGATGAAAATCCAAACATCCTTAACGGTAAAAATATTTGACTCAATCCTGAGGTCAACGCTTCAGGTATCGTGGTCCACATCAATAATGATGCACTGGTTAAAAGCAGCACAATTCTGAAAGCAAATGTAGTCCCTAAAATAAAACCCGCACGGGTTATATTCAAAAAGCCAACATGGAATAGGATCCTGCCGTTATGGGACAAGAGCAACGGCATGAAAAATGACATAAGAATGATAACAGATAGTTTTTTTAACTTTTGAAGAAAAATACTGAAGCGTACTTTTGATATGAAAAGAAAAATCAGCAACAGAATCTGTAAGATTGAATAAAGAATCAAATGATCAAATATTAAAACAATAACAGCCAGTAATACAACAAACACTATTTTTATTTCGGGCCGTATTTTATGAAACAGGGTCTCATGATGTAAATAATGTGCATGTCTGAAAGATGAGCCGGGATTGGTTTTGACAAATAACGCTTTTGGATCACGAAGAGGTCGTTTTAATCTCATGCAAACTTTCAGGGCGATCAATCCGGTAATCCATCCCATGATTACGCTGCTGATACCAAGCCATGGGAGTAATACATAAATAGATTTGTGGTGAATAAGCAGTAAATAAGCCAGATTGATTTGGACCATATTATGGGTAAGGGCTCCGAATAAGCTGATGCCTACGATACTTATTCTAAATTTTTCCTGTGAAGTGGATAGTTTATATATTATTCCCATTACCAGTGTACTTGCGATACCACCTGAAAAACTCAGGAAGAATCCCGGAGAAAGAAACGATCCCATGATAAATGAACTGATCACAGTGCGAAACAAAGTAATTTCAATGGCTGCATAAAAACCCAAATGTACCAGTGCAATCAGAGTAACCATATTGGCCATTCCGAGACGGATTCCAGGAATAGGATGCGGTATTAACGACTCTGCAATTTGTAATACAGCTGCACAAGAGACAAGAAAGGCAATCCTGTTAATCGGTTTTATTTTGTTATTCATTTCTAATAACTCACTGCATGATATCCCGGGTGTTCAGAAAGTTCCTCAATCTCGATCAATATTCGATTGGGTATACATACAATCGTTTGGGCAGAGCTATTGATACGGCCGGTATGCACACAAATCTTGTGCGGACAATCCGAATGTAAAACTCGCACACTGCCATTTTTGACCTCTATCGTCACATGATCTGTTTGAAATACCTGATCCTTCATGATATCCATTTCTTTGATCTTTACATTTTCTTGATAGACAACCACCTTTTTATGATCAGTCTGAGCAGAAGATATCGTTTTGGCAAGAGAACCAAATGAGAACAATAAAATCAATCCGGCGAATCCATAATCGAACATCGAAATTCGAAACAGAGATTTTGAGAGATTTCTATTCATGCTCTGCTCCCCTGGTACACATTCATTTTATCTTCTACTTCTGACATTAAATGTTGTGTCAGATCGATGAGGCTCTGTTTAAAGGAAGATGCATGAAAATCCGATAGACTTTGAACTGTTTTATCGCTAAACTCCTGGATTTTATTAAACCACGACATCTCAAACGTCATGGGGCTATCTTCATCCAGATAATCATCCACCAATTGGTACAACACACCAAAATGATATCCATATTCTGATAAAGCCTTTACCTGCTCTTTTTCCGCCATCGCTGCCATTCCACCAAACTGACAGCACATTGCCATAAATTGCGCGGTTTTTAACTCGATATATCGAAAATAAGCTTCCGGTGTGTCTATTGTATTCCGAAGCATATCCATTTCAGAAATACACATCTGTTCGATACAGGGTACTGCCATTTTCAAATATCGATCATCCTCCAGACAAGACAGAATCGAAAAGGCTCTTACCAATAAAAAATCACCTGATAACACTGCCATTTTTTTATTAAAAACGTGTTGTACAGCCGGCTGACCGCGTCTTTCTGTAGCTTCATCCACCAGATCATCATGGATGAGAGATGCACTGTGAATCAGTTCAACAGCAGCAGCCAGAGTATTAATGGTTTGAAACTTAGCCGAGATATCTTTTCCAATAGCCTTTGCTGAAAGAAGAACAAGAGCCGGCCGCAGGAATTTTCCTCTGACTCGAAAAAAATAATTCAGCGTTTCCAGGTTGTTTCCATAAAGAGATTCTGTCAGACGAATCTGATCTTCGAGTACTTTTTTGACTTCTGCCAATTCATTGTGAATAGGAACAAAAATGTCCTTATAAAACATCTATTACTCCAAATATTCATTCAACCTGACTTGGCCAATTGATCCACTTACTGGTTTTCTTTTCAATTAAATCTTGGACAGTCTGAATCAATTCCTCAGGCTGGGCAGGTTTGTCAATAAATGCATCCACAGGAATGTATTCTCCGTCATCCCCTGAAAAATGAAAGCCGGGATTTTCAACATTGACTGCAGTCACCATCAAAATAGGTATCGAAGCCAAATCATGATTCATTCGAATTTTTCTGGCCAGTTCAAATCCTGCTGCCTCACTTTTTCTCCCGAACATGACATCCAGAATAACCAAATCAGGTTTTTCTTTTTCGAGCTTTTGGAAACCTTCCTCGGGTGTATAAGCTTCTGTGACATCGTATTGTTTCGATTCAAGAACTACTTTATTGGCTTCAACCAGATCCACATCATCTTCAATGATAAGTATCTTTTTTTGATCACCCATGATATTTACCTCCTGTTCTATGCAGCCATCGGCAGAGTAAACGAAAACTTGGTACCCTTACCAATTTGACTTTCAACCCAAATTTTCCCGCCGTGACTTTCGATGATTTGCTTGACAATAGACAAGCCGAGACCCGTTCCATTCTTCTCAAGAACCTCGGCGTTAGACGCTCTGAAAAAATCATTAAAAATATTCGGAAGATCTTCATCGGGAATACCAATACCTGTGTCAGAAACGGACACCTCGACAAAGTTTTGATTTGCAGAAGTCTGTGTCTGAATATGAATCTTGCCTCCAGATGGCGTATATTTGATTGCATTTATAAAAAGATTGACCAACAACTCTTCCAAAGCTTCAGGATTGGCATAGACAATAACAGAATTGGATATATTGGTTTTTAATTCCAATCGTTTTTCAATGGCCTTTATTTTCAGCTGATTGATTATCTGAATGATAAATTCTGAAAATTTAACCTTTCTTTTCTCAACCTCTCTGGTAGCTCTCATCCGGGACAAATCCAAAAGATCCTTCACAAAATGAAGCAAAGAAGTACTGCGTTGTTCAGCCCGGCTAATTAATTCTCTTGATTTTTCGGAAATCTCTCCCGCCAGATCACTTAAAACAACTTTGAGACAACTTTGAATCGTCGAAAGAGAGGATTGCAGATCATGTGAGACGGTTAAAACATATTGTGACTTTAAACGGTCCTGTTCAGCCAGCTTTTGATTAAGGACGGCCAGTTCCTGTTCTCTTTCCCGCAATCGATGAGCAATGGTTGTCGTCATAAAGACAGTGAGGACAAGCGTTGTAGAAAAAACGAATAGGACACCTGATATATAAATCAAGTTCAATCGGCATTGATCAAAAGGAATGAATCCTGTCGGATGATAGTGTGGTATGAGGCCGATATATTCCATAAAGACGGACGAGCCCAGATAAAATATCGCTGCCATTGCCTGAAAATAAGCAGCTTTTCTACTCAGGAGAATACTGGCAATGACCATATGAAAAATGAAATAAAAGATAAATGGATTTTCGATTCCGCCAATAAAATGAATTAGATAGGTAAGCATGACCAGATCGATGGCAATCTGTATGTTCGCAAAACGTGTAGCGATCTTAATAAATAAACGATCCTCTGTGATTGATCGTAATTTTTTATAATAGAAAAAAAAGAGTGTATTATAAATAAAAAGAAGACTGTTACCTATATAAAGAGGGGCAAGAGGAATTTGTATTTTTAATACATAAAAGGTGATCGTAATAGCAAAAAAGACCGCAATCGCAGCAATCCATCGGAGAGTGATTAACCATCGAAGCCGCTCTTTTAATTCACTTTTTAAAAATATTTTCTCAAAATCATTCATATAAAAACAAAACGTGGATTGATTATGCTATTGTTATGATATATTCCTTGAATAGGCAAGAAGTTTGCCATGCATTTGCAAAACTATAAGTGCTTAATTATTAAATAATTAAGCAAAGCGATATACAATGAAGAAATGTGTGAATTGAATAAAAACTAACGTGTAAGTAATATTGGAAAGAGATGAAAAAGAGATTATATACTTAAATAACAAGGAGTTAAAATAAAATATGATTGGGATTACAAAAAAGTAACGCCTTACTTTTCTGTAACCTTTTTAATAATGTCTAATTAATATTAATTTTAAAAATCGGTTTATATGTTACTGCCAGAAGACTATACGTGTTGATGGGAGATTAGAAAATAAATGAAAGATAAAATTGAGATTCAGAATAAGCTTTTCTTGTTAAAGTTCGAATGCTTTCATTTTTTGCCAAAGTGTTTTGGGTGTGATCCCTAATAATTTGGCAGCATCTTTTTTCCTGTTATTGGTCAATTCCAAAACACGAAGAATATGTTCTTTTTCAGAGGCCGCAACAACATTTTTCAGACTTGTTGGAGACCATGTTTTCTTTTTTTGTTTTAAATTAAAGGGTAAATCTTCAATATCTATTTTCTTTTTTACTGAAACCGTGATTAATCGTTCTATCATATTTTCCAGTTCCCGAATATTCCCAGGCCAGCCATAATCAACCAAATGCTGGAGAACCGCAGGTGTAAACTCAACCTTCTTTTTCATTTGGGTACAAATCTTTTCAGAAAAATGATCGATGAGAAGAGGAATATCTTCTCTTCTTTCACGAAGTGGAGGAAGATGGATGGGCACCACATTGAGGCGATAAAATAAATCCTTACGAAATTCCCCCTGCTTAATTTCTTCCTGTAGATCCGACTTGGTTGCAGCAATAACCCTAACATCGACTTTGATGGTCTGAATACCTCCTATTCTGACAAATTCCTTTTCCTGAAGTACACGAAGCAACTTGACTTGAATGTTGACATTCATGTCATCAATATCATCTAGAAAAAGAGTCCCTTTATCGGCCAGTTCAAAACGTCCCATTTTTCGATTCGTGGCATCTGTGAAAGCGCCCTTTTCATGTCCAAAGAGCTCGCTTTCCAGCAGTGTTTCTGGTAATGCTGCACAACTGACTTTGATCAGCGGTTTGTTTTTTCGAGGACTCATCTGATGAATCGCTTCAGCAATCAATTCCTTGCCCGTACCGCTTTCGCCTTGAATGATGACAGTACTTTGTGTCGGCGCGATAATCTCGAGAAGTTGATAGATCTCCTGCATGACTTTGCTTTTACCAACAATACTTCCAAGAGAAAACTTTTCATGAAGTGCCTGTTTTAGTAATAAGTTTTCCTGCTTTAAATCTTTTAATTCAAGGCCATTCATCACCAAATGAATCACTTCTTCAGACAAAAAAGGTTTGGTGAGGTAATCATAGGCACCTTTCTTCATGGCTTGAACTGCGCTTTCAACAGTTCCGTAAGCTGTCATGATAATGACAATTGTTTCCGGTGAAGAAACTTTCACTTTTTGGAGAAGCTGAATGCCATTCATTTTCGGTAATTTGTAATCTGTCAGTACCAGATCAAAATTCTCTTTTTGAAAAACCTGCCAGGCTTCTCTTCCATCAGAAGCCATAACAATATCACATCCGATATTTCCAAGTGCATCTTTCAACATGCCCTGCATGAGATCATCATCTTCTACGATCAATATTTTTTTCTTATCTGTCATGATTCAACCGTTACTGGCAACTGGATAACCACCTGGGTTCCTTTGCCCTTATGGCTGAATATTTCCACATTGCCATGATATATTTGAAGTATATTATAGCTAATAAACAAACCCAGTCCTGCACCCTGGCCTATTTCTTTGGTTGTATAAAAAGGATCAAATACTTGATTCATCTCCTCTTTACTCATTCCTCTTCCATTATCCGCAAATTCTATGACTACATTATCTTTTTTAATGAATGTATGAATTTCTATTTTCCCATGATTATTAACCGCATCAACTGCATTATTAATCACATTACTGAAGACCTGTTGTAATTGGATTGGATCAATCATCACTTCGGGTAATTCATCGCTAAGTTTATATGAGTACTCGATCTGTTTTTTGTCAAGTTTATGCTGAAGAAATTGAACAGAATCATGAATTAACTTATTTATGTCTGTAGGCTTGGCTTCAGTTTTTTGTCCCCCTGAATAACTTAATATTTGTTTGACTATATATTCGATACGAAACAATCCTTTAAGAATAAGCTCTAAATAACCCCTATTCTGATCCACAATAACAGGATTGGCCAAAAGGTTCCGGGTGTAATTAATGATCGCACCCAGAGGATTATTTATTTCATGGGCGATCCCAGCTGAAAATCGACCGATCGCTGCCAGTTTAGTGGATTGTACGAGTTTAGAATGAATTTGCTTGAGTTCTTTACTTTTCTCCTTCACTCTTTTTTCCAGATTATTTCGTTCCTCCTGCAATTCTTTCGATTTTTGATCCAACTCCTTAAGCAAATAAATACTGGTTTTCTTGAATTCTGACAGTCTCCTATTGCTTTCATCCAAAACAGCTTGTTTCTCGAGGATTTGTTGATGATAATCTTTCAACTGCCTGGCAATTAAACTGATCGTATCTTTCCAATCCAATTCCTTCAGATTTTTATTAAATACATCGCAATGAATACAAGCTTCCATCTTCTCTATCCATATTCCCTGAATCTCATCATGACAGAAAGTGCTGTCAAAAAGCCAGCAGCGTAAATCCTTTGAATGAAATACAGGACAACTTGTTTGCTTGCAATCAAAGTATTCCCAGCATTTGATCAAATTTGAATTTAAAGTTTTATCTTTATTTTTCATGCGTTTTTTCAATTACTGTAGCTTTATCTCCTTTGAGGGCCTCCCCATAAATACGGAATCGTATGACACGGGGGATTAATTTGATGAAGTCAAATTGTCCGGTTATCCCGGATTCGATAGCCACATCTGCAAATGGATTGCGCTCTTTCAGGTAATTGAGTGCGATTTGAATGTCTTTTTCATTTTGAATCAATTCTCCTTTGCCATCGATTTCTGCTTCCCAGGAATTATCATAGGGATCTTCCATTCCAAAAACTATAAAGGATACAAAATGGGTTGACAAGATCTGGTCTATTTTGGGGCTCGCTTTTGTGGACATGAGATAACAATTAAACGCTTTATCGATGCCGTAATACATCACCCGTTGTCTCACATATTCGGAGGAATGATCGATCGTACCCAATATTCCGATTGATTCCTTTTTCAGATAAGATTGTATCTCTTCTTTACTGTGCTGAACATTCACGACGTCCCTCATTCATTTAGATATAAATTTGTTGATTATGATAACCACACCTATTTTTATAACCATCATTATTCATAATATAAAAACTTTTTTCAATAATTCTACAAAAAATGAGTGATGACAATCAATAATTCGACTATCATGGTAATATGTAGAAAAAGGCAAGCGTGGGAAATAAGATAACCACTCCTGCCTTCATTTGAGGAAGGAAAAAGAAAAAATTGCGGTCCTTAATTAGATTTACCTTTTAAATAATCGATCATTGGCTGTGTCACCAGAGGGATCACATCTCCGATCATATGCGGCATGAGATTATCCATGACCTTTGGCATCAGCTCCGGCATCTGTTCGGCCATATAATCCGGCATGGGAATTCTTTCACCAACCCGTTTCAGCATGGTTGGCATCACCTTGGGCATCATCAGCGGCAACAATCTGGGAAATAAAATCGGGAACATCGGTTTCATCAGATTCAGCGCACCGGGAATTTTGCCCATCAGCCGCATCATTCCTCCCATCCCTAAAGGCATCGCACCGATCAATTCCGAGCACATGGTCCCCATGAGATTGGCGAAGCCCTGCGGTGTCATCAGGGCGATCATGCTTTCGAATACCGCCCACTGTTTTTTCACTTCCGGATTGGGATCCGGAAAGTCGTATCCCAGAGCCGAGGATGCAAATCGGGCCAGATCTATGACTTCCAGCGGCAATTTCTTCTTATCCGCTGAAACACGAAGCTGAAATTCACAACACGGACAGAGTGCGAGGACTTTTTCCGCTCCGATCTCTATGGCTTCGTCCAGCCGCTCCTTGCCAATCTCCGCTGCAACGGGCGGTTCTTTAATCAGTGTCAGCACAGAACCGCAGCAGTGCCCGTTCTCCCGGTTATGGGCCATTTCTACAAAATTCACATTGGGAATCGCCTGAATCAATTCCCTGGGTTCCTCATACACACCCGATACGCGGCCGATGTGACAGGAATCATGCCAGGTAACTTTAGTTTGTTCCATTTTGTTTTTCGGAAATTTAAATTCCCCGCTTCGGACTTTTTCGGACAGAACTTCACTGTAGTGTTTGGCTTTAATTTGATAATCCATTCCGAATTTTTCGGCCCACTGAGGATAAACATGACGCCACATCATATCGCATGCAGGGCAGGAACTGATGACTGTATCTGCTCCGGATTCCTTCACTGCCTGTATATTTTTATTCATGGTTTCCTTAAATACTTCCCATTTACCGGCAACCAGCATCGGTGTGGCACAGCAGTTTTCCTTTTCTCCAAGATAAGTAAAATCGACCCCCGCTTCATCAAGCAGACGGACCGATGCCATTCCGATATCGTTTTCAACATAACTCGCCGTACAGCCTGCAAAATAAACATTTTTAGCCTTGTGGTGAGGACCATGCTTATCTATTAAATCCTCAGGGAACCAATTGGAACGGTTTCGGCGATATCCGGCCCAGATATTCCCCTCGGCCCGCAATGCCGCGGCCATCATCTCAAAAGGCGGAAAGGTCATCTTTTTCTTTTCGTCGATGAGCTGGCCTCTCAACTTCATCCAGGAAGGCTCAATGGGAAGGGCTGCAGAACAGCGCAGATTACACAGTTCACAGGTGGTACAGACAATCATGGTGTCTACCATTTTCTGATCCCAATGGACCCGTCTTTCCATGAATTCTCTGAGCCAGTACCATTTCCCCCGGGGACTTTGGCTCTCCCAGCCCCGGCCATAAAACTGGTCGCATTCGTCAATACAGTATCCGCATTGCGAACAGGAATAGGCATACCAAGCCACATCCGCAGGAATTCCGCGGACCGGCTTATTGGGTCGCTCCCCTACTTTGGTAATCACGTAATTTCCGAAAGGCCGGATGAATGGTTCAAATAGTCCTGCAAATGTCATTAGCGATCCAAGTAGACCATTGTTGAACACTTTGCCGGGATTGAGAAGTCCGTAGGGATCGACCTGTTTCTTAAATCGACGCAATCTCTTGATACGCTCTTTTCCTAAAATCAATTTGGCTTTTTTGGCAAAATACATACCCGTAGAATAAGGGCGTCCGCCATGCCGTTTTGCAATTTTCATGATAGTAATCACGAGTCCAAATACAAAATTATAGCTTAACTTTCTCTGATCAGCAGGAATAAAACCCAGAATCACAACTTCAGGTTTCCCATCCGACCCACTCTTGACAATTACACCTTCCTTGACAACGGGTTGATTAACTTTGCGTTCAATCTCTTCCATGACGTTACCCAGAGAAGAAAGAGGAACAATCACTTCAGAAGGCACCAATGATGGTCCCAACCGCTTTACAATCATCAGCTTGAACCGGTTTTCCCATTCATGCTGTGCAATGCGGTCACTCAATATTTCTCCCTGGCAGGGTTTGATCAATTCTTGTAAGGCAGATCGAACAGTTCGGTTGTCAGATTTCCGGAAAGCCAACGTGATAATATAAGCAGCAGGAAGAATTACACGTTTTTCGACCGGATGGCCGTAATGTTCCATCAGAGGTGCACGATTTTTCATTTCTGCCATGCGGGGATTGATAAACAACATGGTCCATATGGGAAGATCTGCAGCTACAATGGATTCAACCAGTTTCTGCATATCATGAGCATCAGGACATCCCAGAGCAACGATATCCAATTCTTCAAAGGATTGTACCTTCAGAGTGACCTGACTGATAAATCCGGTAGTCCCTTCAGCCTCTGATATCAGCTTCACATCGTCAGCAGTAAATTCACGAATTTCACCCGTGGGCAGCACAACCCGAGATGAAGTTACAT